>NZ_LMCH01000065.1:0-429075 GCF_001623095.1 Pseudovibrio sp. Ad5 | reverse complement strand
CTGGAACTCGGAAGTGAAACGCCCCTGCGCCAATGGTACTTCGTCTTAAGACGCGGGAGAGTAGGGCGCCGCCGGGCATGAATAATACACACCGACAAATCTCTACAAAATAAAACAGAACAAACATATCAGACAAAAAGCCCCCAATGCATAATGCATGGGGGCTTTTTGTCGTTTTAGAACTAGGCCGTCCTGAATGAGAGGGCTGAAAACACTGCGAGCTAGACTCCAAACCGCCAGCACCAAAGCACTCTCTTATCCCTGAATATCCAGCCAACAGTTGGCCTCAGCGAAACCAAAGCAACGACCTCAAGGGATGGAAACGCATAGCCTCGCGGTGCTGTTATGAGACATGAGCTACCCTCCGTGCATCCCAAAGAGAAGGGGAGTGAGCCTGTGGGAAGGGCGAGCCTTAGACCTCAAGAGCGACTAACACAGGCGATCAAGCCGCGGTATTTATGAGCTGGTGCTGTGTGCTGTGTGATTGAGCTAAACCGCAACTGGGATGACTTTGCGAGGCTATCTGCGTTCGCTGGCATTTGCACTCGTATTGTGCCTCCACGCCTGCTGCACTTGCGAAGGTAATACGGGGCCAGTTGTGCATCAGGATGTAATCGGTGGGATTGAATCCGTAACTGCACCACGTCGCCGGAACGACGGTGCGCTCCTATCTGCGTTCGTTGGCGGTATTTGCTACGGCTGTCTTTATGCAATTTGATTGGTCTTAAAGGTAGTTGTAGTGGCTTTGCGTTCCTACGTGCGTTTGTTTGCGTTACCAAAGTCGAGACTGCGTTGCTGTGTCTCGCCAGCTGGTGAAGTAAGATTGGCAGTGGGACTGCAATGGATTGCGATTGGTGGGATAACTCGGGCAAACATTCAGCTCAGCACTCAAGCCGTGAAAGGGGATAGAAATAATCTATCCCCCTACCTCAAATGATGTCGCTGATACCGGGCTTAATGCACGTCGGGGATAAGTGATTTGCGCTCATTGAGTGCCAAGTGCAGTTACTTAACAACAATGCAGCTCAACCCTATCAGCTTGCGAACTCCTCACATGTACAGTGATAACATGGAACCTTCCTGAAACGTGTTCACGGCAACTGATGTGATTATCCTTACATACTGCAGTTTCTGAGTTCTTCGTACTTGTCAGATAGAGTGAGCTTTTGATTGTCTTTCTGTCAGGAAGGGAAGTTTGTGATGACTCTTATTGATCATAATGCGCAGGAACTGGAAGAGTGGCGGGGTGGGGTGGTGACGCGGATGAGGGTCTCTGCTGTGAATGGTGCTCATCAGCTTTGTATTTTCGATCAGTGGTGTGAGCCCGGAAGCGGGGCTCCGTTGCACCTGCATGCGGTGGAGGAGCTTTTGGAGGTGATTGGCGGGACTGCGGAAATCACTTGCGGGGATGAGCGGTATGTTGCGACAAGTAATCAGAGTGTCCTGATCCCTGCCGGGCGTTTGCATGGGTTTTGTAATGTGGGTGAGGGAACGCTGCATGTGCGGGCGACGTTGGCTGCGCCAATCTTTGAGGCCAGTTATGAGAACAGCACGGAGGTATCTCGCCGTTGGGTGCCGGATGGATCGTTGTGATGGCTTTTAGAGGCCGGTTCAGCTTTCTGGAGGCAAGTTCAATAGATTTAGCCGTATTCTTCCGTTAGTTTTCGCTGAGACCTTACATGGGCTGTCGGACGCTGGGAGGCTGTCGTCGGTTTGGCTTGTGAGGGAAAGCAAAAGAATACCTGAAAAGCGGGGGAACAGGATGTTTGCCAAAGAACACATTACCTATGAGCCAGTGGATTTGCCGGATCGTCTGGACCTGAGCGATGAGCAGATGCTTGAAGCTGTGAAAGGCTTTTATGACAAGATGAAGCGTCGCCATACGGTTCGGGATTTTTCAAATCGTCCTGTTGCCCGAGAGGTTATTGAAGAGTGCATTCGCACGGCTGGTACGGCTCCATCTGGTGCGAACCATCAGCCCTGGCATTTCGTGGCGATCTCTCAACCTGAGTTTAAGAAGCGTATTCGGGATGGTGCGGAGGAAGAAGAGCGCCGGTTTTATGACGGCGGTGCGGGTGATGAGTGGATCAAAGCGCTTGAGCCAATTGGCACTAATGACGACAAGCCCCACTTGGAAGACGCGCCGTGGCTGATTGTTGTGTTTGCACAGCGTTGGGGGCAGTTTGAAGACGGGACGCGCTACAAAAACTACTATGTGCCTGAAAGCACTGGCATTGCTTGCGGTTTTCTGCTGACGGCGCTGCACCATGCAGGGCTGGTTTCGCTGACCCATACGCCCAACCCGATGAAATTTTTGAATGGCATGCTGGATCGCCCTGACTCTGAAAAGCCAATCATGATCATTGCAGTTGGCCACCCGGCTGAAGATGCCAAGGTGCCTGCTGTGGCGAAGCTGAAGAAGCCTCTTTCTGAAATCCTGACTGTAGCGGATTAGAGCTTCAGGTTTTTTAGACGCAAGGAGTTCATCACCACGCAGAAGGATGACAGGCTCATGGCCAGCGCTGCAATCATGGGTGAGAGCAGCGCTCCGGTGAAGGGGTAGAGAATGCCTGCTGCGATGGGGACACCTGCGGAGTTGTAGACGAACGCCAGAAACAGGTTCTGGCGGATGTTGCGCAACGACCCGATGGCGAGCTTGCGGGCACGCACAATGCCTGTGAGATCGCCATTCAGCAATGTGATGCCCGCGCTTTCAACAGCGACGTCTGCGCCCGTTCCCATTGCCAGCCCTACATCGGCAGAAGCAAGGGCGGGTGCGTCGTTGACGCCGTCGCCTGCCATGGCAACCATTGCTCCGGATGCATGGAGCTGATCGACCAGTGTCTTCTTGTCTTCTGGCAAGGCTTCTGCCTTGAACTCATCAATACCGACAGAGTTGGCGACGGCTTTGGCTGTTAAGGCATTGTCTCCGGTTGCCATGACGACTTTGATACCGGCCTCATGCAGTTGCTGGATGGCCTCGGCTGCGTTTTCTTTGATCGGGTCGGAGATGGCGATCAAGCCGATGATGTCTTGCTCATTTGACATATAGATGCTGGTGTTGCCTGCAGCACTCAAAGCTTGGTGCTTTTGCTTCATATCCTCAGAGATCTTATCGGTGAGGTTGAAGACGACCGGGTTGCCGATGGCGTAGCGCTTGCCTTCTACCTTCGCGCTGACGCCTTTTCCGGTGTGGGCTTCAAAATCATCTGAGTTGGACAGCGACATTTTTCTGGCTGAGGCAGCATGGACGATTGCTTCCGCCAGCGGGTGCTCGGAGCCTTTTTCGATGGAGGCCGCGATGTGGAGGAGTTGATCCTCGGTGTAACCCTTAGAGAAAGACTGGATTGAGGTGACGGTCGGTTTGCCTTCTGTGATGGTTCCTGTCTTGTCGACAATGAGCGTATCGACTTTGGACATGAGCTCCAGTGCGGTGGCATCTTTGATGAGCACGCCTGCCTGTGCACCCCGACCACTGGCAGTCATGATGGACATGGGCGTGGCAAGGCCGAGGGCGCACGGGCAGGCGATGATGAGCACTGATACGGCGACGATGACGGCGTAAGACAGGGATGGTGCCGGGCCGATGAGCAACCAGATGAAGAATGAGAGAATGGAGATGCTGACCACGGTGGGGACGAAGTAGGACGAGACTTTATCTGCCATGCCCTGAATGGGCGCGCGTGAGCGTTGGGCAGAGGAGACCATGGTGACGATCTTAGAGAGCATGGTATCCGCGCCGACGTTTGTTGCCTCAATGATCAGCGTTCCGTTTTTGTTGAGTGTTCCACCTGTGACCGTGTCTCCGACGTTTTTCTCAAGGGCGATGGGTTCGCCGGTGATCATGCTTTCATCCAGATAGGATTGACCATCGATGACGCGAGAGTCGACAGGGACTGCCTCTCCAGGGCGGACACGGAGCTTGTCGCCCGTCATGATGTTCTCGAGGGAGGCGTCATATTCTGTGCCGTCTTCCAGCACGCGGCGGGCGGTTTTAGGAGCAAGGTCAAGCAGAGCACGGATGGCATCACCCGTGCGCTCACGGGCTCGCATTTCCAGCACTTGTCCCATGAAGATCAGAGCAAGGATGACAGCCGAGGCTTCGTAATAGACCGGCGGATGGCCTGTGGCAGCGCGGATGCTTGGGGGGAACAGGCCGGGCAGGAATGTTGCCACCAGAGAGTAAAGATAGGCGGCACCGACGCCCAGGGTGATGAGCGTCCACATGTTGAGGTTCCATGTGGTGATGGATTTGACGCCGCGCTCGAACAATGGAGTGCCTGCCCACAGAACAACAGGTGTTGCGAGGACAAATTCAACATAGATGGCTGTGGGTTCTCCGATCCATTCGCGGAACGGGAGGCCGATGAAGGGGCCCATGGTGATGGCGAGCAGGGGAACTGAGAGGATTGCGCTGAGCCAGAAGCGTCTGGTGAAGTCGACCAGTTCGTGGCTGGGTTCGTCATTGCTGGTGACTGTCACTGGCTCCAGTGCCATGCCACAGATAGGGCATTCGCCGGGGCCTTTCTTGACGATCTCCGGATGCATGGGGCAGGTGTAATCGATATCCTGCGCCTGTGTGTCCTGCTGCTTTTTGCTGTTACCCGAGGCGTAATAATAGGGATCGCTGTCGAACTTATTGAAGCACTTGGGAGAGCAGAAGTGGTAGGGCTTTCCTGAAAAATCAGCTGAGAGGGTGTCGGCTGTGACTGTTACGGACATGCCGCAGACCGGATCCTGCTCCGTAGGGGAGGTGGTATTGGGTTGTGGTGTGTTTGATGCCTCGTCCATCGGTCATAAGGCTCCCTGATCCAGCGCGCGCGCGTTCTACCAGCGCAGATCATATGCCTTTGCAGTGCCTTAAAGGATTAAAGCCCCGTGGGACTTGGCAGTATCACTAGGCAGAACTTAATGGAAATGAGGGCATTTGGGTCAAGTTGCCAAGAGCATTTGTCTGGCGGCCAAGGTCAGCGATCTGGCTCTCATTTGTTATGTGCCGCTCTGCGTTTGAGCCAGCTTCAGATGTGGTTCCATGATCATGGCGAACTTGCGGATGATCTTTTCGATGTAATCCGGGTCGCTGTGGAACTCCTGCTGGAAAATCATGCCGCGGATGAAAGAGCGCCAGATGAGGAGGGTCAGAGTTACGTCTTCAATGGCCTGTTTATCTAAACCCGGTGGCAGAAAGAACTGATTGAGCTGCTCGTTCCAGTCTTCCAGTTTGGGGGAGATGCGCAGGGACAATGCCTTGTCCGTGCGGGTTGCCATGATGATTTCAGAGAAGGCGCGCCCTTCTGGTGTGTCGATGATGTTTTTCCAATAGGTTACGAGTGCGTCGGCGAGTGTCCCGTTACCAGAATGCGTTACCTGTGCGAAGGGGAAAGAGTTTGGGCTTTCCTGTTGGTAGTGGCGCAAAATTCTTGAGAGCAGGAAGTCGACGGTTCCAATCACCAAATCTTCCTTGGAAGGGAAGTGGTGCATCAGGGCACCGCGACTGACGTCAACGCCTTCCAGCACGCGATTGATTGAGGTTTCTGCATAGCCGAGCCGGTCGAGGCAATCGATGGTCGACTTAATGAGGGCTTTGCGTGTGTTTTCACCGCGCTGCTTCTTCTTGTCCAACTTGCTTACCATGATGAACCTTAGCCTTAGGAAGGGGTTTTCTCTGAAACACTTGACGTATTGGGAACTAGTATATACCGTACGTTTGGTATGTAAAAGAGGTTTCCGTTAAAATGACCATGAAAACCACGGAAAATCAAAGCTCTAGTAAACGTAAGCAGCCAATTCGCATTGGGGGGGCTTGCGGCTTTTGGGGTGACTCTAGTGCGTCAACCGGGCAGTTGTTGCGCGCTGGAGGGCTCGATTACATTGTTTACGACTATCTGGCAGAGATCACTCTTTCCATCATGGCAAGGGCGCGTCAGAAGTCTCCTGATCTTGGATATGCGACGGATTTTGTTGAGCAGGTGCTTGGCTTGAACCTGAAGACTATTGCCGCGTCCAAGACGAAAATTCTCAGTAATGCTGGTGGTGTTAATCCAGAGAGCTGCGCTGCCAAGATCCGCGAATTGATTGCTGCGCAGAAGCTGGATCTGAAGGTCGCTGTTGTCACTGGTGATGATCTGCTGGCGGAGGCTGGAACGTATCAGGCCACTGGTGTGACAGAGATGTTCTCTCATGAGGCCTTCCCGAAGTCTGAGAAAGTTGCCTCCATCAATGCTTACCTTGGTGCGCAGCCTGTTGTTGCTGCTCTGGATGCTGGTGCCGATATCGTCATTACAGGCCGGTGTGCTGACAGTGCGTTGACCCTTGCTGCATGCGCACATGCCTTTGGCTGGGACTGGGCGGATTATGACCGCCTTTCCGCAGGGAGCCTTGTTGGGCATTTGCTGGAGTGTGGGACGCAGGTTACTGGCGGCAACTTTACGGACTGGCGGGATGTGCCGGATGTGAAGAAGATCGGTTATCCGATTGCGACAGTTTATGAAGATGGCAGCTGTGACCTGAGTAAACCGGATGGCAGTGGCGGGCTTGTGAGTGTTGGTACTGTTGCTGAGCAGATGATCTATGAGATTGGTGATCCGCAGGCGTATTTGCTTCCTGATGTGACCTGTGACTTCTCCCAGGTGAAGGTTGAGGCGAAAGCAGCGGATTGTGTGCATGTTTCCGGCGCAAAAGGGCGTTCAGCGCCTGAGAGCCTGAAAGTTTCAGCAACCTGGGCGGATGGGTTTCGCATTGGATTGATGATCCCCTATGTGGGCTTTGATGCTGGTGAGAAGGCGCAGGTGTTTGCTGACCTTGCGCTTAGCCGCGCTGAGACGGTGATGAAAAAGCTTGGTGCGCCCGGCTATCAAGAGGTGTCCGTTGAGATTGTGGGGGCAGGATCTCAGGTTGGAGCGGCTTCTGTGAGCCGGGGCACCTATGAGGAGGTTGTCCTGAAGATTGCCGCTCGGCATGTGGACCAGCGTGCTGCTGGTTTGTTGTTGCGTGAGCTGACTGGATTGGGCCTTTCTGTTGCTCCGGGGATGACAACGTTTAACGGTGGTCGGCCTAAGCCGTCGCCTGTTGTGCGGTTGTTTTCGTTCCTTGTTGAGCAGTCGGCGGTTTCGCCTCAGGTTTCTCTGGAAGGAGCGCCTGTTCCGTTTGAGCCTGTGATTGCGACAGGTGTGGCAGCGGCAGCTGAGAGTGCCGAGATTCCACAAGCCGTTACGTCTGATGATGTGCTGATTGATGTTCCGCTGATCAAGCTGGCTTATGCGCGTAGTGGTGACAAAGGCGATAAAGCGAACATTGGCGTCATTGCGCGGAAGGCGGAGTGGTTGCCGTGGATTGCAGCTGCCCTGAGTGAAGAGGCTGTTGCGCAGACCTTTGCGCATTTCAATCCGGGCAAAGTTGCCCGTTTCTATCTGCCGGGCTGTCATGCGCTGAATTTCCTGATTGATGATGTGCTTGGCGGCGGTGGCATTGCCAGCTTGCGGTTGGACCCGCAAGCAAAGGCGTACAGCCAGATCTTGCTGACACAGAGTGTTCCGGTTCCGCAGTCCATTGCGCAGGAGGTGATGTGATGAGTGATGCTTCAACAACTTCTGCCGTTCTTGTGGCTCAAAAAGATGGTTGGATGACCATCACTTTGAACCAGCCCGAGAAGCGCAATCCGCTGACAGGCGAGGTGATTGCTGAAATCTCCAGAGTTCTGCGGGATGTGCAGGACGATTGCAGCGTGCGTGGCATCACGTTCACTGGTGCTGGCGGTGTGTTCTGTGCTGGTGGTGATCTGAAGTCCTTCCAGCAGATCATGGCTGGTGGTGATGAGGCCGAGGCGATTGCGCAAAAGATCAGTCTGGAAGCTGCAGCGTTTTTTGGAATGATCGCCAATCAGCCGCAAGTGACCATTGCTTTGGTGGAGGGGGCCGCCATGGCTGGTGGCCTTGGTATGGCCAGTGCCTGCGACTTTGTGGTCGCAACGCAAGACGCCAAATTTGCTTTTACTGAGACGCGGATTGGCTTGCCGCCTGCTCAGATTGCTCAGTACGTGACCAAACGTCTGGGCTACCAGAAAGCCAAGAAAATGCTCGTGTTGGGGAGCAAATTGACCGGTGTCGAGGCCTTTGATATCGGTCTGGTCGATGAAGCTGTTGCAGATCAGGCAGCGCTTGAGATAGCAGAAGCGGACCTGAAACAGCAAGTTCTGGCTTGTGCGCCAGATGCTGTTGCGGCCACCAAACAGGTGGTTGAGGAGACGCTTTTCCTTGAACAGGAAGAGTTGCGCCAGAGCGCGGCGGCTCATTTTGCAAGAGCTATCGTTGGGGAAGAGGGACAGGAAGGTGTGAAGTCGTTTTTACAAAAACGCAAACCTTCCTGGGCTCCTTAGGTGACCCCTTAAATTCTGGGGTATGCGTTTACCCGATAACAGATGTTCGAATGCGGTGAAGGAAGAAGAAATGCAGGGTATGCTCATATTCGTATGAGCTGACTATAATGCCGAAGTCTATCGCGCAATAACGATAGTGTTGGAACCAGCGGGGAGGCTGAACCAACACATCAGAGGAGGGAACATGGGTACACAGTACGCACTGCCAATTGAAATGCTGCAAAAATGGGCCACAGATAAACCAAACTCGGTTTATCTGCGACAACCCGTGAACCGGCAGTTCATAGAATTCACCTGGAAGGAGTGTTACGACACCGTCCGGCGTGTGGCTGCTGCGCTCCAGTCAATGGGTTTCCAACCGGGAGACCGGATTGGTATTCTCTCTAAAAACTGCGCTGAATGGTTTTTGGCTGACTTTGCAATTCAGGCCGCTGGTTATATCTCAACACCAATTTATTACACCGCCTCAGCGGATACGATCAGCTACATCATCAATCATGCAGATATCAAAGCGCTGTTTATGGGCAAGCTGGATGACTTTGCGCCGAGCCAGCAGGGTATTCCTGAGAGCGTGGTCAAGATCGCGCTTCCCTATAACACGATAGATTGTGAGCACAGCTGGACGCAGCTGGTCAAAACGAATGATCCGTTGCCAGAAGATAAGCTGGCCAAGCCAGAGCTGGATGAGCTGTTTTCCATTGTTTACACCTCTGGCTCCACCGGGAATCCGAAGGGGGTGGAAGTCACCTGGCGCAATATTGCCTATGGCGCATGGTCTCCAACCCAGTCTTTGGAACTGGGCCGTGAAGAACGCCTGATCTCCTATCTTCCGCTGGCGCATATCACCGAGCGTGCTCTTATTGAGCATGTGAGCCTTTATGCAGGTGTGGTCGTGAGCTTTGTGGAGTCTTTGGACACCTTTGCAGAGGACTTGCGGGCAGCTGAAGTGACCATGTTCATTTCTGTTCCGCGTCTCTGGATGAAATTCCAGTCCAGTATCCTTGCCAAGGTCCCGCAGAAGAAGCTGGACAGGCTTTTGAGCATTCCGATCCTGAGCTGGTATGTGAAGCGGAAGATCCGCGGACAGCTTGGCCTGACCAACGCAAAGCTCATCGGGAGTGGTTCAGCACCAATCTCCAAGGCTGTTCTGGAATGGTACCAGAAGCTGGGCATCAACATTACTGAGGGATGGGGCATGACCGAGACCGCAGGTCTTGCGTCCTCTCACTTCCCATTCCGTGCGGATAAGGTCGGCACAATCGGTACGCCGCTTGCAGGGCTTGAGATCAAGATCACCGATGAAGGTGAGCTTCTCATTCGTGGAGACGCTGTTACCAAGGGATACTACAAGGATCCTGAGCTGACTGCTGAAACCATTGAAGATGGCTGGTTCCATACTGGTGACAAGGTTGAGCAGGATGCAGATGGGTTCTTGCGTATTACGGGCCGTGTGAAGGAAATCTTCAAATCTTCCAAAGGCAAGTACATTGCGCCGGTGCCGATTGAGGCCATGCTGTTTGACAACACGTATGTTGAGCAAGCCTGTGTGATGGGGTCTGATTTGGCACAGCCTGCGGCGGTGGTGTTCCTCTCCAGCGAGATGACCCATGGACTGTCGCGCGAAGAGGTGCGTACCAGCCTTGAAGAGACCTATCACAGCATCAACAGTGCCGTTGAAAGCCATTTGAAACTGAGCTCCATCATTGTCGCAAACGACATGTGGACCATTGAGAATGGTTATCTCACCCCGACCATGAAAATCAAAAGAACACGCCTTGAAGATCGCTATCAAGAGGTGGTGCAAGGTATGCCTGATCGTCCGGTGGTTTGGGAAGATGAATGCGGTGCTGCGGCTGGTGCGCCGGCCTGAAAGACTGACAATGGTTTGGGGTGACGCGGTCACCCCAAACCGGGAATTTTGAGGCGAGGGCCTCTGTTTGAATAAGCCGCGTGAGTGGCAGGGAGAATTTGGAATGAGCAATGAACCGTCCCGTTACGCATCAGTCCTGCGAGATGGGTTGTTTGATGGACAAACAATGATTGTGACTGGGGGAGGCAGTGGCATTGGTCGCTGTATCGCCCACGAACTTGCAGCGTTGGGCGCCCATACCGTTCTCCTTGGCCGCAAGCAGGCAAAGCTTGATGCGGTGGCTGATGAAATTCGTGAGGATGGCGGCGAGGTTTCTACGCACTCGCTGGACATTCGCAATGAAGAGGCTGTTGGTGAAACCGTCGCCAAGATTGTTGCGGAGCGTGGTGTGATCCATGGCCTCGTGAACAATGCGGGCGGGCAGTATCCAAGCCCTGCGGCTTCAATCAAGAAGAAGGGCTTTGACGCGGTTGTCGAGACCAACGTTACAGGCGGCTTTTTGATGGCGCGTGAGGTTTACAATCAGGGTATGCGCAAGAGCAAAGGTGGTGCCATTGTCAACATCGTTGCAGACATGTGGCGCGGTATGCCGGGCATGGCGCACTCTGGTGTGGCACGGGCTGGTATGCAGAACCTAACCATGACGCTGGCTGTTGAATGGGCCGAAGCAGGTGTGCGGGTGAATGCGGTTGCGCCGGGTTGGATCGCGTCTTCCGGCTTTGACACCTACGACGAAAACTTCATCAAAACCATGTTTGCGCGGATGGCGGACAACAACCTCGCGCGTCGTTTGGGCACGGAAGCTGAGGTTGCCTCTCTGGTGAACTTCCTGCTTTCTCCGGGAGCTGCGTTCATGACTGGACAGTGTATTGGCGTGGATGGCGGAGCGCCGCTCTGGACCAACCTAATGCCAGTTGGCGACAATGCGAATATGAAGGAATACCAAGGGTTTCATCGCTATGAGAAGCCTAGGGCCCTTAAAGCTTGGGAGAAAGACAAATGCCCAAGTTAACCTCCTCAGTCGATAGCGGCAGCGCTGCGTTTGCTCAGAACAAAGCCTTCATGGAAGCTCTCATTGAAGAGTTCCGTGGGTATGAGGCAAAGGTTCGGGAAAACTCTGAGAGCAAGCGCGGGAAGTTTGAGAAGCGTGGCCAGTTGTTGCCACGGGATCGTGTGAGCCTGCTGCTGGATCGTGGTTCTCCGTTTATGGAGATTTCCACGCTGGCTGGCCTGAAGATGCATGACGATGACGGCAAGAAGAATGTTGCTGGTGGTGGCTCTATAGCTGGCATTGGCTATGTGGCTGGAAAGCGCTGTCTTGTGGTGGCGACGGATTCTGCGATCAAAGGCGGCTCTATCTCTCCAATGGGATTGAAGAAGACGCTTCGCCTGCAGGAAATTGCCAAGAAACAGAAACTCCCGATTGTTGCGCTGACGGAAAGTGCTGGTGCGAACCTCATGTACCAGTCTGAACTGTTTGTTGAAGGCGGACGGGCGTTTGCCAATCAGGCGCGTATGTCTGCGGCAGGCATTCCGCAGGTGACGGTGGTGCATGGGTCATCGACCGCTGGTGGTGCCTACATGCCGGGGCTGTCGGATTACACTGTTGTGGTGCGTGGCAAGTCGAAGATCTTTCTGGCCGGTCCTCCGCTGCTGAAAGCGGCAACGGGTGAGATTGCGTGCGATGAAGAACTGGGTGGTGCGGAGCTGCATTACAACACAGCTGGCACAGCTGAATACATGGCAGAGGATGATGCGCATGGCGTCGAGACCGCGCGTGAGATTGTTGACCATCTGCCTTGGGATGCGCCGGTCGAGGCGGAAGGTGGCAAACAGCCGTTTTATGATGCCACGGATCTGCTGGGCATCGTGCCTGAGGATGCCAAGAAACCGTATGATGTGCGCGAGATTATTGCTCGCATCACGGACGGCTCTGACTTCCTTGATTTCAAGAAGGAATTTGGCGGAGCCACGGTTTGTGGTCATGCTCGCATTGATGGGCAGGCTGTTGGCATTTTGGGCAATAACGGCCCGATTGATCCGCAAGGTGCGGTGAAGGCGGCGCAATTTATTCAGCTTTGCTGCCAAAGCAATACGCCGCTGCTGTTCCTGATGAACACCACTGGCTATCTGGTGGGCCGGGATGCGGAGACAGGCGGGATCGTCAAGCATGGGTCCAAGATGATCCAGGCGGTTGCCAATGCGACGGTGCCGAAAGTGACCATTGTGGTTGGTGGTGCCTGGGGTGCTGGTAACTACGGCATGTGTGGCCGTGGGTTTGATCCTGATTTCATCTTCTCGTGGCCATCGGCCAAAGTTGGTGTGATGGGGCCGGAGCAGGCGGCGACGGTGATGAAGATCATCACTGAAGAGAAGTTTGCGAAGATGGGACAAGAGATTCCAGATGGCATGACTGACCAGATGGCACAGAAGATCGTTGACCAGATGTCACCAGAGACCACAGCGCTGTTTGCGACGGCGCGGCTTTGGGATGATGGGATCATTGATCCGAGAGACACGCGCCGCGTTGTCTCATTGGCCCTATCTGTTTGTGCAGATGCCAGGAAACGTCAGCTTAATCCAACAGCATTTGGGGTCGCGCGCGGCTAGGCAGAGCAGCGCTATTCGGCTCTTTGAGTCCAGTTCAACATGAGGGTTTCACGATGGAATATACTGAAGAACATCGGAAAATGAAAAGTGCGGTGGTCAAGTTCGTCGAGGCCGAAATCAATCCGCATGTGCCGGAATGGGAAGAGGCAGGAATCTTTCCAGCTCATGAGCTTTTCAAGAAAATGGGTGATCTCGGTTTTCTTGGTGTCAACAAGCCAGAAGAGTATGGCGGGATGGGCCTTGATTACTCCTATCAGGCCATGACCATTGAAGCGCTGGGCGCATGTGCCTGTGGTGGTGTGCCCATGGCAATTGGCGTGCAAACCGACATGGCGACCCCGGCGCTCTCCCGCTTTGGATCTGATGAGCTGCGCAAGGAGTTTTTGACCCCTGCGATTGCTGGTGACATGGTGGCCTGTGTTGGCGTTTCTGAAGCCCATGCCGGGTCTGATGTGGCGAACATCAAGAGTAATGCGGTGAAAGATGGTGATGATTATATCATCAACGGCTCCAAGATGTGGATCACCAACTCCACGCAGGCGGACTATATGTGCATGCTGGTGAACACCAGTGAGGGGCATAAGCACCAGAACAAATCGCTGATTGTTGTGCCGATGGACAGTGCTGGCATCACCAAGTCGGATCGTCTGAACAAGCTTGGTCAGCGCTCTTCTGATACGGCGCAGATCTTCTTTGATGACGTGCGTGTTCCTCAGCGCAATCTGATTGGCACTGAGGGTGCTGGTTTCATGTACCAGATGCTGCAGTTCCAGGAAGAGCGCCTGTGGTGTGCCTTATCGCTTGTTGATGGCATGGACCGCATCATTCAGCTGACGGAAGATTATTGCCGTGAGCGTTCAGCCTTCAACCAGAGCATTCTGGATTTTCAAGTGGTGCACTTCCGCCTTGGTGAATTGCGCACTGAAGTGGAGCTGTTGCGTGCGCTTTCTGAGAAGTGCGTTGAATCCATGGTGCGTGGTGAGAACGTGACGCGCCTTGCTTCCATGGCGAAGCTGAAGGCGGGCCGTTTGTCTCGTGAGCTTGCGGATTCCTGTCTGCAGTTCTGGGGTGGCATGGGTTACATGTGGGACAGCCCTGTGAGCCAGTTCCTGCGGGATAGTCGCCTGACGTCCATTGGTGGCGGTGCAGATGAAGTGATGCTTTCCATCATCTCCAAGCTGGATGGCACTTTGCCAAACCCAAAGAAGAACCGTGCAATGCAGAAGGAAGCGGCTGAATAAGCTGCTTTCGCAAGCCTGACTATCTTGGCACTGTGAAGGGAATTTTCGATGTTTGATAGCGTCCTGGTCGCCAATCGGGGGGAGATTGCTCGCCGAGTGTTCCGCACTGCGCGGCAAAAGGGCTATCGGAGTATTGCTGTTTATTCCGAGGCTGATGCAATGGCTCCTCATGTTGAAGATGCTGATATTGCAGCGTGTATTGGCGGGGCAACACCAGCAGACTCCTACCTGAATATTGAAGCTATATTGGAAGCGGCCCGTAAAACCGGCGCACAGGCTGTGCATCCGGGATATGGGTTTCTGGCAGAAAACGCGGAGTTTGCGTGCGCTTGTGCGGATGCTGGACTGGTCTTCATTGGTCCGCCTGCGGAAGCGATTGAGTTGATGGGCTCCAAGCGGCTTTCCAAACTGCGGATGATTGAGGCGGGCGTGCCGTGTGTGTCGGGGTATTCTGGCGCAGATCAGTCTACGGAGACATTGGCTGCAGAAGCGGCGTGTATTGGCGTGCCGTTGATGATCAAGGCGTCAGCTGGTGGCGGTGGGCGCGGTTTGCGTTTGGTTGAAGACCTGAGTGGGCTTGAAGACAAGCTGGCGGCTGCGGCTTCAGAAGCTGAAAATGCTTTTGGCAATGGCGAGCTCATCCTTGAGAAGGCGGTGATCAATCCGCGTCATGTCGAGATTCAGGTGTTTGCTGATAATCATGGCAGCGTGGTGCATCTGGGGGAGCGGGACTGTTCTGTGCAGCGTCGCCACCAAAAGGTGATTGAGGAAGCACCGGGGCCGTCGGTTACGCCGGAAATCCGCGAGGCAATGGGGCAGGCTGCTGTTGATGCGGCGCGGGCCATTGGCTATCGCGGGGCTGGAACCGTTGAGTTTTTGTTGGCTGTTGATGGCAGTTTCTACTTTATGGAGATGAACACCCGTTTGCAGGTGGAGCATCCGGTGACGGAGGAAATTACCGGGCAGGATCTGGTTGCGTGGCAACTGGATGTTGCCGCTGGAAAGCCTTTGCCGTTGAGCCAGGAGGATATTTCCTTCAGTGGTCACGCCATGGAGTTGCGTCTCTATGCAGAAGATGCGGACGCTGGCTTTTTGCCACAAACGGGGACTGTGCTGGCCTGGAATGGCAATGATCTTTCCGTGCGCGTTGATAGTGCCATTGAGCAGGGCAGCGAGATTTCATCCTACTACGATCCAATGATTGCCAAGTTGATTGCACATGGCAGTGATCGGGATGAAGCACGGCGTAAGCTGTTGCGCGGGCTGGATGAGTTGGTTTTGCAAGGTCTGGTTCACAATGGCTCCTTTCTGAAGAGTGTGTTGCAGGATGATGTGTTTGCAGCTGGCAAGGCTACGACGGCGTTTCTTAATGATCGTGAACTTGGCTCTGTTGCAGCAGATGTAACGCGAGAGCTTATGCGGGATCTTTCCGTGTGTTTGTTTGCTCGCAGCAAAGGCCAAAGCCGCTGGACGACAGCGACACCTTTGCCCGTGAGGATCAAGCTGGATGGTGAGGAAGTCTCTGTGCGGGAGGACCTGCGGGTTCTTACAGGTGAAGATCGCGGCAGCATTGTTTTTGAAGCGGACGGCGTTCGTCGCTCTGCCTTTGTGAGTGAAGCGCCTGAAGGGGGGCTTTGGATCTCGTTGGAAGGGCAGACGCAGTTCTTCGAAGAGCAGAGTTTCAGCTCCAAGAAAGAAGATAATTCGGCTGCATCCAGCTCGATTATTGCACCGATGCCGGGTGCTGTTGTTGCTTTGAAAACAGAGCAGGGTGCGCAGGTCTTCAAAGGAGATGTGCTGCTGGTTCTGGAAGCGATGAAGATGCAGCACGAGCTGACGGCACCGCGTGATGGTGTTGTTGCTGAACTTGGGACGCAGGAAGGTGCACAAGTGAACAGCCGCGATGTGCTGGTTCGTCTGGAAGAAGAGACCGCCTGAGATCTTCTGCCAGTGATTTTGTGCCAATGATTTTGTGAATGACCCGCAGGTTTTGCGGAGGAGAATATGATGAGTTTGAGTCTTCCTGACTTCGGATTGAAGCGCAAGTCCACCATGTTCAACGAGGAGCATGAGGCTTTTCGTGATGTGCTTTCCCGTTTCATTGCCAAGGAGATCACTCCTTATGTCGCCCAATGGGATGAAGCCAACGAGTTTCCTCGTGAGCTTTACAAAAAGGCGGCGGATGTTGGGCTGCTCGGCATCATGTTTCCTGAGGAGTATGGCGGGACGGGTATCGATTATCCGTTGTCTTATCTCTCCGCCGTTGAGCTTGGACGTGCGGGGAGTGGAGGCATCAATGCAGGCTTGATGAGCCACACCATTGGCACGCCGCCAATTGCGCACCTTGGGTCTGATGAGTTGAAGGCACGGGTGATCCCGTCAGTTTTGGCAGGCGAGAAGATTTCGGCGCTTGCGATTACTGAGCCGGGTGGTGGATCAGATGTGCAGAACCTGAAGACGGTTGCCCGCCGTGAGAATGGTCATTACGTTTTGAATGGTGAGAAGACTTTCATCACCTCCGGTATGCGTGCAGACTACTACACAGTTGCTGTGCGGACTGGTGATACGGGCATGGGTGGCATTTCGCTGATGCTGGTTGAAAAGGGTATGGAAGGTTTTACTCAGACGCCGTTGCACAAGATGGGATGGTGGGCCTCTGACACCGCTACGCTGCATTTCGACAATGTGAAGGTGCCGGTGGAGAACCTGATTGGCGGAGAGAATGCCGGGTTCATGGGCATCATGATGAATTTCAACAACGAGCGCCTGTTCCTCGCCTCTGCCTGTTACGGGCATATGCTGGGTGTTTTTGAAGAGGCACTTGACTGGGCGAAGCAGCGTGAGACGTTTGGCAAGCCGCTCATTTATCGTCAGGTCATTCGGCACAAGTTTGTCGATATGGCGATGAAGATGCAGGCAGTTCGGGCTGTGCTGGAAGAGCTGGCGCAGCGGTTGCAGCTGGGAGAAAGCCCGATCACCGAGATCTGTATGGCGAAGAACCTTGCAACAAGCACACTGGAATATGTGGCCAATGAGTGTCTGCAAATCCTTGGTGGTGCAGGTTACATGCGCGGAACCAAGGTTGAGCGCATTTACCGTGAGACCAAGGTGATGACGATTGGTGGCGGTTCTTCAGAGATCATGAAGGATCTGGCCAGTCGGCAAATGGGTATCTAAGTGTTTTGTTTTGAATGAAAAAGCCCCGCTTTTGAGCGGGGCTTTTGTGTTTTATACGGTCTCTTTGGAGACTGACTGTGCCATCTCATTTGGCGTTACGCCGGAGATGCCCAGTTCTCCAAGGAGACTGTCGACCAGTGGGGCCTGAGAGCGGTATCTCAGGGCTGAGTTGACCAACTGATCGGATAGACCGGCAGACCCTTCTGCTGGTGTTCCGTTTGCTGCTGGTGCTGCACCACCCAGACCATCGACCTGAAGGATTTTGATCTCGTTGATGTTCTCCATTGGCTTCACGCTCTCGCTGATGACCTGTGGCAGAGCTTCGATCAGAGCCAGTTTGACCTGCATATTGATCTGCTCAGGTGACAGGAGGTTGGATGCCTCGTTTAGGATACGCTGACCTTCTGCTTCTACTGCGAGGCGCAGTTTGTCAGCTTCAGCACGGGTCGTGACGGCATCTGCTTCCGCGTTTGCTGCAATACGGATCTGATCCGCATCACCGCCTGCTTTCAGACGAACAGCTTCTGCATGGTCTTCCGCAGCTTGCTTTTCTGCTTCCGCACCAACTGTAACGGCGATTGCGGAGCGTTCTGCATCCTGAGCTGCCTGAACCAGATCGACCTGCTTGTGACGTTCTGCTACTTCGATCTCACGCGCTGTGATGACCTGTTCTTCTGCCTTGATCGCAATAGCGCGGGCTTCGTTTGCTGCAGCATCGGCAGTTGAAAGCGCTTTGGATTTTTCAGAGACTGCAATTGAGCGGTCCTGTTGGGTCAGCTCAAGAACCTTCTCTTTTTCAATGCGCGTTTCTTCCAGTGCGCGGTCCTTGAGAATTTCCTGCTCTTTGACCTGACGCTCGGATGCGATTGCTGACTGGCGGATTTCCAGCTTCGAGGTGATATCTGCCTGCTCTGCATCACGGCGACGTTCTGCCTGTTCCGTGGCAATCAATGCTTGCTGCTTGGCTTTGCGAATTTCCAGATCGCGCTGCTGTTCCAGTGAAGCGTATTCTTCCTCACGAGCGATTTCGAGCTTTTGCTGCTCAGCTTCGAGGTTTTTGCGGCGGATCAGGACTTCTGTATCCTGCTCAATGTCGTTGCGCTTTCTGCGGCGCTCTTCAATTTCTTGCGTGAGCTTGGTCAGACCTTCTGCATCAAATGCGTTGTTTGGATTGAAGTATTCCATGCGAGTCTGGTCAAGGCCGGTCAGGGAGACTGATTCCAGCTCAAGGCCGTTTTTCAGCAGATCTTCGGAGACAGCTGCCTGTACCTTTTGAACGAAGGAAACGCGCTGTTCGTGCAGTTCTTCCATTGCCATTTCAGCAGCCACGGCGCGCAGAGCATCGACGAACTTGCCTTCAATGAGGTGCTTCAGGTCTTCCGGACGCATGGTACGAGTGCCGAGGGTTTGTGCGGCATTGGCAATGGATTCGATGGTTGGCTGAGCACGCAGGTAGAACTCGGCCACCACGTCGACGCGCATGCGGTCTCGGGTGATAAGGGCTGCTTCATCGGCTCTGCGCACTTCAAGGCGCAAGGTGTTCATATTCACTTGAATGATGTCATGAAGGACTGGCAAGACGATTGCGCCGCCGTTCATGATGACTTTCTGACCGCCAAAACCAGTCCGTACAAACGCAACTTCTTTTGAAGAGCGGGTGTAGAGGCGGGAGAAGACAATGCCGATTGCGAGAAGGGCAATAAGGACAACGGCTGCCAGGACGAGCATCTCAGTCAGTCCAGTGGCTGACTCCAAGGCGGAGTTTTGATTTTCTGTAAACATATTGGGCCTCAAATTGAGAGATTAATCTGCAAGCGTGTCTGGGCGAGGTGATAAATTTTTGTGTGGGTTCGCAATTGCTGTGAAAAGGGAGCCTTTTAAGCCGACAAGCAAGACTTCGTCTCCCTGCATTAATGTGATGTCTGGCTGGTCTGGAATGACCTGCACGTAATGTCGTGTGCCAAAATTATCCGTAACGCGGGCTTCTGCCTGCAAAGCCATGGTCGCATTGCCAAGTGTCAGGACTGCAACTTCGCCCACCAAATTGTTTCGTGAGCGTGCGTCTGTCTCTTCCTTGGGCATGATGCGGCCAATGGCATGACCAGTTGTGGCGGTGAACCAGAAGCTGACAATCACCGTCGGGATGAGCGCCATCCAGAAGGGGATTGATGAGCCTATGACAGATGCAGCGGTGTACTGTATCAGCACACCTATGATGCCGAAGCTGGTAAGCAGGATGATCAGCAAGACGATGAACGGGACCTTGCCCACGGCCAGCCATGCCAGGAACCCGTCGACGGGGCCAAGGCCGACCGCGTCTACCGAGACGTCTGCATCCATATCGACATCCGCATCGATATCCAGATCCGGCAATACATCATCGACCAGACCGGAAAGAGATAGCCCGAACACCATGCCGACAACTTCGAGCAGCGCCAGAGCGAGCATGACAAAAATGGCGAGCGTGAAGAGATAGGTCTCGCTTGAAAAAAGTAGTTGTGCCAATTCATCCCCCAATGAACACTATGATTGCCGGTTGCTGTTATTCCAGTTCAGCTTCCAGCGCAGCAAGGCGCTCTTCTACGCGGTGGTCGCGGGTCATCTGATCCAGCTTTGCGAGCTTTGCATCGTCGGCCATACTTCCTGAGTTCGCGACACCCGGTACTCCTGTAGCCGCTTTCATTGCGCGATCAAATGCAGAGTTGGCATTGTCAACGGCTGTATTGAGCTTGTGATCGCTGCCTCCATCTGCTGTTGCGCTTTGTGATGTTGCAGCATTTTTTTGCGCAATGTAAGCGTCCAGTTGGTCTGCCATTTCGCGCTTGCGGCCCTGAAGAGCGAGGATGGAGTTGTTGAGCTCCTGTTCTTCATCACCAGCGTCGGCAATTGTCTTTTCCAGAACTGGAATTTGAGCTTCCAGATCCATCTGACGGGCAACAGCCGCGCGGGCTAGATCCTTCTCGCCAGCGCGCAGGGCAATGGCGGTTTTCTCGGAGAGTTCTTCGTGAGACTTGTTGGTCTCTGCGAGCCGCTGGCTTGCTACGTGCTTTTTGACGGCTGCTTTGCCAAGAGCGTCGCGGACGTCTTCAACAGCGTTGTCGAGTTCACGAATGGCCTGTTTCATCACCATGTCAGGTGCAGTGCTTTCGACGGCATCTACAATGGAGTTGGCAGTTCCGGAAACCAGACGACCGACGCGAGATAAAAGAGATTCAGACATTGAGTCCTCCAGTATTACTTCGAGTTTAAACGGTTGCGCAAAAGTTCGGTGGAGCTGCGCATATCATCGACAAGCTCTTTGAAGAGTTCCGGATTTTGCAGGCGTGGATTCCGTCTCAATCCGGCCTGAAGCACCAGCTCAATGAGCTCAAAAAAATCTTCTGTAACTGCGGCTTCTGCGTCCTTCAGATCTGTTTCGCCAGCTTTGCCAGCCAGCTCCCCTAAAAGAAGCGGAAGGCGATCAGTCAGTAACCGCAGAACGTCAGACTGACGGTCACTCTGATCCAGCATGTCGCTTGCTGGTTTTACCAGTTTCCGCGCTGCAAATGTGTGCGTACCATCGCCCAGTGATGCGAAGCTACTTTCCGGTGCGGCTATGAGCGCCCGGATTTTATCACTTGGCGTTTTGGCTTCCGGAAAGTTCAACCGGGCCAAGCGCTCCGATTCCTCTTGCGTTAATCGCACGCTTAGCGAAATGGATCTTGATGGCATGTAGCACCTTTGCATTACAAATGTAGTTCTAATGTAATTGCAATTTATGATTGTTCAAGAGGGTAAGCTAAAGTTTTTTGGATTTGCAGAAAATGACACTGACCAAAATGCGAGTATTTAGTTGGTTTTTTGGTGAATGAACTCTGAGGTCTCACAGCAGCTGTTTGGATTGGTCTTCTTCAGGAAGGATGATGTTGGATAAGGTGAGATTTCAAAATGGCGAACTCGCGTGAGGATAGATGTGATTGCGGCCCGGCAAGTGAACATGGGACAGGCGAGTTTGGTGATGCTGTTTGGGATGAACCGGAACGCCTGCATGTGCGCAAGAGTTTGATCCCGGAGGGGGATAACACTGCCTTTGAGCGGATCATGGGTGTTTCTGACATCTTCCCGATCAACTACCTCAGCCGTGGGGTCGTGGCTGCGCGGTCTATCTGCAAGGTTCAGCTTTATCGGGGTGGACGTATTCCGGCAGGGGCTGGGTCTGGCTTTATGGTTGGGCCGAACCTGCTTCTGACCAATAATCATGTGATCCGGTCGCGGCAATCAGCAGCGCAGGCCTCGGCTATCTTTCAATATGAGATGGATGAGGATTTTTCGCTTGGGCGGTCGGCAGAGTTCTCGATCACGGATGAGATCTTCTTTACCAGCACGAGTAACAATCTGGATTTCAGTTTCGTCTCTGTTGAAGAGGGGAATAAAGAGGCCCGGTCACTCTCTGACTTTGGTTCTTTGAAGCTGTTGCCTCAATCTGGCAAGGCGGTGAAAGGTGAGTCTGTTTCAATCATTCATCATCCCAATGGCGGGTTGAAGAGTCTTTCTCTTCGCAACAGCCAAATCCTGAGTGTTCATGACCACTTCATAACTTACTCAAGTGATACCCTGCCTGGGTCTTCGGGTGCGCCGGTGCTGAATGACCAATGGTTGCCGGTGGCATTGCACCACCGCAGTATTTCTCATCCATCCAACAGAAACCGCTGGATTGCGAACCGCGGTATCCGGATCAGCGCTATTTTAGCCTACCTGAAGCTGCATGCGTCAAAGCGCAACACCGACGCATTGAGGATTACTGAACGTCTTGGTTTGTAATTAAGCAGCAATATCAGTGCACTAACCAAAGTGTTATGTTGATATACGTAGTTCAAAGTGACTAATGGGCATAACGTATATATCAATCCTCTTTTTTCAGAATGCTGCTAGATAAGCGTCCATAAATAGAAGAATAAATCTACATGATAGATCGATGCAAAGCTCCGGCGTTATAAGCAAAACAATTTTAGGACTTCTGGGAAGCGTACTCTTTGGTGGCGCGGCTGTTGCACAAGTGTGCCCAACCGCAGACACGATGAAAACCGGAATGGTCCTCATAAACAGCAGTATTCCCGTACGTTTGTTTGTTCGACTTGAAGAGGACGGACAGGTTACAGAGCTGCATTTGAATGAGCGATATGTGGTGGTGCGTGACCAGATACATGTTCATGAGAAGGGTTTGTTCCTTTCCTATGAACGAGGGGCTCACATTAATCGGACTTACGTGCCAGATACACCGTTTGCTGAGTTCTTTCCGCTGGAAGTTGGTAAGATCTGGACAGCATCCATTGATGTGTTCGAGAACGAAGATCTTGTACGCAGGGACGTGCCCTACAAGTTTTCCGTTGGTGAGCCTGACCGCTTACAGGTTGGCAGTTGCGCCTACGATGTACTTGATGTGACGCTTGAAACCGTTAGCGCAGAGGGTGAGGATATTGTTACCAAATATGCCTACAGCCCTGAGCTTGGGACCATCCTTAGAGGGGAAGGCAAGCATCTTTGGACATCCGAAAACGATGTGATGCGGTTTGATGAGCTGCGCGTTGTCCGCAACAAGCTGGTGCAATAAGCAAAAGGGGAGACCAAAGCCTCCCCCTGAAGAAGTTTAAGCCAGCACTTCGCGGCTGATCAGTTCCTTCATGATTTCTGAGGTCCCGCCGTAGATGCGCTGAACGCGGGCGTCTACGAAGGCGCGGGAAACGCCGTATTCTCTCATATAACCGTAGCCGCCGTGGAGCTGGAGGCAGCCGTCTACAACACGGCCCTGCATTTCCGTTGTGCCGAGTTTGGCCATGCTGACGGTTGTGTTGTCGAGCTTGCCTTCCAGGAACAGGCGGCAGCATTCGTCAACGAACGCGCGGTGGGTGCGGACGTCGGTTGCCATTTCTGCCATTTTGAAGCGGGTGTTCTGAAGGGTAGCAACAGGGCGACCGAAGGCCTGACGTTCTTTGACGTAGTCAGCCGTCATTGCCAGTACGCCTTCCGCACCTGCAACAGCGCCAACAGCGAGGGTAAGTCGTTCGCGTGGGAGCTCGTTCATCATGATGTGGAAGCCAGCATCCATTCTGCCGAGGCAAGCGCTGGCTGGGACGCGGAGGTCCTCAAAGAAGAGCTCGGATGTGTCTGAGGAATGCAGACCGATCTTGTCGAGGTTCTGACCGCGTTTGAAGCCCGGGTTGTCAGCTTCAACGAGGAAAAGGCTGGTTCCCTTGGAGCCGGAGACGTCCAGATTTGTGCGAGCCACAACGATCACAATATCTGCATGCTGGCCGTTGGTGATGAAGATTTTGCTGCCGTTGATGATGTAATCATCGCCGTCTTTGCGTGCGATTGTGCGGATGCCCTGAAGGTCAGAACCTGCTGCAGGTTCAGTCATCGCGATGGCGCCGACGCACTCGCCTGTTACCATTTTTGGCAGGTACTTTTGCTTCTGCTCTTCACTGCCGTGATTGAGGATATAAGGGGCAACAATGTCGGAATGCACGCTGAGAGAAACGCCCAGACCAGAACAGTTGGCGCGGGTGAACTCTTCAATGATGACCATGGAGAACAGGAAGTTGGTGCCGAACCCGCCATATGCTTCCGGGGTGTCTACAGAGAGCAGGCCTTGCTCGCCCATCTTGTTCCAGATGTCACGCGGGAAGATATCTGCCTTCTCCCATTCGTCGTAGTGCGGGAGAATCTCTGCTTCGATGAACCGCTTTACATTATCGCGAAAAAGCTCAAGTTCACCTTTCAGGTCTTCGTCAATCATATCCATCCCTTTGTATTTCAAGCAGAAACGACGCTTTCCCAAATTCATCTCCCAACAGCGATTTAGGGTCGTTTCTTTACGTATACGGCAAGCCTAAGGGAGGTGATCAATCTGCGCAACTGGCGATGAGTATTAGGCGATTGGCATAATTGCTGCCGGTTGTGACTTGACTCTCCAAAATCGACTTATATATTAGAGAAAACTAAATTAGAAAACATACATTTTGATCATGGTATCGCGCATGCCCTGGTTAGTTTCTCCATCAACCGAACTTTCCTCTGCAGGGGAAAGAACGAGTATAAAACATGACTGAGTTTACCCCATATGCCTCGTTAGCCGGAGGCGTTTTAATCGGTTTGTCTACTGTCATCCTGTTGCTCGCCAATGGGCGGATTGCGGGGATTAGCGGTATTTATAGCCGTTTGTTTGAAACAGGTACGCTTGCCAATGGCAAGTCGGCCTGGGTGCATGGTGAGAAGGGCTGGCAACTGTCGTTTGTTGTTGGGATCGTTCTTGCGCCTCTGCTGCTGATGGCAGGGGGATTTGAGATTGAGCAGGTGTTTACAGGAGACCTGACGCTGATTGCGATTGCAGGGGCTCTTGTTGGCTTTGGCTCGGTGTTTGGAAGCGGATGCACGAGTGGGCATGGTGTTTGTGGTTTATCGCGCCTGTCTGTTCGTTCGCTGGCTGCGACGATCACCTTTATGTCGGTCGGCATTGCTGTTGTGTTCGTCCTTCGCCACGTGGTGGGGGGATAACATGCAACGGATCATCGCTGGTTTTTTGGCTGGCCTGACGTTTGGGGCGGGGCTGGTTGTTGCGGGAATGAGCAATCCTTTGAAGGTGCAAAACTTCCTTGATGTGTTTGGAAATTGGGATCCAAGTCTCGCCTTTGTGATGGGTGGCGCCATTCTGGTGGCTTTTCCGTTTTTCCGTCTAGCGCGCTTTCTACCGCGTCCGTTTGTGGCGGATGACTTTCGGATTCCAACGTTTCAGCAGATCGATAAACGGTTGATTTTTGGGTCAGCTACATTTGGTGCGGGATGGGGATTAATCGGTCTGTGTCCGGGTCCTGCACTGGTTTCAGTTTCATTGCTGTCGCCTCAGGCGATTGTGTTTGTTTTATGCATGACGGCGGGGATGCTGGTCGCGAGACTGGTTGCCAGCCTCTCAATGCGAAGAGCGTTGAAAGAGGCCTGATCTGTCATGTGTTTCATTGATAAATCATGGATTTAGGTGGGAGAAGGTTATGAGCAGCTATCCTGTGCAGATGGATCAGAAAGTGGAGATCAAGGATTTCTTTGATCCGGTGTCGAACACCATCACTTATGTGGTGACAGACCCGGAAACAAAGGCATGTGCGGTCATCGACAGTGTGATGGATATCGACTATCCGGCAGGGCGCATCAGCTTTGAGCATGCCGATGAAATCATTGCGTACATCCGCGAGAATGATCTGAAGCTGGAATGGCTGCTCGAAACCCATGTGCATGCGGACCACCTGTCTGCTGCGCCGTATATTCAGCAGAAACTGGGTGGCAAGATTGGCATTGGTGAGCAGGTGACAGTTGTTCAGGGCGTGTTTGGTAAAGTGTTTAATGCAGGCACTGAGTTTGCACGCG
Source organism: Pseudovibrio sp. Ad5 (assembly GCF_001623095.1). NCBI lineage: Bacteria > Pseudomonadati > Pseudomonadota > Alphaproteobacteria > Hyphomicrobiales > Stappiaceae > Pseudovibrio > Pseudovibrio sp. Ad5. The sequence goes on along the minus strand of NZ_LMCH01000065.1, from coordinate 403,406 downwards.
ATGGCAGCCAGTTCGACAAGCTGTTTCAGGACGGGGATACCTACCAGATCGGGAATTTGAAAGCCTTTGCGATGCATACGCCGGGGCATACACCAGCGTGCATGGTGCATGTGATTGGTGATGCGGCGTTTGCGGGGGATACGTTGTTTATGCCGGATAGCGGCACTGCGCGTGCTGACTTCCCGGGCGGGGACGCATCTGTGCTGTATGCTTCCATCCATAAAGTGTTGAGTTTGCCTGACGAAATGCGTTTGTTCATGTGCCATGACTATGGTGCAAATGGGCGTGAGATTTTGTTTGAAACAACCGTTGCAGCTGAGAAAGCGGAAAACATTCACGTAGGTAATAGTACTAGTCGTGAAAAGTTCGTCGAAATGCGCGAAGCTCGGGATGCAACGCTTGATGTGCCTAACCTGATTGTGCCGAGCATTCAGGTGAATATGAGAGCCGGTCGTTTGCCTGAGGCAGAAAACGAAACCGGTCAAACCTATTTGAAAGTGCCAGTCAATGTTCTCTAATCTACTTCAGAAAATTTCAGGTGGCGGTGGTGGCCAGCTGCGTGCGCGTCAACTTGCCGAGGACTACTGGGTTGCCGGGCAGCTCTATCCTGAGGACATGGAGAAGGCACGTGAGCAGGGTTTCCGGTCTATCGTCTGTAACCGACCGGATGATGAAGCACCGAACCAGCCGACTTATCTGGAGGTTTCTGGAGCAGCTGAAGAGCAGGGTCTGGAGCACATTTACATTCCAATCGGACCGGGGACAGATTTTGCTGAAGCGGGTCAGGAACTGATTGATTTTCTGGCGGAAGCGCCTAGGCCTGTTTTGGCGTATTGTCGGAGTGGGAACCGGTCTACCATGTTGTGGCGCTCTATCAATATGTAAGCGTTGCCAAACAGTTAGATTTTATGATGCCAGTGAGGGAGACCTTGCTGGCATTTTTCGTTTGTGGGTGGGTTTTAGGTTGTCGAGAGGGGATAAACCTCAGACGTTGAGGGCGATGACGCCCAGTGCGATGAGCGTGATGATGGTGGCTGTGATGCGTACGCCGAGGTAGTTTCGCGATGTGATTTCCAGGTTCTGCAAATAGAAATCAACAAACAGCATGCCCGAGAAGAGGATGATAAGTCCGAGAATGAAGATGATTGGAGCGGTAAACAGGAACAGGCACCAGCCGGATAGTGCGACAAAGTTGCTCCATAACAGCAGCCATGCGCGCCTTGGGTGAGGAGCGATGAAGAACATGCCCCATTGGCTTCCCGCCATGAAGGAGAGGATGACAAGGGCATATAAACTGACTGCGATGACAGTTGCGCCCACCAGTGGCAGAAATGAGTAACCCACTGATAAACCTATGGCTCCGGCGATGAACGGAATGGTTCCGGCCAGAGCAAGGCACGCGTAGAGCAGGGGCAGTTCTCGATTCATCAGGTTTCAGTCCAGCTCATTTCTACTCCTGATAAAGGCTAGCGGCTAAGGCTGAAGGTAGTCCTGATACGAAGTTGCTCTTTTGAATGAACTGCTCAATACCTTAAGGGCACAACCAGACGGTCATAACCAGCGAAGGTGCCCGCCATGCAGCAAGAGATACTCACCACAGCCAGACTGATTGCAGAGGAGGCTGGTGCTTATGCTCTTGAGGTCTTTCATGACCGCGACAAGCTGCAGATTGGCAGCAAAGGCTTGTTGGATTACGTGAGTGAAGCGGACTGTGAAGTTGAGCGGCGCATCAAGCAGGCGTTGAGTGACGCCTTCCCGGAACATGGTTTCAAGGGGGAAGAAACAGGCGGTGAGCTGCAACCGCCGTGCTGGGTGATTGACCCGATTGATGGGACGACCAATTACCTTTACGGGCGGCCAGACTTTTGTATTTCCATGGCTTTTGTTGATGAGCAGGGACCAGCGGTTGCTGTTATCCATGCGCCTTTTCACCGCCGTACGATTTATGCGGCGCGGGGGATAGGGGCGTTTGAGGATGGCAAGAGATTGCGACCCAGACAGGCCTGTGACCATGAGCTGGTGGTGAACTTGTGCTTTAACTACAAGCAGGAGAATAATCTCGATTTCCTCAACAAGGCCAATCGGCTGGTGTTAGGGCAGCATCAAATCCGTATTTGCGGGTCTGCGGCGTGGGCGTTGTGTCAGGCGGCGACGGGACAGGTGGATGGCGCCTACAATGGCTGCGTGAACAGCTGGGATGTGCTGGGCGGCCAACTCATTTGCGCTGAGGCTGGTCTTGAAGTTGCGCCTTACGTTTATGAGCAGGGCAGCGTCTACGCCTATCCGAAGGGCTCTGTGCTCTCAGATATTCTGGTTCCCTACCTTTAGGCGAGGGCATCTGAAGCGGGGATATCTGCTTTGCGTTGTTTTGTGCGTTCGTTTGCGTTGAATGCGTTTTTTCTGCGTTGCTCGGGGTTTCTGGTCCTGTGGTAGACGGGCAGCCCGTTTTGCTGGCCGTCCGAAAAGTTATTCCCCTCACTCTGCGCTGCGCTAGGTTGGTTTGATCGCTGCTTTCCGGCGATGTTCTTTTTGCATCATGTAAAGGGCGGAGAAGATGATGACCGCTGCACCGATGAGGGTGAAGGTGTCTGGCAGCTCGGAGAAGAGGACAAGCCCGAGCAGGGCGGCGTAGAGCAGGGCGACATACTGGATTGTGCCGATTATGCTGGCTTCACCCAGTCTCAGGGCTTTGATGATGGTCCACTGGCCTATGGTGGCGGTAAGACCCATGGTTGCGAGCAGGAGCGAGCCGTAAAGGTCTGGTGTCTTCCAAAGCCAGAACATGGGAAGGCCGGACATGAAGCCAATAAATATTGCTTGATAGGCCAGCAATGTGGCTGTGGATTCTGTTTGTGAAAGCTTGCGTACACATATGAGAGCAACGGCAGCACCCAATGCGCCCAAAATCGGAATGAGAGTGTAGAGGCTGGCAAAGCCGTCGAGACCGGGACGCATAACAACGAGTACTCCACTGAAGCCCGAAAGGATGCCGAAGATGCGGGTTCTTGTGAGGGCTTCTCCTAAGAAAAATGCAGCGAGGAGTGCCACGAAAAAAGCCTTCGCAAAACTGAGGGTCGTTGCCGTTGTGAGTGGGAGAACGGTGACCGCCCAAATCCCAGAGGAGAGTGCAATGAATGAACCTGTCAGACGGAAGGCGTGTTGGAGCGGGTTCTTTGTTTTAAATCCGTGTGGGAAACTATGCAAAAGCACTGGCAATGCTGAGATGAAGACAAAGCACTGACGAAAAAACAATATTTGCAGGATGTGATAGTCTGTGGCTGCGATCTTTGCCAGTGCGGTTGTGAGCACGAACAACGCGGTTGCCAGCAGTGCCCAAAGGGCACCTTTGATGTTGTTTGATATGGGAGGCTGGCCAGTCTGCTTGTGTGAATAATATGGGGGCAACCTATCAAATTTTATCACAAAGTAAATTCATCAGCTTGTCGTAGTTTGTTCATTCCTGCCTTTTTCATAGCAAGAGGGGCTATGCATCTAATGAGCTTGCAGCATGCTCCCAGACTGACCGGGAGCATGCATATTGTGGTGGTTACTTGTTCAGGAACGGGCGTAGTTTGCCGGCCAGTTCTTCTGGGTTGTTGAAGTGCGGGAAGTGGGCGGCTTCTTCTATGCGTTCCAGTTTTGCGTTTGGGATCGCGTCCTCATAGATTTCGGAGACTGCGAGTGGCTGGAAGTCTTTGTCGCCATGGATGATCAGCGTGTCAGCGGTGATGTTGCCCATATGTTTGCTCCAGTCATGGCGTCTGCCAAGGCCGAAGAACTGAGCGCGGGTGTACCAGCTGCCGAAGAGATCCTGTGAGATTGGCGGGGCACCTTTGATGGTGTCACCTGTGGCCTTGATGAAGTATGGCAGGAAGTCTGCATCTAACTGCTGCAGGCTGGCTTCATCTTCTTTGAAGACCTGACCGAGATCCAGATAACGACGCTGCCATTTGTCGTAGGCTTTGTGGTCCCGCTCTGGCAGGAGCTCACGAACGTTCTCAAACAAGCCTTTGTTGCCAGAGGGGAAGATGAGCAGGTCTGCCGGATTGAGCAAGACGAGCTTATCGACATTCTCAGGGAACTCGGCGGCATAGAGGGAGGCGAGCAGGGCGCCGTAGGAGTGGCCCATGAGGATGAGCTTGTCATCGCCCAGCAGTTTGCGGATGCGTTCAATATCTGCCAGTTGCTGAGAGATGCCGAGGGTGCTTTCCAGCAGCTGGATCTTTGTCCATGTGCTGTCTTCTGCCGGGAAGCGGTCGAAGGGGCGTGTGGAGCGGCCTACACCGCGCTGGTCGTAGTAGTTGACGCGGTACTCGTCAGAGAGCAGGTCAAAACCCGGAGCGCTTGCCATGGTTGGAATGCCGGGTCCACCATGGATGAAGAGGATGTTGCGGCCTTCGCCGGTTGAGAAGTGTTTCAGCTTCACATCTGGTGCGACTTCCCAGAAGTCGTCGGAGATGCCGACGGGGGTCAGGTCTGCGCGCTGGGCAACGGTGCCCGGCTTGAACATGGGTTGTTGCATCATCCACCAGACAACAGCGCCACCGATAGCAAACAGCAAGCCAACCAGAACAACGAGTAACAGAAGCATCTTTTTGCCACTTACCCTCATAAAATCACTCCTTCATTGCAGCGGAGCCCAATGAATCATATGTGCACCCATCCGGTCTATAGCGAAGAGAACGTGCACGCTCAAATTTGTAGTATCAGGACTGTACTCAATTGAATTTGCACGTGCTTCGCAATTCTTGCGGAATTTGGCTCATGAATGGGTTTTGTAGCTTTTGTTCCGAAATCAGACTTTGTCTGACATATTCATGCGTCAATCGCGTTTGGAATGACCTGAAATTACATTTTCTTGCGCTTGCCTACGAAAAATCTCGTATTTCGCTTGCGATCTCTGGTTGAAGCGTGTTTTCTAATTCGCGTGAATGTTTCTTGTTCACTTCATTACACCAGTCGAGCGTCCTTTTTGATTTTCCGGTGACTGCTCAGACTTCTCATAGTGTTTGGGGCAGACGATTTTATGGCGCTTCTACGCCGTAGAGTATCCTGTCTCTCGTATATTTCCCGGGGGGGCTATGACGCTTCTATCTTCCATTACTAAATTGGCGACAGCTGCAGCTATTGTTGGCGGCGCGGCGCTGTTTTCTGGTCAGGCTTTGGCGCAGGACCTTAAGTTCTTTACCATTGGCACAGGCGGTACAGCTTACACCTACTACCCGGTTGGCGGCATGATCGCCAATGCGATCTCCAATCCTCCGGGCTCTCGTGCCTGTGATGCTGGTGGGTCTTGCGGTGTACCGGGTTTGATTGCTTCTGCTGTTTCTTCCCGTGGTTCCGTTGATAATGTGAATGCGATCAACTCCGGCCTGCGTAACTCTGGTTTCGCACAGTCTGACGTTGCTTACTGGGCGTTTTCCGGTACTGGTACCATGGAAGGCAAAGAGCCGATGAAGGATCTGCGCTCCATCGCAGCGTTGTTCCCAGAGCATATTCATCTAATTGCAAAAGCTGACAGCGGCATCAACTCTGTTGCTGACCTGAAGGGCAAGCGCGTGTCTCTGGATGAGCCGGGTTCTGGCACATACACGGATGCGAACCTGATCCTTGCAGCTTATGGCCTTTCCACCTCTGACATCACTGCTGAAGCGCTGAAGGGTTCTGCTGCGGCGGAAGCTCTGCGTAACGGCAAGGTTGATGCGTTCTTCGTGGTTGCTGGTTTCCCAACCGGTGCTGTGGTTGAGCTGGCGTCTGCTGAAGACATCAAGATCGTTCCGATCACTGGTCCGGAAGCTGAAAGTCTGGTTGAGAAATACGGCTTCTTTGCAAGCTCCGACATTCCATCTGGTGCCTATCAGGGTGTTGATGCAACAACCACTTTGACCGTTGGTGCACAGTGGATCACCAGCGCGAAAGAAGAGGACGAACTGATCTACAACATCACCAAAGCGATGTGGAACGACAAGACCCGCAAGCTGCTGGATGTTGGCCATTCCAAAGGCAAAACCATCACCATGGAAACTGCAACGGACGGTCTTGGTGTGCCGCTGCATCCGGGTGCCGAGCGTTTCTACAAAGAAGCTGGTCTGATCAAGTAAGGTTTGGTCACCTTTGATGATTTTGCGGTGCCCGGTAGACATCTGCCGGGCGCTGCTGTTTTCAATCTCAACGAAACGCAGGGCTGATGTCTCAGGATACGACAGATCAATCCCTTGAGGATCTGGAACGGAAATACGATCCAGACCTTACATTCCGAGCGGCTGGTCCGGTGCTTGCTGTTGTTATAACAGCGGCACTTGTTGCCATGTCGCTCTATCATTATTACGCGTCCGGCTTCGGGCTTATTCGAGAGCTTGTCCATCGCGGCATTCACCTCTCGTTTGTGCTGGGGCTGGTGTTTGTTCTTTTCAGTTTCATCAAGAGCACGAGCAGCCAACCTGCACCTTCCACATGGTGGCGCCCGAGTGGAGTGCACCTGTGGGATATCGTGTTGGCGGTGATGGCTGTGGCCGCGGCAATGTATTTGCCACTGCTGCCAGCTGAGGCGGTTGCCTCCCGTGTTGGGGCTCCTGCGCCGATTGACGTGTTCATGGGCACCGTGTTGTTGGTGCTGGTGCTGGAAGCTGCGCGCCGGTCCGTCGGGCCAACGCTGCCGCTGATTGCACTAATCTTTGTTGGCTATGCGGTGTTCGGCATGTACGCACCGGGCGCTCTGCGGCATCCGGGGGCGAGCTGGACGGGGCTAATCAATCACCTTTACATGACGAACCAGGGCATTTACGGCATCGCTATTGGGGTGGTTGCCAAGTATGTGTTCCTGTTTGTTTTGTTTGGTGTTTTAGCCACGCGCATTGGCCTTGGGCAGTTGTTTATTGATCTGGCCTCTGTGATTGCCGGACGCTATGCAGGCGGGCCTGCGAAGGTTGCGATCTTCTCCTCTGCCATGCTGGGCACGATTTCCGGCAGTTCCATTGCTAACACGGTGACGACAGGGTCACTCACCATTCCCGCGATGAAGAAGGTTGGGTATCCGCCGCATTTCGCTGGGGCCGTTGAGGCGACGGCATCAACGGGTGGGCAGATTACGCCGCCGATTATGGGGGCTGCTGCCTTCATCATGGTGGAGTTTTTAGAGATCCCGTATCGTGAGGTGCTGCTTGCGGCGATGTTCCCGGCAATGCTGCATTACTTCGGCATCTTCGTGATGGTGCATCTGGAAGCCAAGCGACTTGGCTTGCGCGGTTTGACCAAGGATGAGCTGCCGAAAGCGTTGGTGGTGATGAAGCAGCACTGGCTCTCCGTCATTCCGCTGGGCATTCTGGTTTACCTGATCATCTCCGGTAAAACGCCTGATTTTGCTGCTGTGTGGGGGATTACCGCTTGTGTGGTTGTGGGTATTTTAAACCCGCATAACCGGATGGGTCTTAAAGACCTGATTGAATCGCTGGCGACTGGGGCCAAGTACTCGCTGGCTGTTGGGGCTGCTGCTGCGGCTGTTGGCATCATTGTTGGCGTGGTGACGCTGACGGGAACGGGCTTCCGGCTTTCGTTTGTGGTGACACAGGCGGCGTCTGATCTGGGCGGATTTATCGCGTCCGGTATGCTTGCTGAGTATGTGACGCAGAATGGGCTGACGCTGTTCTTCACGCTGCTGTTTACGGCAATTGCCTGCATCATCATGGGCGCGGGTATTCCAACAACGGCGACCTACATCATTCTGGTTTCCATTGCTGCACCTGCGCTTGCCTTGCTGGGCGTTCAGCCGCTGGTGGCGCACTTCTTCGTGTTCTACTACGGAGTACTGGCGGACATTACACCGCCTGTGGCGCTGGCTGCTTATGCAGGGGCGGGGATTGCGGGGGCGAACCCGTTCAAGACAGGTAACACGGCGTTCCGTCTTGGTATCGCAAAAGCATTGGTACCGTTTGTGTTCGTTTATTCTCCAGCACTGCTGTTGGTGACGCCGGAGTTCACCTGGTACGACCTGACCGTAACTCTGGCGGGTGCCATGTGTGGCATTGGTCTGCTGGGTGTGGCGTTCTCTGGTTACATGCTGGCTGGTCTGAACAAGTTGGAGCGGTATTGGACGGCCTTTGCGGCGATGTTCTTCGTCGCGCCGGGCTTGCAAACCATGGCAATCGGTGGAGTGTTGATGCTGCCTGTTGTGGTGCGGCAAGTGATGGCACGCAAGAACCAGCAGCTGATGACCCAAGATGCTTAGCGGCGATGTTTTATGAGTGAGATAGCCCCGCCGGATGAGTTAGTTCGGCGGGGTTTTTATTGGAGAAGGTTTGAGTGGTTGTGACTGACATTAAGAGTTTGCTTGGGCAGCAGCTTCCGGCGCTGAAACTGCGGACAACCAATGCTGAGATGATTGATTTGTCAGCGTTACAGGGCCGCACTGTTGTCTATGCCTATCCTAGAACGAGCCCTCCAAATGAAGGGCTAATTGAAGGGTGGGATCTCATTCCCGGAGCTCGTGGATGTACGCCTCAATCCTGTGCATTCCGGGATCACTTTGGTGAGTTAAAAGCGTTTGGGGCAAAAGCGGTGTTTGGGCTTTCTACTCAGTCGACAGCGTTTCAGGCTGAAGCTGCTGATCGTTTGCATCTGCCGTTTGCTTTGCTTTCTGATGAGGAACTGGAACTGACGAAGGCGATGGAGTTGCCGACTTTTGAGGCAGGAGGCATGGTTCTGCTGAAAAGGCTCACCATGATCATCAAGGATGGTGTGGTGGAACACGTTATGTATCCGGTGAGTGATCCGGCGAAGAATGCTGAGGGTGTGATTGCGTATTTGAAGCAGTCGCAGTGAATGTGACAAGCCCCCGCCGGACGCACCAATCCGGCGGGGGTGTTGATTAGGCGGCTTCGGTTGCCTCCTCCGGGTAGGCTTCTTTGATCCGGTTAGCGTAGGCGACAAGGTTGGGGAACTGCTCGACGGTCTTTCTCCAGCCGGAGAAGGGCAGGTTGGAGAGGGTGCAGAGGATTTGGGCGCCGATGGCGGCATCAGCAAAGCAGGGGCGGTCGCCGAGCAGAAATGGTTTGTCACCGAGTTGGGTGGAGATGGCTTGCAGGTCTGCACGGCCCAATGCGAGGCGTTCTTTCCATGTGTGCTGACCGTAGCCATGGTTGTTGACTTTGGCGATGACGCTTTTGCGAGATTCGTTTGCAAGAGAGCTGCGCATTTCTGGTGGCAAGATACCGAAGAATTGGTCTTCAATAATGGCGAAATTCTCATCTGGTAGCCAGCGGGTGCAGACGGTGACGAAGTACAATGAATGTTCTGCCATGCGCATGAAGGCGTGCCCAACAGCCAGTTCGGCTTCAGAATAACCTCCTGAAAAATCAGCGTTATAATTGACCACCAAATGCCGTCTGATGAACTCGGAATCGGCAATGAGCTCTTCGTTGTCCTTCATGACAGGCAGCTTGCCCTTTGGGGCGGTTTGCAGGGCTGCCGGGCCTTCCAGAACATCGTGGGAGAGGCCTGCCATGGCGAGCAGGATATCTACTTTCAGGCAAAACGGGCTTGCGCTGACGCCATCGAGTTTGGCGCTGAATTTGTGATGTGTGAGCATTTGCTTTCTCCGCTTGTGTTTCGTGGGGGATTGGTAGCAAGGTGCTCCTGACAGCATTGTGTCAGGAGTGTTTGGCGTTCCCAAAATTTCTGGCAGAAACTTTCCGGAGGATTACATGCGCAGGGCAGATCGGTTGCTGCAGGTCGTTCAGTTGTTGCGACGTCACCGTGGGCCGGTGACCGGTGATGCGATGGCGGAGGAGCTGGAAATCTCTGTTCGCACGCTTTACCGCGACATTGTCAGCCTGCAATCGACCGGAGTGCCGATCCGCGGGGAGGCGGGTGTCGGTTATGTGCTGGATGAGGGGTACGATCTGCCGCCGTTGATGTTCAACAGTGATGAGCTGGAAGCGGTGATGATGGGCCTGCGCCACGTTCAGGTGCGAGGGGATGAACAGCTTATTCGCACAGCCAGCGATGTGATTGCCAAGATTGCGGCGGTGCTGTCTCCCGAAGCGCGGGACGAGTTTATTGAAGCCCCGCTCTATGCGCCGGATTTTGGGGTGGAGCCGATTCCCACCGCACGGATTGAGCTGAAGGATGTGCGGCAGGCTATTCGCGGGCAGAACAAGTTGCGGCTGACTTATGAGGACGCGCAGGGTGAGATGAGCGAGCGCCTGATATGGCCGCTGAGCCTGACCTTCTTTGCACATTCTCGAATGATCGTGGCGTGGTGTGAGCTGCGCAAGGACTTCCGCGCCTTCCGGACAGACCGTGTGGCCCACATGGATGTGCTGGAAGACCGCTACCGCGAAAACCGCGTCACTCTGCGAGATCGCTGGTGGAAGATGGAACTGGCCCGGCGGGAGAGAGAGGCAGAGAAGGTCCGATTGTAAGTCGGATATCTTCTCGATTCTACTTGTTGCATTTGGAATGACGGCTCTTTTTAACTAAGCTATTGCCCTTACTCCTATTAATGCCAGAACTAAGTGCTTGTAGATTCCGTATGTTGTCATTACTGCCTCTGGACTTTGGTTTGATGTGGTCAACATCCCAGCCCATAGGGCTTGCTTTCCCATGACTGTTATAGTGAATAGTTTTGCCATAGGGGTCTTGGCGGTACTTACTTGGATTTTTACCTTTTATTTTTTTGGCCTTACTCCATACCTTAGATTTTGAAGTGCGATTCATTTTACCTGCTCACATGTAGTTAAAGTTATATTCTCATGTGGTTCTTTTATTTCGCTCGGCAATATTGAAATATTATCTAAGTATTTATCTCATGGTTGTAATCTTATTAATTGCGACTGTTGCGTCGAAGAGAATTCTTGAGATGTTCTTCCCTCACTCCGCCACCACTGCTGTGCCATGTGAGACCGTATCTCCTGGGAACTGGATCACGGTGTCGTTCTGGTTCAAACCAGTGCGGACTTCGGCCATGTCCTGGTTGAAGGCGCCGATGGTCAGGAGTTGGAGTTGGGCTTTGCCGTCGATGACTTTGAAGGTGGCCCAGTCGTTGCCTTCTCTGAAGAGGGCTGTCATGGGGATGCGCAGGACGTTTTTGCCGTGCCATGTTTCGATGGCGGCGCGCAGGTGGAAGCCGTGGCCGAGTTCCAGAGCCGGGGTGTCCAGATCCAAAATAGCGTTGATGCGTTGTTCTTCGATGCCGAGGGCTGAGACCTTGGTGAAGCCAGCAGGGTCAATGCGGCGAACCGTTGCTTTCAAGGTGTTGCCTCCCCAATCAACCAATGTTGCCTTTGCACCCTCTGTGATTTTGACTGCTTCCGTGGAAAGCAGGTCGACGACCACCTCGATATCTGCTGGGTCACCCAGTTCCATCAATAATGCGCCAGACTGGATGGTCTGCTCGCTTTCGACTGCCAGATTGAGGACGACGCCGTTGATGGGGGTGATCATGCGGACGGCCAGCTCTTCAGACCGTTCGGGGTCTTGGGCGATGTGAGGCTCTATCAAGCGGGCTTTGGCACTTTGCAGATCGCTGTTGCGCTGGGCGATCTGTGCTTCAGCGCTTTGCACCTTGGCGGCTTTCAAGGTGACGTCGATTTCCACGCGCTCCAGTTGGGCGTCAGAGATGGTTTTGGAGCGGTTGAGGCGTTGGGCGCGGATGAGCTCTGACTTGGCCAGTTTGTGCTCTGCCTTGGCGGAGGCGAGCTCAGCTTCTGCCAGTGTGATGGCGGCTTTAGCGGTTTCAACGCCTGCCAGTGCCTCTGCTTTGGTGCGGGCGTTCATGAACGGGGTCGTGAGCGGGTTGATAGTGGCAACGGTTGTTTCACCGCGAGATACTTTGTCGCCGACTTCCAGCAGAGAACGGTCCACCCGTCCGGCGATTGGGGCGGAGATTTTGTAGATCTCTTTGACGCGGGTTTTGCCGTCTTCCTCCACGGTGACAATCAGGTCGCCGCGAGTGACTTTGGCTGTTTCAACGGAGATTGGCTTTTCCCGCAAGGCCCAACCAATGAGGAGAAGAACGAGCAGGGCGACAGCAATATATGCGCCTCGTTTGACGTATTTACCGTTCATTCCTATTCCCTCGTTTTTAAGGTTTTGATGAGATCAAGTTTGCCCACACGGCGGCGCACGATAAGCGCACAGGCCAGTGCGGCTGTGAGAATGACAAAGCTGGCGATGGCGTAGGTGCTTGGCAGCACCACAAGTGGCACGCGGAAGAGATCACTGGCGAGGCCCTGTATCATGCCTGCTGCCATGCCATAGCCGATGAGCCAGCCCATGGGCTGTGCCAGCAGAACAATCATGGCCATCTCCACCAGAATGACATGGAAGACTTCCTGTTTGGAGAAGCCGATAACGCGGAGACTGGCCAGTTCGCGGCCCCGCTCTGACAGCTGAATGCGGGCGGCGTTGTAGACCACGCCGAAGGCCACGATGACGGCGATGGTGATGTAGGTCACCAGCATGGAGGTGAAGCTCTGGTCCATGAGCTCGCGGAACTTCTCGCGAGAGAGCATCTGCATGGCGATGCCGCCGAGGCCCGGAGTTTCTTTGACCGCATCGTAAAGGTCATCAAGCCGTGTACGGTCGATATTGATGGCCAGATCAGAGATGCGCGGGCCAGTGGGTACAAGGGCGTTCAGCGCGTCGATGTGCATGGAGGCGGAGATGCCCATGTAGCTGGTGACAGTGCCGGAGACACGGACCTGTCGCTCAACGGAGTTGTGCTTGGTGAGCTCTACGGTGAGCATCTCGCCCGGCTTTACACCCAGCTGGTTGGCGAGGTGAGTTGGCAGCATGAGACCGGTGCGGGGCATTTCAATAGCGCGCTCATCAAGGTCCAGAATGCGGGAGAGGTTGGCGTTGGTTGGGCGGCCTGTTATGGCAACGCGCTTTTCTTTGGGACCAAAGCGCAAGATGACAGGTTCTTGTCTGTAGGCTTCTGCGGTGAGAACGCCGGGCAGGCGCAGGATGTCATCGAGCACGCTGGGGGCTTTGTCATCTGCCAGTGTCAGGCGGGCATCTGCGGTTTCCGCTTTGTTGAAGGCCACATTGATCATGTGGTCCATGGAATTGGTCAGGAACAGCGCAGAGACGAGCAAGGCCAGCGAGAAGGAGACGCCAAGGCTGGTAAGCAGGCTGCGGACCGGATTGTGCATGAGATGGCGCAGGCCCATGGTGCTGAGCTGGGACAGGATGCGCACGCGCTTTGACTTGAGCGAGAGGAGGCTGCGGAAGCGTGGCGGCGCAGGTGGACGCATGGCGACTGCGGGTGGCAGGCGGGCGGCTTTCATGATGGAAGAGAGCGCACTGCCCAAAGCAGCGAGTAGCGAGATGGCGGCGGCGATGAGGTAGAGGTGCGGGCTTTCATCGAACACGAGGAATGGGAACGAGAAGTACTGCGCATACATCTGGGTCATCAACTTGCCCATGTAATTGCCAGCAATGGAACCGATTCCAACACCCAGAAGCGCAATGAAAGAGACGAGTTTGGCGTAGTGACCTGCGACGGACCATGAGGAATAACCGCAGGCTTTCAGGAGGCCGATCTGCTCCCGCTCCAGAGCGATCAGGCGGGACAGGATCATGTTGACGAGGAAAGCGGAGACCAGCAGGAATATGGGGGGCAGTACTTTTGCCATGGCGGAAAGCTGGGTGAGCTCCGCATCCAGAAAGGCATGGGATTGCTGGTCTTTGCGTTTATACGCGCCGGTGCCGCCGTATGGTTTGAGCAGGCGGTCGAGTTGTTCCAGCACACAAGGTGTGCAGGCGCCCCTGAGCAGCCTCAGGGAGATGTCGTTGGCCGCGTTCTTCATGTCGAACAGGCCTTCCATGGCGGATTGAGCCATGAAGAAGACTGCAAAGCGGCGGTCGTCGGGGACCAGATCTCCGGGGCCGAGGGCGTAGATGAACTCAGGCGAGAGGATGATGCCGGTTATTTCGAGGTTGAGCTTCTTACCGTTCAAGATTGCGCTAAAAGTGTCGCCGGGGTTGAGGCCATGTGCTTTGGCGAAGCGAGAATCCAGAGCGACCTGATTGGTGCGAGAGCCCTCCGGCAAGCGGCCTGCGCGTAAGTAGAGGCGGTTGACGGCGGGCTTTCTGCCTGAGGGCAAGGAAAGCGCGATGCCAGCGGCGGGTTCTGCCATCTGCGGAATGTCGAGGATGGCGGAGCGGACGATGCGCATTTCGACAGCTGCTACGCCATCAATGGCTGCGATGCGGTCTTTCAGGTGATCAGGTGCACGGACGGCCTGTGCGAAGATGTGGCCGAAGCGGTACTGATCGTAATAGGTTTCCTGTGTCTGGCTGAGAGAGCGGTAGGCGCCTTGTGCGAGAATCAGCGTCATCACTCCGCACGCCATGACCAAAGCAATCGCGAGCACTTGCGCCCACAGGCGTTTCAAGTCGCGGATGACTTTTCGGTCAAGGACGGGCAAAGCTACCATGCAACCTCCGAAGGCTGCATGGGTGTTTCGTTCTCGTGGGTGCTCTCAATGGCACCGTCTTTGAAGACATAAACACGGTTCGCCATTTGTTGAATGGCTGTGTTGTGCGTGATGATTGCGGTGGTCGTGCCAAGTTCCAGATTGATGCGCTGTAAGGCTTCCAGAACCAGTGTGCCGGTTTTGGTGTCGAGCGCGCCAGTGGGTTCATCGCAAAGCAGAACCTCCGGTCTTTTGGCGATGGCGCGGGCGATAGCGACGCGCTGCTGTTCGCCGCCGGACATCTCTGCCGGGAAGTGGGAGGAGCGTTTGCCGAGGCCGACCAGTTCCAGGGCTTCCTGCGGGTCCATTGGGTTCTTGGCGATCTCTGTTGTCAGAGCCACGTTTTCCCATGCGTTGAGGCTGGGAATGAGGTTGTAGAACTGGAAGACGAAGCCGACGTAATCGCGCCGATAGCGGGTCAGTTCGCTTTCGCTGAAGTCGGTCAGGTTCTTGCCCATGAACGAGACCGTGCCGGAGGTGGCATTGTCTAACCCGCCGAGAATGTTCAGGAATGTGGATTTGCCGGAGCCGGATGGTCCAAGCAGCACAACCATTTCACCTTCAAAGAGTGTCATGGAGACACCGCGAAGTGCGTGCACCTCAACCTCGTTGGTGACATAGGTTTTAGTCGTGTTTTCAGCGATAAATACTGGCGTTGGCATAGGGGCCCCAACCTGAATGTGCAGCTACGTTACACTATAGCCTCAGACTCAAGTTGTATGGCAATGATCCCACTCAAGGAACTGAGTAAATTCCCTAGGCTAGATGTCAGTGCGTGGCGGTGCGCCTACAGATTTGCGGAAAATAAGTTCCGGGTGCCACAGGCATTGCAGCTCTTTGATGTCTGTGCCCTTGAGGTAGTTCATGGCCATAATTGCGATCTCCCGGCCTGCGTCGCGCAGTGGAGAGCGGGTGACGGTCAGTGGCGGGTTCATGTCAGATGCTTGTGCGAGGGGCACGTTGTCATCGTGGGCGACGATGGAGACTTCAGAACCGATCTTGATGCCGAGTTCGTTACAGGCTCTGTACGCGCCTTTTGCCATGACCACACTTGAGCAGAGCAGGGCAGTCGGGCGGTTTTTGAGCTTCAAGATCTCCATGGCGAAGGTGTAGCCGTTTTCCTCTGACATAGCGCCTGCACGCATATAATTCGGGTTCGGCGTGACGCCTCTTTCCTTCAACGCATCCTGCCAGCCGTTAAGCCGGTCAATGGCGTAGACACGGTTTGGATGGCCGTTGAGGATAGCGATCTTGTCGTGACCCATTTCCAGCAGCATCTTTGTGGGCTCGTGGAAGACGCCGTAGTTGTCGATGTCGATGTACGAGTAGCTATCACAGGTGGCAGTGCGGCCATGCACGATGAATGGCATGTTGAGGTCTTGCAGAAGACGGATGCGTTCTTCACTCAGATCCACGTTGGACAGGATTACCAGATCAACTGTGCCTTTTTCCGCAAAGCGGCGGTAGACGTCCACTTCTTCACTCTGCGAGGAGGAGATCATGATGTCGTAGTCAAGCTCGGATGCCTTCTCTGAAAGACCTGTCAGAAACTCGATGAAATGCGGGTCGAGAAACATGTTCATGTCAGTGGGGAAGGCGATGCCGATCACGCAGGAGCGTCCGGTTGCCAGACGGCGTGCGTTGACATTGGGACGATAGCCATAGGTCTTTGCTGCCTCCGAAACCCGGTTTCGGGTGGCGAGAGACACGTCAGAATACCCGTTCAGAGCTCTGCTGACTGTGGTTTGTGAAAGACCGAGGTGATTGGCTAAACTCTTAAGATTCATAATAATTCAATGGCTCAAACTTGCTGTGCGCCTTGTTTATAGCCCCTTTTTCTCCCGCATGCTTGGATGAAATCTAGCCCAGAAGTCTGCCTAAAATCCAGTAGGACCTTTGTCTTTTCCAAAGCGCTTTGGAAACGGTAACGGAGACAGTGGAAAACTGATATTTTTCAGAGATGCAGTAAAATACCACATATGGTGGGCTCTAAACTTAGGAGAATTCAGCTATTTTGTGGGTGCTGCGTTGCAAAATATGACGCCAGATGGACAGCCTCACAAAAGTTCCTACGGATTTTTACTATTGACTTAGACCGGTGACTAAACTTTGCTTGTCTCAAAGCGCTTTGGGAATCTTTTGAAAGATGACCAGTGTTTGGGGAGCCCTTCGCTCTGGAGGGGTAATTAATGGCCGGACAACGATTGGGAATTCGTTGAATCAAGGGCCATGGACGAAACAGGGAGGCGTCCCATTATGGGTATCCGTCGTACATTATTAGGTTCTGCTGTTGCTGTTGCTGGTATGGCTGGCGTTGCGGGTTATGCAATGGCTGCTGAAGTTACCGTTGTTTGTGGTAGCGTTGGTCAGGGTGCTAAGCTCTGTAAAGGTGCTGCAACCGAGTGGGCCAAAGAAACTGGCAACACCGTTAAGTTTTTCGCTGCACCTGCATCATCTACCGAGCAGCTGGCGCTGTACCAGCAGATCCTGAGCTCTGGTTCTTCTGATATTGATGTTTTCCAGATTGACGTTATCTGGCCGGGTATTCTGGGAAGCCACCTTGCTGATCTGAAGCCATATTCCAATGGCGCAGAAGACATGCACTTCCAGCCAATCGTTGCGAACAACACCTACAAGGGCAAGCTGGTTGCTATGCCTTGGTACACTGATGCTGGCCTGCTGTTCTACCGCAAAGACCTGCTCGAAAAGCATGGTGAAAAAGCTCCTGAAACCTGGGGTGATCTGACCGCGAGTGCGAAGAAGATCCAGGATGCAGAACGTGCTGCTGGCAACAATAAAATGTGGGGCTTTGTTTATCAGGCTAAGGCTTATGAAGGTCTGACCTGTGACGCTCTTGAGTGGGTCGACAGCTTCGGCGGCGGCGATGTTGTGAACGCTGATGGTGATATCACCATCAACAACGAAAAAGCTGTAAAAGCTCTGTCCCTTGCAGCAAGCTGGACCGGTACAATTGCACCTTCCGGTGTTCTTTCCTATCAGGAAGAAGATGCACGCGGTGTGTTCCAGTCCGGTAATGCAGTGTTCATGCGGAACTGGCCTTATGCATGGTCTCTCGGTCAGGCTGACGATTCTCCGATCAAAGGCAAAATCGGTGTGATGGCTCTGCCTAAGGGTGGTGAAGACGGAAAGCAGACTGGTACTCTTGGTGGCTGGCAGCTTGCTGTTTCCAAATACTCCAAAGACCCAGAAGCAGCTGCAAGCCTTGTAATGCACCTGACCAGCAAGAAGAGCCAGAAACAGCGCGCTATCGAAGGGTCTTACAACCCAACCATTGCTGAGCTGTACTCTGATGCGGATGTTCTTGCAGCAAGCCCGTTCATGGGTCAGTTGAAAGATACCTTCACCAATGCTGTGGCACGTCCATCCCGTGCAACTGGCTCTAACTACAACAAAGTTTCCAATGCATTTTACAATGCAGTGCATGACGTGCTTTCCGGTAAAACCGAAGCAGAGGCATCCCTTGCGAAGCTTGAAAAGAACCTGAAACGCATCAAGCGTAAAGGCTGGTAAGTCTCCTCCCTAGACTTGCGATCTGTGTTGCGGCCTCCCGATGGCCGCAACACTGAACCGAGCTCCTGGGTGGTTCCTTGGAGTTTCCCTGAAATAAAGAAACCAAGGATCAGAGGATGACCCTTGCTCTTCAGCAGGATGGTACAGCCACTCGTAAGGCAAAACGCTCCAATCTGAGCTCTGCCAGATTGCGCGCCGCGTGGCTTTTTCTCGCCCCCATGATGATTGCATTGGCCGCTGTTGCAGGCTGGCCGTTGCTTCGCACCATCTGGTTGGGTTTTACCGACGCAAACCTCACAGATCTCAGCCAATCTCAATTCATCGGCTTTGAGAACTATCTCTCGTATTATGACGGAGAGGCTTATGGCGTTCTCGTTGATGCCGAGTGGTGGAATGCGGTTTGGAATACTCTCTGGTTCTCTGTCATCTCTGTTGGTTTTGAAACTCTGTTCGGGCTTCTCATTGCGTTGATCCTGAATGCGGAGTTCAAAGGACGCGGCCTTGTGCGTGCTGCGGTTCTGATCCCCTGGGCGATCCCGACCATTGTTTCCGCCAAGATGTGGGGCTGGATGCTTCACGACCAGTTTGGTGTGATCAACGAAATTCTGCTGAGTGTCGGCATTCTGTCTGAGCCGATTGCCTGGACGGCTGATCCTTCCACCGCGATGTGGGCTGTGATCATGGTGGATGTCTGGAAGACAACACCGTTCATGGCACTGCTGACCCTTGCTGCCCTTCAGATGCTTCCGGGTGATATCTATGAGGCTGCCCGCGTGGACGGCATCAACCCGATCCGCGTGTTCTTCAAGGTGACGTTGCCGCTGATCCGTCCGGCAATCATTGTTGCGGTGATTTTCCGCAGTCTTGATGCGCTGCGTGTGTTCGATCTGATTTACGTGCTGACGTCCAGCTCTACGTCGACCATGTCCATGTCAGTCTATGCAAGGCAGCAGCTGGTGGATTTCCAGGAAGTTGGCTACGGCTCTGCCGCTGCAACGCTGCTGTTCATTGTGATTGCCTTGTTGACGACCATTACTGTGGTGGCTGGCGGATTGAAATCTGGTGAAGGAGAACAGTCATGAACAGACAGATGAAGTCTATTCTGTTTTACTCGCTGGTTGTTGTGGTCGTGATTTTCTCGGTCTTCCCGTTCTATTACGCGATTGTCACGAGTTTCCGTAGTGGGCAGGAGCTGTTCAATCCGTCCGTATTCCCAACATCCTTCACGATGGGAAACTATTTCTCCATCTTCAAAGAGCAGCCGTTTGGCCTCAATATTCTGAACTCAGTGATTGTTGCGACATCTGTTGTGGTCCTGTCGCTGATTATTGCAGTGACAGCGTCTTATGCGCTGGCTCGTATCCACTTCCGGGGCCGTGGTCTGTTGTTGATGACGATCCTGTCTGTCTCCATGTTCCCGCAGGTGGCGATCCTCTCCGGCATGTATGAGTTGATCCGCTCCATGGGACTTTACAACTCTCTGCCGGGTTTGATTATCCCGAACACGGTGTTGACCCTGCCGTTTACTGTGTGGGTGCTAACCACCTTTATGAAGGAGCTGCCGAAGGAGCTTGAAGAGGCTGCGGTTGTTGACGGAGCTTCTCCGCTGACCATTGTGCGCCGGATCTTCCTGCCGCTGATGTGGCCAGCGATGGTGACCACTGGTCTGCTTGCCTTCATCGGTGCGTGGAACGAGTTCCTGTTCGCGCTCACCTTTACTCTATCCAACGAAGTTCGCACCGTGCCAGTGGCGATTGCCCTGATGTCCGGTGCAACTGAATACGAGCTGCCATGGGGCAATATCATGGCTGCTTCTGTACTAGTGACCGTCCCGATCGTGGTCCTAGTCCTGGTGTTTCAACGAAAAATCGTCGCTGGTCTTACAGCTGGTGCGGTTAAAGGATAACTGGAATGAACCTCTCTACCCCAATAAACGAAAATACAAGCCATCGCGTTCTGGCGAACGATCCGGATTGGTGGCGGGGCGCAGTCATTTATCAAATCTATCCGCGGTCTTTCGCAGATAGCAATGGCGACGGCATTGGTGACCTTCCAGGTATTACAGAGAAGCTGGACTACATCTCCGACCTTGGTGCTGATGCGATCTGGATCTCGCCTTTCATGAAGTCGCCGATGGATGACTTTGGATACGACGTTTCTGATTATGAAGACGTTGATCCGATGTTTGGCTCTCTGGATGATTTCAAAGAGCTGGTAGCTAAAGCGCATGGCAAGGGCATTCGTGTTCTGATCGATCTGGTGATTTCGCACACCTCTGAGCAACATGAGTGGTTTAAGGAAAGCCGGAGCAATAAGACCAACAGCAAGTCTGACTGGTATGTCTGGGCAGACCCGAAGGCTGATGGTTCTCCGCCAAACAACTGGCTCTCTATCTTTGGTGGTTCTGCCTGGCAGTGGGACAGCCGCCGTTGTCAGTACTACCTGCATAACTTCCTGCGTTCTCAGCCTGATCTGAATTTCCATTGCGAGGAAGTGCAACAGGCCGTGCTTGATGCAGGTCGGTTCTGGCTGGAGCTGGGTGTTGACGGGTTCCGTCTGGATACCGTGAACTTTTACGTTCACGACAAGCAGCTGCGTGACAACTCGCCATATCCCGATCCGGATAGCCTTGCGGATGTGACCGGTGTGAACCCTTATGCGTTCCAGGATCACAAGTTTGACAAATCGCAGCCAGAAAACCTGCCGTTCCTTGAGCGCTTACGGGCTGTGATGAACGAGTATCCGAACACCACCACAGTTGGTGAAATTGGTGCAGGGCATGAAGCCAGTGAGATCATGAAGCAGTACACCTCTGGCGAGGGGCGCCTGCACATGGCGTACAGCTTTGATCTGCTTTCCAACACGCCAACTGCAACCTATGTGCGTGAGCGGGTGACCAACCTGCAGAACATTGTGACTGAGGGCTGGCCGAGCTGGGCGATGTCCAACCACGATGTGAAGCGTATGGGATCAAGGCTTCCTGCTGATGTTGATCCTCAGGTGGCTACACCAGCTTTGATGGCGCTAAGCGCCTCCTTGCGTGGTAGCCCATGCATTTATCAGGGTGAGGAACTGGGCTTTAAAGAAGCTGATGTGGCTCTGGAAGACCTTCAAGATCCTTATGGCATTGAGTTCTGGCCTGAGTACAAAGGTCGTGACGGGTGCCGTACGCCGATTGCTTGGACCAAGGACGGTGGCTTTACCACTGGCAAGCCATGGCTG
The DNA here is from genome assembly GCF_001623095.1 of Pseudovibrio sp. Ad5. NCBI lineage: Bacteria > Pseudomonadati > Pseudomonadota > Alphaproteobacteria > Hyphomicrobiales > Stappiaceae > Pseudovibrio > Pseudovibrio sp. Ad5. The sequence continues at coordinate 382,176 of NZ_LMCH01000065.1, read as the reverse complement.
CCGATGGCGCAAGACCATCTGGATCACAGTGCGGAAGTTCAGGCTGGAGATGAGGCTTCTCCACTTCGCAGGACAGCGAAATACCTGCAGTGGCGTAAGGACCAGAAGGTTCTGCAAAAGGGGTCTTTGGACTTTGCTGATCTGGGAGAGGATGTTCTGGCGTTTGTGCGTGAGCATGAAGGCGAACAAGTGCTTTGCGTCTTCAACCTGACAAATGATGATATGCGTGTTGCTCTGGGAGCGTACAGCTCTGCTGCGTTGCTGGAGGGGCATGGATTTAGTGCGGAAATGGACGGCGAGGCACTCAACCTGCCTGCATGGCAAGTGGCTTACTTGCAAATCTCAAAGAACTAAGCTGAGGGCAACACCATGGCAGATGTAACACTCAAGGGTATCGTCAAGGACTTCGGGTCAACCCGCATCATCCACGGCGTTGATTTGCAGATCAAAGATCGCGAGTTGATCGTGTTTGTTGGGCCATCCGGCTGCGGTAAATCGACTTTATTGCGCCTGATTGCAGGGCTTGAAGATATCACTGATGGTGACATGTTCATTGATGGAGATCTGGTGAACCAGCGCTCTCCTAAGGAACGCAAGATAGCCATGGTGTTCCAGAGCTATGCTCTTTATCCGCACATGAATGTTTATGAGAATATGGCGTTTGGCCTAGAGCTCTCCAAGCATTCAAAAGAGGATATCAAAGAGAAGGTGATGGAGGCGGCTCGTATCCTTGAGCTGACTCCGTTGCTGGAACGCAAGCCGAAGCAGCTTTCTGGTGGTCAGCGTCAGCGCGTGGCGATTGGCCGTGCGATTGTTCGGAATCCTAAAGTCTTCCTATTCGATGAGCCGCTTTCCAACCTTGATGCGGCGCTGCGTGTGCAGATGCGTATTGAGATTGCCAAGCTGCATCAGGACATGGACGCCACCATGGTGTACGTGACCCACGATCAGGTGGAGGCAATGACGCTTGCAGACCGGATTGTGGTGCTGAATGCTGGCCGGATTGAGCAGGTTGGAAGCCCGCTTGAGCTGTACCATCGTCCACGCAACAAGTTTGTGGCTGGCTTCATCGGGTCGCCGAAGATGAACTTCATTGAGGCGCAGGTGACAGGTGTTGCTGAAGACGGTGTTGAGCTGTCGGTTATCGGTTCTGATCCTGTGAAGGTTGTCGTTGATCCGACTGGCCTTGCTGTTGGCGACAAGGTTGAGTTTGGCATTCGTCCCGAGCACATGGGCAGCGGAACGGAAGGCGAGCTTTCCGGGAAGGTCGAGGTTATTGAGGAACTTGGCGAGAGCCACTTCCTGCATGTGCGCTTGACTGATGGCTCTTTGATCACTGTTCAGGGCAGGGGTGATGCTACTGCGAAGGCTGGCGAGAGCTGTAAAGTGAAGCTGGATTGCAGCCATGCGCATGTGTTTGGTGGTGACGGATTCGCGTTTTCTAAATTGGGGACGTTAGGTCAACATGAAAATACTGCAACTCTTAAGGGTGCGTGATAAATAAAATTGCTCACAGGCTCACTCCAATTTGGCATAGAGTTCCAACGCTGCACCTTGTGTGCAGCGTTTACTTTTTCTGAGACGCCTCTTCATTTCTTAAAACGATTAAATAGCTGATTTTTTTAGACTGAATCAGGCTTGATCATACCAATTGACTAGTCCGTTAGGGGAGGTTTGATTACTGGCAGAAACCGCAAGGTTAGCCGTCCAGAATCAAGCAAGGATTGAGCTGGCGCATGGTATTCTTTGGCTGAGCTCAACCAAGGGTACTTGTTCCCATTCTTAAAAAGTGAAAGAATTTAATCAGTGATTGCACTTAGATGCGGTTACAATTCTTTCGCCTTCGTGCGACTAACGATGTGAAGGCATTTTATAAATAGGGGAGCATTTTATAATGCAATTTAAGCGTAGTCTTCTCTCGCTGGCGCTTGCTGCAAGCGTGGCGATGCCAATTTCCGGCGCTATCATCTCTGAGGCTGGTGCTGCAACACCACCTAACATGCTCATCATTGCTGGCCGCATTGATGACCTCATTTCCCTTGATCCGCAAGAAATGTTTGAGTTCTCTGGCTCCGACATGGCAAATAACATCTATGACAAACTCGTAGATCTTGATCCTTCCGATCTTTCCAAAGGTTATCAGCCAGGACTTGCGGAAAGCTGGGAAATCTCTGAGGACGGAAGAACCTTCACCTTCAAAATGCGTGAAGGCATCAAGTTCCACTCAGGTAATCCGGTAACTGCGAAGGATGCTGAATTCAGCTTACGTCGTGCTGTTGCTATGAAAAAGACGCCATCTTTCATTGTTACTCAGTTTGGTTTTACAGCTGAGAACATGGAAGATACGATTAAGGCAGTTGATGCCAACACCTTCCAGATCACAACAGATAAGAAGTACGCACCTTCTTTTGTGTTGAACTGTTTCACAGCTGCGATTGCTTCTATTGTTGACAGTGAGTTGGTAAAATCTAACGAAGTTGATGGCGACTGGGGTAACGGCTGGCTGAAAACAAATTCAGCAGGTTCTGGCGCTTTCAAACTTCAAAACTGGAAGCCCAATGAGTCTTATTCTCTGACTGCTGTTCCAGGTTACTGGCGTGGTGAAGTTGCGATGAAGCGCGTTATCGTGCGTCACGTGATGGAATCTGCTTCTCAGCGCCTGATGCTGGAAAAAGGCGATGTTGATGTTGCACGTCATCTGTCTCCAGAAGATATTACTGCGATCTCCACCAATGAAGACCTGAAGGTTGAAGACACGCTCCGTGGTCGTCTGATGTACATCTCCTTCAACCAGAAGGATAAGGCGCTATCCCACCCAAAGGTTGCGGAAGCTCTGAAGTACCTCGTTGACTACAAAGGCATGACCGGTTCCTTCCTGAAGGGCCAGTACACCATCCAGCAGGCGTTCCTTCCGCAGACCTATATGGGCGAACTGAAGGACACTCCCTTCTCACTGAACGTTGAGAAAGCTAAAGAGCTGCTCGATCAGGCTGGTTATGCCGATGGTTTCGATGTTGAGTTCATCGTTCGTAATGCAACTGAGCGTGTTGAAATTGCTCAGAGCTTGCAGAACACCTTTGCTCAGGCTGGCATTCGCGCCTCTATCACACAGGGAACTGGCAAGCAGATCCTTGGTCGTTACCGCGCTCGTGACTTCCAGATCTACGTGGGTGCATGGGGTCCGGATTACCCAGATCCACACACAAATGCTGATACCTTCGCAAACAACCCGGATAACTCCGATGAAGGTAAGCATGTTGGTAAACTGGCATGGCGTAACGCTTACCCAGCAACAGAGCTGACCAAGTTGACCGATCTGGCTGTACAGGAAAGTGACCGCGAAAAGCGTGCTCGCATGTACGTGCAAGCTCAGAAGACCTTCCAGAAAGAAGCTCCGTTTGCAGTTATGTTCCAGAAGATTGAACAGAACTCTATGCGTGCAAACGTGACCGGGTTTAATCCTGGAGGCGCTGTGACCGCTGTTTACTACTGGCCTGTAAAAAAATAGATTGGCTAAATATAAATGAGCATCGCTGAAAATACAGCGACTGTGGCGCGGCGAGGGTTTACCTCGCCGCTCTACAAGATTTTAAAAGGTTTAATCGCTGGCCTTTTCTCCATTGCCATCACTATGGTGGGGCTTCTTTTCGTCACCTTCATTATTGCGCGCGTTATGCCAGTCGACCCGGTCCTCGCGGTTGTCGGTGAACGTGCCTCTCAGGAAATTTATGAAGCTGCCTACAAGGCCATGGGTCTTGATCAGCCGCTTTACGTACAGTTTATGCTATTCTTGAAGCAGGTGGCGATGGGCGACTTCGGGATGTCGACGCTGACAGCGCGGCCCGTTGTTGAGGACATTGCCCGCGTTTTCCCGGCTACACTAGAGCTTGCAACTCTCGCGACGATTGCTGGCGTTGGCATTGGCGTGCCGATGGGGGTTTTGGCTGCAGTGAATGAAGGCCGTTGGCCGGACCAGCTGATCCGCCTTGTTGGCCTGTTTGGCTACTCCATGCCGATCTTCTGGTTTGGCTTGATGGGCCTTTTGATTTTCTACGGTATTCTTGGCTGGGTTAGTGGCCCGGGTCGTATCGACATCTATTATGAAGACATTGTTCCTGTTGTCTCAGGCATGATCCTCATCGATAGCTTGATTGCAGGAGAGATCGAGATCTTCTGGAATGCGGTGAGCCACATCATTCTGCCTGCAAGTATTCTTGGCTATTATTCTATTGCTTATATTTCCCGGATGACCCGCTCGTTTATGCTGGAACAGTTCTCTCAGGAGTATATCACCACTGCGCGCGTGAAGGGTGTTTCCGAGACTGCTGTGATCTGGCGTCATGCGCTGCCGAATGTGATGATCCCGCTTATTACGGTGATCGCGCTTTCCTATGCGAACCTGCTGGAAGGGTCTGTGCTGACAGAGATTATCTTCTCATGGCCGGGTCTGGGCAACTACATCACCAATGCTCTGCTTTCTGCCGATATGAATGCGGTGCTGGGTGGAACAGTTGTGGTTGGTGCTATCTTTGTGGGCCTCAATCTCTTCTCTGACTTCATGTACAAAGTGGTTGATCCGAGGGCACGATGACAACAGCACCTGTAAAATCTAACGTGCCTGACAGAGCTGGCTTAAAAGCATGGCTCTCCTCTGATGCACCTACATCCCGCGGACACGCGCGCGCTGTGCAGTTTTATATGGGGTGGATGAAACTCTATGAAAACAAACTCGCGTTTCTCGGGTTCCTGATTATTCTGAGCTTGGTTCTGATGGCGATTTTTGCGCCGCTGCTGGCAACAACAGAGCCAAATGCACAAGACCTTGCCAAACGTTTGACCGCGCCGGGGGTCGATGGTCACCTGCTTGGAACTGATGAGCTTGGCCGGGACATCTGGAGCCGCCTCGTTTATGGTTCCCGCATTACGCTTCTGATTGTAGGCATTGTAGCGTTCACAGCACCAGTGTTCGGATTGCTGATTGGAACTGTTGCGGGTTACCTGGGCGGTTGGGTTGATCAGGCACTTATGCGTCTGGTTGATATCTTCCTGGCGTTTCCCAAGCTTATTTTGGCGCTTGCCTTCGTTGCTGCGCTTGGGGCGGGTATCGAGAGTGCGATTATCGCGATCAGCCTGACGGCATGGCCTCCGTATGCGCGTATTGCTCGCGCTGAAACTCTGACCATTCGCAATGCAGATTACATCAGCGCTGTGCGTTTGCAGGGGGCTGGTGTCATGCATATCATCATCGGGCATGTATGGCCGCTGTGTCTGTCTTCCATCATCGTGCGTGTGACGCTTGATATGGCGGGGATTATTCTGACAGCTGCCGGCCTTGGTTTCCTTGGTCTTGGTGCCCAGCCTCCAGAGCCTGAGTGGGGTGCAATGATCTCTGCTGGTCGCAAGTTTATTCTGGACCATTGGTGGGTTGCTGCCATGCCGGGTATGGCGATCTTTATCGTGTCTTTGGGCTTCAACCTGTTGGGTGATGGTTTGCGCGATATTCTTGATCCGAAAAAGAGCCAGAGCTAGGGGAGAGAACCATGAGTGATACGCTTTTAAGCGTTGAGGACCTTTGGGTTCGTTTCCCAACACGTAGCGGTACCGTTGATGCGGTTCGTGGTATTTCGTTCTCTGTCGGGCGTGAGCGCGTTGGCATTGTGGGCGAAAGTGGCTCCGGTAAATCTATGACTGGACGGAGTATTTTGCGTCTGATCCGGTCTCCGGGTCAGATGGAAGCCAAGTCGATTAAGTTCAATGGTGAGAATCTGCTGGACTATTCGGAACGGCAGATGCGGAAAATCCGTGGTCACCAGATCTCCATGGTGATGCAGGATCCGAAGTTTTCGCTGAACCCTGTTCACACGGTTGGCAAACAGATCTGTGAGGCTCTGCGCCTGCACACCAAATCTTCTCGCCGTGAGGCTCGTCAGGGCGCTCTGGAGATGTTGGAGGCTGTTCAGATCCGCAACCCTGAGCGTGTGTTCAATTCTTATCCGCATGAGCTTTCAGGCGGTATGGGGCAGCGTGTGATGATCGCGATGATGCTGATCACTGATCCAAAGCTGCTGATTGCTGATGAGCCGACCTCTGCTCTGGATGTGACTGTGCAGATGAAGGTGCTGGCGATCATGGACAAGTTGGTGCAGGAGCGCGGAATGGGGCTGATCTTCATCAGTCACGATCTGAATCTTGTCTCGTCCTTCTGTGACCGAATTATCATTATGTACGCAGGACGTATTGTAGAGACCTGTAAGGCCAGCGAGCTGCACAATGCGACGCATCCTTACACACGTGGGTTGCTGAATGCGCTGCCTCGCATTGAGGAGCCCAAGGGACGCCTTGAAGCACTGCAACGTCAGGACAGCTGGAAGCAGGAGGTCAGTGTCGATGCCCGGGTCTGATAGTGCTGTGATGGAACGTAAGCCATGGGTTGCGGAAGCAACAAAAGACGCTCGCCTCGAGATCAAAGACCTCAACGTCTATTTCGGTGAGGGACCGGATCGCTTTCAGGCTGTCAAGAATGTGAGCGTTAAGGTTCAGCAAGGCGGCAGTTTTGGTATTGTCGGTGAATCTGGCTCAGGTAAGTCAACTGTACTGCGCGCTGTGTGTGGGCTGGTTGAGAGCTGGGATGGTGAGATCGATATTGACGGCGCCCCTGTTTCGCATAAGCGTGACAAGGTTTTTGCCCGCAAGATTCAGATGGTTTTTCAGGATCCCTATGCGTCCTTGCACCCACGCCATACTGTAGACCGAGTTTTGTCAGAACCCTTGAAATTACATGGGTTTGACGATGTTGATGGTCGTGTGCTTCGGGCTTTGGATGACGTTGGACTCGGAGCTGATTTTCGCTTCAGGTATCCGCATCAGCTTTCCGGTGGTCAGCGACAGCGTGTGGCTGTTGCACGTGCTTTGATGTTGGAGCCGGAGATCCTGTTATTGGATGAGCCAACTTCAGCGTTGGATGTATCTGTGCAGGCGGAAATTCTGAACCTGTTTGCTGATCTGCGGAAGGAACATAACCTTACCTATGTGATGGTGACGCACGATCTGGCAGTGGTTGCGCATATGTGTGATGAGATTGCCGTGATGCAGCATGGTGAGGTTGTTGAGGTGATGGATGTGGAAGCGATGCGCAGCTCTACACCGGAGACAGCTTACACGCAGGAGCTTCTCAAGGCCTCTATGGGGTATGATGCGGAGTTCTTCGGCGACAGTTGATCTGTGAAGCATTTGATGACTACTGAAAGCCCCGCCCTTGTGGTGGGGCTTTTGTTGTTCTGGCGGGGGAACTTCAATAGGATCGCTTTGTTGATTTGATGATTGTTGGTTGCGGAGCCAGAGATGAAGTATTTTTATGGCCTTCTTTGTATTTTGGGATTTCTGCTGCCGTACGGGGCGTTTATGCCATGGTTGCTTGAGAACGGGTTGAACCTGCCGCAACTTCTTGTTGAAGCATTTGCTGGCGAGATATCGGCTTTTGCCTGGCTTGATGTGGTGGTTTCGGCGGTGGTTTTGATAGGCTTTATCTTTGCCGAAGGGCAACGACTTGGAATGAAGCGTCTTTGGCTTCCGATTCTTGCTGTGTTCACCGTTGGTGTGTCGTTGGGCTTGCCATTGTTCTTGCTCTTGAGAGAATTACACGTTGAAAAACCATCAAAACCAAGGGCTCACAGCGGAAAAAACGTAGCGCACATATGATAGTTGGAACTCATGTGCAGAAAATGGCCTACACCAATGAGTTCACTGTGAATTTCTTAATGTTTTCTGCTATAAACAACCGGCTTAATCCTACGAGTACATACGCTAAAACACTCGCAGATTGGCTTGGGTGTTTTCTAATTGATCTACGGTGTCTTCTTTGAGAAGTCTTGACGAAAATCTTATTTCCCATATTCCTCCGTTCCGAAAGCTGGAACGCGTTGATATCAGAGAGATTTTGGACGCAGCGACGCCAAAGCGTTTCAGCGCGGGTCAGGCTATTTTCGAAGAGCATGAGCCAGCGGAGCGGTTTTTCCTGCTGTTGGACGGTCATGTGCGCGTTATTCGCACCACGGCTTCCGGAGATCAGGTGATTGCGCGTCACATCGTCAGTGGCGAGCTTATGGGCATTGCCTCCGCAATTGGCAGGACGACTTACCCAGCCAGTGCTGTAGCGATTGATGACTGCCTCGTGCTGTTCTGGCCGACAAGTCTCTGGAAGACGTTTGTCGAAAAGTACGATGGATTTGCGACGGAAACCTACAAAACCGTCGGAGAGCGTATCTCTGAAGCGAACAACCACATTCTGGAACTGGCCACACAGCAGGTTGAGCAGCGTGTTGCACGTGCTTTGCTGAGGCTTGCAATCCAAAGCAGCCGCATCACCGATGAGGGAATGGAAATTGATTTTCCTCTCACACGCCAGAATATCTCTGAGATGACAGGTACAACTTTGTACACTGTGAGCCGTTTGCTAAGCGCTTGGGAAAAACAAGGAATTGTGAATAGCGGGCGCAAAAAGGTCATCGTGACGGAGATGAATAAGCTGAAGACTCTGGCTGATTTGGACCCAATGGCTGACTCTTGAGTACCGTTGAGCGATTGCCTGAGTGTTACTAGGCATAAATACCAGTATTCTCGATTTTATATCCTATTGTTTTTAAAAGTGTTTTTCTCCTATATCCGGTAATTACCGAATAGGTTGTTCTAGCACAAACTTCCCCAGTGGCGTCAATTTTATCATCTTCGGGACCGTAACCACGATAGGATTCCGTAGATGTCAGAATTCCTTACAAAATCGCGGGCACGAAATATTTTTTATGGGGGATCCTTATTCTTCATAGGCATATTTGCCGTGCTCTCAATCGACAGCCACCTTTACGTCGTCAATGAATCGACTTCAAAAGCTGATCTCACTGACGAGGTTGTCCTCGGAAAGCACGTTTGGGAAAAGCATGCTTGCATCAACTGCCATACGTTGCACGGGGAAGGCGCCTACTTTGCTCCTGAAGTCGGCAATGTGATGACACGTTGGGGCGTGCTGGATGATCCGGATGATGCAGCTGAGACCCTTGGCTCCTGGATGGAAGCTCAGCCGAGCCGCATCGAAGGTCGTCGCCAGATGCCTTTCTTCGATCTGACCAAAGAAGAAGTCCGCGGCCTCTCTGAATTCTTGCGTTGGGCTGACAAGACCAACACGCAAGACTGGCCACCGAACGACGCTGGTTAAGGGGTGGTATTATGAAATACAGTTCTCAAAAAGTCGCGTATGCCTACTTCGTAGCTGCGCTTGGCCTATTCGCAATCCAGGTTCTGGGCGGTTTGCTCGCTGGCTGGATTTATGTTGCACCTAACTTCCTTTCGGAGTTGCTGCCGTTCAACATCGTTCGCATGTTGCACACCAACGCACTGATCGTCTGGCTTCTGCTCGGCTTCTTTGGTGCGGCTTACTTCATCATCCCGGAAGAGAGCGAACGTGAGATCCACTCCGTTAAGCTCGCTTACATTCAGCTGATCATTCTTGTGGTTGGTACACTGGGTGCTGTTGTCAGTTACATCATGGGCATCCATGAAGGCCGTGAATTCCTTGAGCAGCCGCTCTGGGTTAAGGTCGGCATCCTTGTTGCAGCGTTGATCTTCCTCTTCAACATCTCAATGACTGTGTTGAAAGGTCGTAAGACTGCGATCACAAACATTCTGGTGATTGGCCTTTGGGCTCTTTCCCTGTTGTGGCTGTTTGCATTCTACAACCCAGACAACCTGAGCCTTGATAAAATGTACTGGTGGTACGTTGTTCACCTTTGGGTAGAAGGTACCTGGGAACTTGTGATGGCTTCCATCCTTGGCTTCCTGATGCTGAAACTCACCGGTGTTGACCGCGAAGTGATCGAGAAGTGGCTCTACATCATCGTAGCAACTGCTCTGTTCTCCGGTATTCTTGGTACAGGACACCACTATTACTGGATCGGCTTGCCTGGCTACTGGCAGTGGATTGGTTCCGTCTTCTCTACTTTAGAAGTCATACCATTCTTCCTGATGATGACCTTCTCCTTCGTCATGGTCTGGAAAGGTCGTAAGAACCATCCAAACAAAGCAGCTCTGCTGTGGTCTCTCGGTTCTGCAACTGTCGCGTTCTTCGGCGCTGGCGTATGGGGCTTCCTGCATACTCTGCACGGTGTGAACTTCTACTCACATGGTACACAGATCACTGCAGCGCACGGTCACCTTGCCTTCTTCGGCGCATACGTTGCTCTGAACCTTGCGATCTTCACTTACGCAATGCCATTGCTTAAAGGTCGTAACCCATACAACCAGGTTCTCAACATGGGCAGCTTCTGGCTCATGACTGGTGGTATGTCCTTCATGACCTTCGTGCTGACATTTGCCGGAACCATCCAGACACACATGCAGCGTGTTGTTGGTGAAGACTTCATGTCTGTACAGGACCAGCTGACAGTGTTCTACATCATGCGCTTCGGTGCTGGTGCGGCTGTTGTGATTGGTGCTCTGCTGTTCATCTACTCCCTGCTCGTACCGCGCAAGGAATTGTTCACAGCGAACTCTGGTTCCAAACCAACGACCGGTAGTACTCCTGAAGCCCAAGCAGTTCTGGAAGGTGGTCGTTAATGACTGTACAGAACCACGTTTTTGATGTGCCCTATTATCAGCCTATCGCCGATGAATGTGCATTATTTGAAACGGCTTTTAACAAAGGTCTGCCCCTTCTTTTGAAGGGGCCGACGGGCTGCGGCAAAACCCGCTTTGTGGAACACATGGCCGCAAAGCTGGGTCGTCCGATCTACACCGTGGCTTGCCACGATGATCTTTCCGCAGCAGACCTTATTGGTCGTTACCTGCTTAAAGGCGGCGTGACTGAGTGGGTTGATGGCCCGCTGACCCGCGCTGTTCGCGAAGGTGCGATCTGCTATCTTGATGAAGTGATCGAAGCACGGAAAGACGTTGCGGTTGTTTTGCACCCGCTGACTGATAACCGTCGTCGTCTCATCATTGAGAGAACTGGCGAAGAGCTGCAAGCTCCTCCGAACTTCATGCTCGTTGCCAGTTACAACCCTGGCTATCAGAACGTTCTGAAGCAGATGAAGCCTTCCACACGGCAGCGCTTCCTCTCCACGACCTTCGATTTTCCTGATGCGGAAACCGAGATACAGGTCGTAGCTAAAGAAAGCGGACTGGATGTTGAGCGTTCCAAATCTTTGGTTCGTCTTGCCGGCCATATCCGTGGTCTTTCCAGCCTGGATCTGGAAGAGGGTGTTTCCACTCGCTTGCTGATTTATGCTGCATCCCTGATTGCTGGTGGTATGCCAGTTGAAAAAGCACTGCAATACTCTGTTGTTGAGCCACTGAGTGATGAGCCTGATGTTCAGGTTGCGCTTCGTGATTTGATCGCAGTTGTTTACGGGTGAGCCTGATGAAAGAGCAAATACTGGAGTTTTTAGAGCCTGAAGAAGCCGTAGGTAATCTGTGGCATGATTATGCTTCAAGCCTGGGTGCTCCAGTGCACCATGAGGATATGGAGGTCGAGCTGGCTAAGCTTCGCACCTCCGTGCAAGTGGTGTTTCGCGGGTTAGGTGGTGAAGCTAAAGTCGAGATCAGTCAAGCTCCGGCGACGGCTTCAACCTACCGCATGCCCGTAAAACGCAAGCTCGGCAACGCTGCAGAAACAATCTTTCTGCCAGAGTTTGACGGCGAACGTTTGAGACTTCCTCCGGTTCTTGGCGTTTTTCCAGAGGCCGAAATGAACCGGGCCCATTACATCTGGCTTGCTGCATTTGCAGCGAACTGCGATGTGCAGGCAAAACCAGAGGATCCGTTGCAGGCGGATGTTCAGGCATTGGCTTTGGCCAAACAGGCGATTGAACGTGTTTGGGGCAAGTGCGTTGGTCTCCATGATTTCTTCCGTCAGTCCTGCGAATTTCTTCTGCAAACCCGTAAACGTCCAAGCCTTCCTGAGTGGGAAGCTGCAGTTGAAGCTATTGTTCTGGAATTGCTTGGCGGCCCGCGGGCTGTCACCAACACAAGTGCAACAATTCGCAAGGCGATGGAATGTGTTGATGAGCGTTGGAAGCTGATAGCTCCGCGCGGATATTGCACATTTGCACCTGTGCCGATCTGGGTTTCCAGCGAGTTGGTCAACGGTGAGCGTGGTGAAGAGCGCTCGGATGAGCAGGCTCCGCCAACACCGCAAGGATCAAGTGCAACAACGAAACGCAAAGCTAAACGCGAAAAGCGAGAGCAGGCGGATCGTAAAGACAGTTTTATTCTACACCGGTTTGAGGCGATCCTCTCCTGGGTAGAAAGCATGAACCTCAATCGCAGTACCGATGACGACGAAGAGGAAAATGCGCAGAAAGCTGCTGATGATCAGGATTATATCAGCCTTTCGAAAAATCAGCGGAAAGCAGCGACACGGTTGCGACTGCATCTGGATTTGTCTCCAGAAGATGCAGACCACGAACGCCTTTCCGACAAGTTCACATATCCTGAGTGGGATCACCGCCAACGTAAGTTTTTGGAAGATCATTGCCGCGTTCTGGAGAAGGATGCCGAGCCTGATTATGAGAGCGTGCTGCTCACGGACCCTTACCATAAGCGCCGTATTCGTCAGGTGAAGCGCCAGTTTGAAGCGTTGCGTCCAAAGCGGATCATGCAGATGCGTCAGGCTGAAGGCAGCGAGCTGGATCTGGATGCTTTGGTGACGGCTCAGGTTGATCTAAAGGCTTCAGGTTACGCATCCGATCGGATCTTCCAGGATTCACGTGCGGTTGAGCGCGACCTATCCGTCGCAATGTTACTTGATACATCCCGTTCTACTGAGAGTGCGGTTGGCGATTCCAGTGTTATCGAGATTGCGGGGGCCGCGCTTGCTGCTTTGTCTGGCGGAGTTGATGCGAGTGGCGATCATCTGGGGGTCTGGGGCTTTTCTTCATTGAAACGCGACCGGGTTTTCATGAACAAAGCCAAAGACTTCAACGAGCCGATGACGGATGAGGTGATTGCAAAAATTGGTGGGCTCAAGCCGTGTTACTACACCCGTTTGGGAGCGGCGATCCGGCATACCACTGCGCAGCTTGCCTTGCAGCAAACACAGCGGAAGCTTTTGATTGTACTAACAGATGGAAAGCCGAACGATCTTGATCACTATGAAGGAATTCACGGAATTGAAGACAGTCATATGGCTGTTCGTGAAGCCCGCAAACTGGGTATGGCCGTTCATGGTGTGATTGTTGATGAGGATGGGCAGGATTGGTTTGCCCGTATCTTTGGCAAAGGTGGTTATACGCTCTTTCCAAATCCGGAACGTCTGACACGTGCGCTACCGGATATCTATAGAAGCCTGACAAGGGAGTATTAGATTATGAAGCTTTTCTATATGGTTATGGGCTTTATGGCAGGTCTGCTGCCTTTGTCCGCAATGGCTGCAGTTTCCGGATACCAACGTCCTGTGCCTCAGCCGCAAAGTGCGACTGCTGAGCTGTGGTTTGGTCTTGCTACTGTTATGCTTGTTGTCTCACTTTATGTCGTGCACCGGGTTGTAAAAGGCAGATGAGTGAAGAAGACCTCAGCAATCGCATCAGTGTAAGAAGGCTGGCACTCTACCTTTACCCACTGGGTATTGGAGCGGTCGGTATCAACCTCTTCTTTTTGTCGCTGATTTTCTCATGGGTCGGATGGCCGGTGATGTCACCTTATCTTGCGATGGCTGGCGGTGTTGTATTGGGCTATCCGTTTGCGTATCCCTTTGCAAAACATATCCGTTACCTGATGGATAAATCGGATGGTTTGCTGGACTAACCATCTGTTTTGCAAGCATCGGAAGTCGAGCGCGATCTACAAAGATCGTGCTTTTTTTGTGCGCTGTGGCCATCTGATTGTTCTGATTGATAGTTTTATCAATTCAGAAGCAAAAATTAATGTGCCAGCATAGCGTTATTCCACTGGAGTTGTGCTGCGTTCCATCTGATTTGATGTTTCCTGACAGGAGAAACAACAGTTGCGAGCGTCTGTTGCCCTAACATCACTGGCAAGTTTGATGAAGTGGCGTTGCCTGCTGCTCGCATGCCTTTGTTTTTATGTGTTTTTCAACGGTGTGGCGCAGGCGCAAGACTCTCGTTGGCCGTTGAACTGGGGCGATTGGGAGACGGCGACCGGAGACTGGGGCGGGTATCGGACGAAGCTCAACGATGTGGGTATCGATCCTGAGTTGAATTACACCCACGATATCATGGCAAATCCGGTTGGAGGAGAACGGCAAAGTGCTGCTTATGCCGGAGCGCTCGGGGCCAATATCAACTTTGACTTTGAAAAACTGATGGGCTTGAGCGGAACCAGTTTCAGTCTTGGTTTGTATCAGGGGCTTGGGCGAGATTTGTCTGGTGAAGATATCAATAACGTTTTTGATGTGGCGCAGATCTTTATCGGCGATGTTTTCGGTATCTCGCAGATGAACATTTTGCAGACGCTGGCGAATGATCGGGTGGAGATTGCGATAGGTCGACTTTCTGCGGGGGCGGACTTTGCGTTCAGTGAGGCTTTCCCGCTTTATGTCAACAGTGCTGTTAATGGAAACCCGGCCCAACTCCTTGAAAACTTGCCTTCATTTACTACTCCCCCTTTCAGCCAGTGGGGTGTTCGGGGAACGGTGAAACCGGAGGACTTTCTCTATCTTTCTGTGGGTGCATACAACGCAGACCTGAATGCGCAGGACAACGAAGATCAAGGATTTAACTTCAAGTTCAATCCCGAAGACGGCGTGTTGGTAATTGCAGAAGGAGGGGTTCTGGTTGGGCAGGAGAAGACCAGTGCTTACTTGCCAGGCCGGTATATGCTTGGCGGTTATTATGACACCAGTGATTACACGCCTTTCACCGATGCAAACGCGACGGAAGAGGGCAACTGGGGGCTCTACTTCATAGCGAACCAGATGATCTATGAAGAGCAACCGGATCAAGGCCTTAATCTCTGGGGGCTTTTTACGCTTGCACCACAACAAAGCATCAACAGTTTGCCTTATGGAGTGAGTGGTGGTGCCTACTACAAAGGACTGCTTGATAGCCGGGATAACGACATCACAGCGGGTGCATTTTATCTTGGTTTCTTCAGTGATGACCTGCCAGGCCAGACCTATGAACTTGTGTTTGAGGTGAACCATCGTTTTCAGTTTGCGGAATGGTTCTATACGACGGTCGATGGGCAGTATGTGGTGAACCCAAATGGCCAGACAAATATCTCTGATGCATGGGTTGTTGGCTTCGAAATGTCCGTTGATTTTTAAGCCTAAAGACGTTGTTTTTTCAGAAAAGTAGCTCGTTTTCGAGAGTGCAAATCACTTGCAAAAAACATCAGCACACGACCAAGAAAAAGTACGTGGAAATCCACTGTAATCTTTGTGTTTTTGAGTGCGCGTAATAGTTTTACAAAGTGCATCAGCCTCCACAAAAGCAGTACAAAATTTCAGCTTTAAAATAGTCGGTTTCAGGTCCGGATTTCGAGGGGCTTTGATGAACGCACTGATGTTACTTCAGAAATCACTAAATTAGTTTAGTTTGAAGTAATTTGAAATGTGGACGAAAGCTAAATTATCACGGAAACGTGAGATGTAAACTCAAGTTAAATTTAAATCTTGAGTTATTCGTACTAGTATTTCTGAAGCATTCAATTTGATTGCAATCAAAATACAAAAGTAATCTCGTTGATATATTTTTCTCAGTTCAGTTGAGAAGTTGATTCTATCATGCAAACGCAGATGGGAAGGCGGCATTTTCTTGGTATGTCCAAGTATGCGAAGGATAAGCCGTGTCCGCCTTACAGTATTGGTAAAGTTGAATTTTCCGATGTATGCACCGGTTGCGGTGATTGTGTTTCGGCGTGTCCTGAAAAGATCCTTCGAATTTCTGAGCGGAGTCGATTGGCTGTTGTCGATTTTGGGGTGGGACCCTGCACCTTCTGTGAAGCGTGCGTCGACGTTTGCAAAGAAGGAGCGCTCGTTAAGACCGAAGACGCTCCCTGGGCGATGAAAGCAACGATCGGCTCTAACTGCCTTTCTTATCAAAAGATCGCGTGCCGGGCCTGCGCTGACTTTTGTGAGATGAGGGCAATCCGATTTCATCTTGGCCTAGGCGGCCAGCAAATTCCTGATTTGGACGGTGAAGCCTGTACCGGGTGCGGTGCCTGCCTTGTTGCCTGTCCCAATGGATCCATCGAAATGCGCGAAATTAAACTCCAAGAGGAGGTTCTATGAACATTTGCGGCGTTCTCGTTAGTTGCTTAGCGGGAAAAACCCAAGAGGTTTCTGAAGCATTGTCCGCCCTGCCGGGCGTGGAAGTTCATATCACCAAAGAGGATACGAGCCAGCTTGTTGTGACTGCAGAGGATACGGAAGAGTCCTTCGCTGATCAGCAGGTGCTGGAAATTCACCGGACGCCGGGCGTTGTATCCGCTGGTCTTACCTATCATCAATTCGAACCAAACACCGACCCTGACTTGAAGGCGGCCTAACGGGAGGCAAAACATGTCAATCACGGCATCTCGCAGAGATATTATAAAGTCAGCAGCGGTTGCAGCAACTGCTTCTGCGGCTGGCATCGCTTTACCAAAGTCTGCCGAGGCTCAGGGAAAAGCCTCCGATATACGCTGGGACAAGGCTGTTTGCCGCTTTTGCGGAACAGGCTGCTCTCTCCTTGTGGGTGTTAAAGACGACCGTGTTGTCGCCACTCAAGGTGATCCAGATGCACCAGTGAACCGCGGCTTGAACTGTATCAAAGGCTATTTCCTTTCCAAGATCATGTACGGCAAGGATCGCCTGACAACACCGTTGCTCCGCAAGACCGCTGGTGTTTACGACAAGCATGGCGAGTTTGAGCCTGTCTCCTGGGATGAAGCTTTCACTGTCATGTCCGAAAAATTTAAGGACGCATTGAAGGAAAAAGGCCCGACTGCAGTCGGCATGTTTGGTTCTGGTCAGTGGACCATCTGGGAAGGTTACGCTGCTTCCAAGTTTATGAAGGCAGGTCTGCGCTCCAACAACATTGACCCGAATGCCCGTCATTGCATGGCGTCAGCTGTGGCTGCTTTCATTCGTACCTTTGGTATTGATGAGCCAATGGGTTGTTATGATGACATGGAGCTTGCCGATGCATTCGTGCTTTGGGGCTCGAACATGGCTGAGATGCACCCAATCCTTTGGTCCCGTATTACAGATACCCGTCTGACCAAACCGGGTTGTGAAGTTCATGTGCTCTCCACTTTTGAGCACCGTTGTTTTGAACTTGCTGACAACGGAATGGTGTTTACGCCACAGAGCGATCTGGTGATCCTCAACTTCATCGCCAACTACATCATCGAAAATGATGCAGTGAACTGGGACTTCGTCAATAAGCACGTCAACATCACCAAAACCGCGACAGATATTGGTTATGGTTTGCGCCCTAATGATCCGCGCGAGCAGGCTGCCGAAAATGCTGGTTCTGGTAAGATCTCCAAAATTGACTTTGAGGAGTATAAGCAGCTCGTTTCCAAGTATACGCTTGAGTATACAGAAGAAATGTCTGGCGTTCCGGCTGAAAAGCTTCTGAAGCTGGCGAAGATCTATGCTGATCCTAACCGGAAGGTGATGTCTCTCTGGACAATGGGCTTTAACCAGCACTCACGCGGCAGCTGGGTGAACAGCCTTTGCTACAACATTCATCTCCTGACCGGTAAGATCTCTGAGCCTGGTAATGGTCCATTTTCACTGACAGGTCAGCCATCTGCGTGTGGTACTGCCCGTGAGGTCGGAACGTTTGCACACCGTCTGCCTGCAGATATGGTGGTCAAAAATCCTAAGCACCGTGAAATCTGTGAGACTGCCTGGAAAATTCCTGAAGGAACAATTCCTGCCAAGCCTGGGTACCATGCAGTTCTGCATCATCGCATGCTTAAAGATGGCAAGCTGAATGCCTATTGGGTTCAGTGCACGAATAACCTGCAAGCAGCTCCTAATATGAATGAGGAAGGCTGGCCGGGATATCGTAATCCTGAGAACTTTATTGTTGTCTCTGATCCATATCCAACCGTTACAGCAATGGCTGCGGACCTTATTCTGCCAACAGCCATGTGGGTGGAAAAAGAAGGGGCCTATGGTAACGCAGAGCGTCGGACCCAGTTCTGGCGTCAGCAGGTGAAAGCTCCGGGTGAAGCCATGTCAGACGTCTGGCAGGTTATGGAGTTCTCTAAGTACTTCAAGACAGAAGAAGTCTGGCCTGAAGAACTGCTTGCCAAAATGCCTGAGTTGCGCGGCAAGACACTCTTTGAAGTGCTGTATGCCAATGGGGTCGTCGACAAGTTCCCGGTCTCTGAAGTCAAAGAAGGTTTCAATAACCATGAGTCTGAAGACTTCGGCTTCTACGTTCAAAAAGGGTTGTTTGAAGAATATGCCGAATTTGGGCGTGGCCATGCGCACGACTTGGCTGACTTTGACGTCTACCACAAAGCGCGCGGTCTCCGCTGGCCAGTGGTTGATGGTAAGGAAACACTCTATCGCTTCCGTGAAGGTTATGATCCTTACGTTAAAAAAGGTGAGGGCGTTAAATTCTACGGTAAGCCTGATGGCAAGGCGAACATTATTTTTGCACCTTATGAGCCGCCAGCAGAAGTGCCAGACAACGAGTATGACCTCTGGCTCTGCACCGGTCGTGTGCTGGAACACTGGCATACAGGTTCCATGACGCAGCGCGTCCCAGAGCTTCATCGGGCATTCCCGTCTGCTGTTCTGTTCATGCATCCGCAAGATGCACGGGAGCGTGGTCTTCGTAGAGGGCAGGAAGTCACTATCTCCACTCGTCGTGGTGAAGTGCTGACACGCCTGGAAACCAGGGGCCGGAACAAGGTTCCAAAAGGTTTGGTTTACATGCCTTTCTTCGATGCAAACCAGTTGACCAACAAGCTTACACTCGATGCCACTTGTCCGATTTCGAAAGAAACCGACTACAAAAAGTGCGCTTGTAAGGTGGAAAGCGCTTAGAGCAACCCTCTGAGCAGCAATGGATAAGAACCATGTCTGATCTCAAAAAGACAGGCCTCAGCAGTGCAAAGCGTCGCCAGTTTCTTGGCGACGCGGCCCGCACAGCGTGTGGCTGTGCTGTTGCTGCGACGTTTCTGACGGTCTATCAGGCGCAGGCTAAGGCTTTTCCTGCCGACGCCATCAGACCGCCCGGAGCTCTCTCTGAAGAAGAGTTTTTGAGTGCGTGTGTGCGATGCGGACTGTGTGTTCGCGATTGCCCATATGACACGTTGAAACTCGCCGAGCTTGGTGAAACTGGCCCGGCAACAGGAACGCCATACTTTACAGCCCGCGATGTGCCTTGTGAAATGTGTGAGGATATTCCTTGTGTTGCTGCCTGTCCGACAGGAGCACTAGATCATTCTCTCACCGATATCGACGATGCTGATATGGGTGTGGCTGTTCTGATTGACCAGGAGAACTGCCTTAACTTCCTCGGTTTGCGTTGTGAGGTTTGTTATCGGGTTTGCCCGCTGATTGATGAAGCGATCACACTCGAAATGACACCAAACACGCGGACCGGTAGTCATGCAGTCTTTTCGCCAACAGTCTATGCAGACGTCTGCACGGGTTGCGGCAAATGCGAGCAGTCGTGTGTGTTGCCGGAAGCTGCAATCAAGGTTCTTCCTCGCCGCATTGCCAGAGCTGAGAGTGCTGAGCACTACCGGCTTGGTTGGGAGGAAAAAGCCAAAGCAGGAAATGCGTTGGTTCCCGGTGTGATTGATCTGCCTGATCGTGTGCCGGATGCTGGTGGGTTTGAGCCCGTGTTCCAGCCAGGGAAGGGGCGGCCATGACCACTCATGCATTAGACGCTCATGTACCAAAAGAGAAGAAGAGAAGCTGGGTGCTGCGCAACAGATTTCTGTTGCTCAGACGGAGTTCGCAATTGCTCATTCTGGCTCTGTTCCTCGCAGGGCCGTGGGCAGGCCTTTGGATTGTCAAAGGAACACTGACCTCCAGCATGACGCTGGATATCCTTCCGCTGACAGATCCGTTCCTGCTGCTGCAGACGATGGTGACAGGACATTGGCCTGAACTGACAGGTTTGATTGGTGTTGCCATTGTGGTTGGCTTTTACGCCGTATTTGGCGGCCGGCTGTATTGCTCATGGGTTTGTCCCATGAACGTGGTGACTGATAGCGCCAACTGGTTGCACCGCAAGCTTGATCTGAAAAAAGGATGGCAACCGAAAAAGCACACCCGATATTGGGTGCTGGCCATGACACTGCTGGTTGCTGCCGGATCTGGCTCTCTTGCTTATGAGCTGGTCAATCCCGTGACCTTGCTGCACCGCGGATTGGTGTTCGGCATGGGGTTTGCCTGGGCTGCGGTGTTGATGGTGTTTTTATTCGACACCTTTGTCTCCCGGCATGGTTGGTGTGGGCATCTTTGTCCTATGGGGGCTGTCTATGGGCTGCTCAACACCAAGAGTTTGCTGCGGGTTTCTGCGAAAAACCGGGATGCCTGTGATGACTGTATGGACTGCTTCGAGGTTTGCCCCGAGATCCACGTAATCTCTCCGGCTTTGCGAGGCAAAGGGGATGATACCCCGCTGATTGTAAATCGAGACTGTACGTCTTGTGGTCGCTGTATCGACGTATGCGATCTGGATGTTTTCAGTTTCACCCATCGTTTCGATACTCAACTTATTCAACCTACTTCAATCGAACCGGGCCCCCGCGATCCGGTCACGACCAAAGCTATGGGAGGTCACAAATGAAAACGGGAGTGCCTTGGAAGGCTATCACCATTATGGCGGTTTTGCACCTTACCGGCTTTGCTGCCTTGAGCGCACATGCAGAGGGGGTAAAGTCATTGCGGGGTGTACAGGTTGATGAACCTGTCTTCGTCGAGCCGATTGCTCGCCCGCAAAACACTCGGGTGAACCGTGAGTTCCGTCAGCAACCACCATTGGTGCCACACAAGACTGAGGCTTATCAGGTCGACCTGAAAGTCAACCAGTGTCTGACTTGCCATGACTGGGCTAATGCAGGGGAGAAAAAAGCGCCAACCTTATCCATGACACATTATGCAGACCGTGAAGGACGTCAGCTGGACCGGGTTGCAGGTACACGCTGGTTCTGTACGCAATGCCATGTTCCTCAAGTCGATGCTGATCCGTTGGTGGAGAATGAATTTACTCCGTCAAGCGAACGCTAGATGGCACTTCTGACTGGAGGAAATTAATATGAGCAATCAAGGCGCAATTCCCAGTAAAGATCAGGGACCTGGCTTGTTCAAACGGATCTGGCGGTTTTTGAGACATCCTGCAACGACAATTTCTGCAGGCGCTCTGTTGCTGATTGGCGTTGTTGTCGGTGTGGTTTTTTGGGGTAGTTTCAACTGGTCCATGGAGATGACGAATACCGAAGAATTCTGCATCGGCTGCCATGAGATGGAAGCAAATGTTTATGCGGAGTATACCGAGACGGCCCACTATGCGAATGCATCTGGCGTGCGGGCAACATGCCCGGATTGCCATGTGCCGAAAGAGTGGGTGCATAAGGTGGTTCGCAAAGTACAAGCTTCCAGAGAGCTATATCACAAGGCTCTGGGCACCATTGATAGTCCGGAGAAGTTTGAGGAGAAACGTCTTCAACTGGCGACTAATGTTTGGACTGCAATGAAGAAGACCGATAGTCGCGAGTGCCGTAACTGTCATGAGTTCAACTCTATGGACTTCGTTCTTCAGGAAGGTCGTGCCTCTGCCGCTCACTCTGATGCATTCAAGGAAGGCAAGACCTGTATTGATTGCCACCAGGGCATCGCCCACAGCCTGCCAGCCAATGCGCTGGAAGCTTACAAAGAGAAAGTCTCTGCTGTTTATGACTAGGCATCGCTTAGGCTAGTTGCATAGGGCGCTAGAGTAGTAACCCACCTTTGAGAGTTCTCAAAGGTGGGTTTTTCTTTGCTCCTACCAAAGTAAGTGAGTCGAATCAGCCGTTGACGAAGCTGCTGATTGTCATCTGCCAGAAACTCTTGTCTGTGTGGTTGCTTGATCCAAATCAAATGAAGCAAGGAGAAGCAACCTGAGATGTGTTTAAAATGACACAAATATGAGTATTATATTCATGTATTTTACCTGGGTGGCGCTTTTTACATTGATAGATATCTCAATCCAATAATATGAGTAATTAACTCATATTAAAGGTTGTAGGGATGTCCAAGGGTTTTGTCTCCGGCTTGATGACCGGAATCTGCTATTTCGCACTGCAGTCAGGTGCATATTCTCAGGAGCAAACAGATCCACAAGAGCTCGGGCCAATTGTCGTCACAGCTTCGCGTAGTGAGCAAAGCCTGGATGAGGTAACCCGCTCCGTTGCTGTGGTGGAGAGCGAGCAGATTGAGCGGTCTGTTGCGGATAGCGTAACTGAAGTTCTGCGTGATGTTCCTGGTATCAAGATTATCGATAGCAACGTTGCAGGTATGAAGCGGATCAGCATTCGTGGTGAAGAATCTTCGCGAAATGTTGTGCTCGTAGATGGGCAAGAGATCTCTGATCATACTTCTTATGGTGCTGTATTTCTGATTTCTCCGTCTGATATCGAACGCATAGAGGTGGTGAAGGGCCCGGGCTCGGTCCTGCATGGCTCGAAAGCTATTGGCGGTGTTGTAAATATTATCACTAAGAAGGGTGCCGATCGTGCCGTGCAGGTAGAGGTCGGAACGGCCTTCGATTCCTCTACTGATGGTATTACGGGGTTCAGCTCAGCTGCTGGGACTATTGATCAGTGGGACTATCGGTTTTCTGCTAGCAAATCCAAACATGGTGATCGCGAAACAGCAAATGGCACGCTGGAAGGTAGTGCTTTTGAAAACCAGAGTGTAACGGCCTATTTTGGCTACACTGGCGACCAACACAAACTTAGTATCAAGGCTGAACGATTTGAGCAGGAAAGTGAGGTTTACACTGATCCCGCCGATATCGGGCTCGTGATGCGTCAGTTTGATATGGACTTGCCAAAGCGCGACCGTTCCAAAATTGGCTTATTCTATGACTTTACCGATGTAAATGAGAGCATTGCTAAAATCCATTTGGATGGATACGTCCAGCAGATTGATCGTGTGGCTCTTGTAGACTATGAGCTGGCTCCTCCCCGTCTTGGAGCGCCAGTTATGAAGCGCGAGAATGAGACTCAGAGCAAACTGCTTACATTCGGCTTGAATGGGCAGGTTGATCTAACCCTGTTTGATAACGTATTGACCTCAATCGGCTTTCAGGCTGTCCAGGATCAGTTGGATAAAGATAGCTTTAGTACTGGTACGAATACTATCAGCGTTCCCGGACCTGTCATTCCGGTCAATATCATAGAGCGAGATAAGGCCAAGCTTACGACTTTGTCTGCGTTCCTTCAGAATGAGTGGGATCTGAATGATGATCTTACGCTAACTGCTGGTGGTCGTTATTACTTCGTTGTGAGTGAGAATAAAGGCACTGCAGGTGATCGGGATGAGAGCGATCAGGCATTTGTGGGTGCTTTGGGTCTAAACTATACGGGCTTTGAGAATTTTGCGCTAAGAGCGCATGTGTCTCAGGGATATGTATATCCGACACTCCTCCAAAGCACGTTGGGCTCAGTATTTTCTCCTGCTGGAAAAATCTATGGTAACGCTGACCTTGATCCTGAAACGTCAGTGACCGCAGAGATTGGTGCGCGTTTCGACAGCGGGAATTTGATTGTTGATGCGAGCGCGTTTTATACCGATGCGAAGGACTACATCACATCGGTTGATTGTGATGCAGCAGTTCATGGTTCAAAGTGCACTGCAAACTCAGATATTTACGTGAATATTGATGCGGCTAAGACTTGGGGGCTCGAACTTGCTGCTTCCTATCAGTTTGCTGAGTTGGCGGTCACACCATATGCCAATATCACTTTGATGCGGCGCCAATTTAGTTCCGGAGCAACCAACACCTTTGATACCGACACGCCGTTGGTATCTGGCCGTCTAGGCGTGATGAAGTCCTGGGCCTTTGATAACGGAGTTGAAGCCTATGCGGATCTTTACAGTCGCTTCTCCAGCGAGCATCGGCAGAAGGATGGCAGTGGTATCGATGAAGCGGACGGTTTTGCCACGCTTAACTTGGCAGGTGGCTTTTCCTACGATTTCGATGAAAAGCGCAGGTTAAAAGTGCATGCAGCTGTCGAGAACATCTTTGACCAAGACTATAAACCGTCAGTCGAAGAACTCACTGCACCGGGCCGGGCGTTTAAACTATCTGCGAGTGTCATCTTCTAGTTTTTAAAGCCCTGCCGTAATAGCGGTGGGACTGTATTTAAAGGGTATCATCACATGAAAACCGTGCTTCTCATGTTTTTGCTGAGTTCAGCGGGGCCAAATGGTGAGGTGGGTGCTTCCTACGTTGAGAAAGATAGTGTTGAGGAATGTCAGCAAGGCATTGTCGCGTTGAAGGAAATTTTGGCGGAGCCGCGCTTTAAGATCCATTATGCTGGTTGCCATCAAAGCTCGGCTCAGATCTCTGAGTTTGAACATCCGGGTGCTGATGATGAAGGCGATAAGCCGGAGCTTTTCGTTTATCTCAACAGGATTGAGAAAGGTCAGTTGCTTGTTTCTAAGGCTGGTAGCCTTGCCAGTTGTGAGGCGAGTATAAACAAAAGCGAGAGCTGGTGTGCTGTGAGCACGCAGAAGTTGTTGCGGCAATAGCCAGACCTATGCTTTGCTCCTCCCATGGGAATTCTAATGTTGCTTTGGGGGGAGAGCGAATGACATCTCGAAAAAAGACTGTCTGGATTATTGGGGCAACTTCAGGGATTGGTGAGGAGCTCTGCAAGCTTTACGCAGATGATGGTTGGCAGGTTGTTGCGAGTGGCCGCCGGGTTGATCGACTTGAAGCACTGAAAGAAACATACACATCAGTGACGAGTTTACCGCTTGATGTAACGGATAATGAGCAGATAGCTCAAGCCGCCCACGATTTTGATGAAAATGCCAGCCTACCTGGTTTGACGCTTTATTGCGCCGGTGTTTTTCACATTGGTGGACTTTCTACATTGACCGAGGAAGTCTGCGTCAGTGCGATGGATACAAACTATTTTGGTGCTGTGCGGACCATACATAACTTGTTCCCATTGCTGAAAGAACGCGGCTCCGGGCACGTTGCCATCATTTCCTCGCTTAGTGGGTATGGAGGGCTGCCTTACGCTGCAAGTTATGGCCCTACAAAAGCTGCGCTCATCAATCTTTGTGAGGCGTTGAAACCGAGTTTTGATCGGGCGAACCTCTCTCTTTCAGTCATCAATCCCGGGTTTGTGAAGACCGCGATGACTGAAAGTAGCAAGTTGCCTATGCCCTTTATCGTGAGTGCAGAAGGGGCTGCCAAACGGATCAAGAAAGGCCTTGACCGTAAGAGCTTTGAGATTGCGTTTCCTTTCCCGCTTGTTACGGCTTTGAAACTGCTACGATTTGTCCCTTATTGGGCATATTTCCGACTGGTTGGCCTTACAGCCGGGAAGCACAGTTCTTCATAGAGATAAGATTAGGAAGGTTGGAGATGGGTTGATCTCTGACCTTCCTCGGTTTCTGTTGTATGTGTCATTGCTTGCTGCAGCTCGGGTAGAAATGCCCAGATCTCACGATTGAGTTTCACAAGCTTCTCGATTGCATTTCCCATTTGAGTGATGCGCGCGTCGTCGACTGCCTTGATTTCCCCGAGCTGGATCTGTCCATTCTTGCGTTGAATGCGCATGGAATGGGTGTGGGTGATTTCGCCTTGCTGGTTCTGTTTGAAAGTTGCGTGGCTAAATTCATTTCTTAGCCGGGTACTTTCGTTGAAGATGCGAAGAATGCGGCGCAGCTTCTTTTTGAGAGCAACATTTTTTAGCTTTGCGTCTGCCAGGCGTTCTATCAGTTCCAGCCTTGCCCTCGTTGTGTTGAGAGTGCCGAAGACAAGAGTTGCGGTGAGTTCGTCGGTCTGCATGAGATGCTGCAGGATGTAGATGAACGTGCTCTCATTGTTGGACCAGCTGTAATTGATGTTTCCAATCAAAGCGAACAGGAGGTTTCGCCGCCCAGCCTTGTTGGGGGCAATTCTGTCTAGTTCGTCAAAGTCAGGTGAATGAGAGGTTTGATCGTGCATAAAGCGCGCCTGTCTGAGAATACTCGTTTTGCAGCCTATAATTAGGTTTCTAACGCAAGGGTAGCAAAGCTAAGGCGTTATTTATAGAGCGTGACGGACAGGTTTTGCTTGGCGACTCTTTGATTGAATGTCTGGGGAGTGTTGGTGAAGTAAATGAGGCTTAGTTTCGATGATTCCTGAGATTTAAAGGAGCATAAGCCACAGTGACTGAAGATATTCCTGAATTACCTGTGAAGAAATTTATGCGATCAGGAATGTGGGTTACTGGGCGGATTGTGTCTTTAAATTAGAGTATGGCGTTCTTTTATTAGTCGGCAAAGTTTGGTTATAAACCTATAACTTTTACACTCAAACGGTGTTTTAGCTACCTTGAGAATTCACTGCATATTACATAGGTCACAGAAAACCTATTTCTTGATCAGGTTGCTATGTGATTTAGATGACACTGTCATTATTGAGACCAATAAACACTTCCTTGTTAGGAGTACTTAGTTTTTTTTAGTAATATTTAAAACACTAATTTGCGAATACTAACGTTAACTCACTATTAATATCCTAGATTGTCATAGTAATTATTATCTAGTTCAATTGAATGTATTGTTGATTATTACCAGATATTACTCTTGGTTTGTCTGTTTTTTAGGCCGTGGTATAGCTTCCGCCGCTTCCAAGAGGAATATTCTTTCTTCTTTACTGGAGGTTTTGTTTGGAGGAATGGAGTCTATTCGTTTTAGCAAGGGCATTTAGTTAGTAATTTAGCCAGAATTCCAGAACCAGCGCATATTTTATCGGTTACTTCGTTTTCTGAAGCCGACGTGTTGTTTAGCGTACAGATTTTACATTTGTGCGAGCTGGAATCTTGCGTCCAAATTCGGGGTTATCCGAGTTTACAAGCCATTTGCTTGTTCTGATCTTTGATCAAAAAGCTAAATCGAAAAGACAGCCTTCAAATCATGGAATGAAACATTTTTTCAATCCTCAGGAGAACCTGTGGCAACCAGCTGACGCAAATGATCGGCTTCTTGCAGGGCAGTTCTCCGAATATTTGGAGACGATATGTCTGGTTACAATCCATTTACTGATGGCACTGATACGCGTATCAGTGCGGAACAGGATAACACGCTCGGTGATAAGGATGTCGTAGAGCACAATGGTGATAGTAGCGCTGAAGTGCTTAATGACGGCTCGTTAGACCAAGAGGTCTTAGTGAACCGTGATGATCTGATTGATACAATCGCACAGGCTGGCGATGGCATTCAGGATATTAACGCTGCACTACAGATTGGCGACGACCTGACCATTGATGCGAGCTCTTCCGCTTCAGCTAATGGCCAGGGTGTTGCGCTTGCCTTTGATCAGGGTATCGCGACCGGTGCGAACTTGCAGAGCAACGATGTCTCCGGCAGTGTAACTGGCGGAAACTTTGATGCGTCGACCGTTGGTGGTGACGGCTCTGGTGTCAATGCGCATCAAGCAGGGGCGGCAGCAGCAGATAACGACACGGATACACTGGTTCGTGCGAACCAATCCAACTACGCGAATGACCTTGATACACTCAATAATGTTACCGTCACGAATGATGGTGATGCTGAGCAACGTGTAAAAGTTAAAGGTGGTGATGCTGATTCTGGTAATGGCATCATTGGTGCTGGACCAACTGATATTGCTGGGTCAAATGTTGGCGTTGGTGATGATGAAAGCATCACTGGCTCGACTGCTGCGCAAGCCGATGCGTCTGGTCTTGCGCGTAGCTTCAACCAGACACTGCAAACTGGTAGCAACGAGCAGGGCAACAATGTTGATCTATCGATCACAGGTTCAGATGTAGATGTTTCTGGTGCTGGTGGATCTGGTGCTGAAACTGTTGTCGATGCACCTAATTACACTTCTGGTAACTCAGATACCAACACTCGTGGGCGTGTCACTCAGTCAAATGAACTGAATGATGGCGTTGGTGGTGGCTTCGGTGGCAGCAATATTGACGGTGCTATTGCAAATCCTGAAGTTGCCAATCTTGATGACTCTTTGCAGGTTGTTAAAGCCAAAGCAGGTAATGCATCTAGTGATGATGGCATCAATTCAATTGACCATATCGGATCTTCTGCATCTGTTGGTGGTGACGGAAGCGTAAGCGGTAGTGCTGTCGCATCTGCTTCAGCAAGTGCTGTTGGCGTTGGTTTCCAACAAGACATTTCTGCAGGCAGCAATGCCCAGGGCAACTCTGCAAGTCTTGACATTACAGGTACTGGTGTTGGCCAGGCAACCTCTGGTGAAGATGACGCGACTGCTGGTATTCAGGTCAGTGCCGATTGGAATTCATCTATTAATGAATCTGAAACAGGCACAAATGCTCGGTTTAACCAGTCTAACGAAGCTTACGATGCCGATGCAGTTCTAGAGCCAAGCCTTCATAATGACGGGCATTCCACTCAGAAGATTGAAGCCTACGGTGACGATGCGACCGCTGGTGACGGTATTGACATGAACGGTGGCCGTCTAGGTGCGGAACACGTAGTCGATGATGGTTCCATCACTGGTTCGACGCTTGCCAAGTCTGACGCTTTGGGTGTTGCTGCAAGCTTTGAACAGAAAGTCAGCACTGGTGGTAACTCACAAAGTAATGCCTCCGAGTTAGGTGTAACTGGAGCAAATCAGGTTACTGCTTCTGCTGGTGAGGACGGTGCCACTGCGTCTCTAAATGCTGACAACCCATCAGTTTACGGCGATCACAGAACTGGGACACGCACTGAAAGTAATCAGTCTAACGCGCTTGGCGATAAAGATGAGATAGATGATGCGAATGTGTGGAATGAGCATGACAGTACTCAAACTGTTGATGTAACTGGCGGCATCTCTAATGCTGGTAACGGTGTCTCTTTTAACTCCGGTACTTCTGCAGCCGTGCATAGTAACTTTGACATGAGCGGATCAGCAGCGGCTTCTGCAAATGCTCAAGGTGTCGCACAGTCCTTTACGCAATCATTGACCACAGGCGGAAACGCCCAAGGTAACTCTGCTGAAGTCTCTGTGACTGGCGCAGAAATGACGGCCTCGATTGCTGGTGAAGACAATGCTGGTGCTGCTGCAGGCCCTGTTTCGCTTTTGGCTGGCAGAGGTGACACCAACACAAATACCCGATCCTTTCAGTCTCAAGAAAATGAGATGTACGAAGGCGACACTTTGTTCAGCCCTGATGTCATCAACACTGGTGGAGCAGATGCGGTGCAAACCGTCACAGTTGATGCTGGCAGTGCGACCGCAGGTAACGGTATTGAAGCTCTTGGTGGTAATCTAGGTCCTGATACCGTTGGTGATGATAGCTCCATCTCCGGCAGTGCTTCTGCAAGTGCGAATGGTGTAGGCGCTGCGATCAACTTTGGGCAAACGCTCAAAACTGGTGGCAATGCTCAATCAAACTCTGTCGATGTCGATATTACTGGTGGTAACAAAGCTGTTGCAGCAGCTGGTGAGAGCGGAGCTACTGCTGGGTCTGAGCCGATTGCACCTGTCGATCATGACACCACAACAACCTCGTGGAGTGATCAGAGCAATCAGCTTGGTGATGTTGATGAAATCGAGCATGCGGACGTCACTAACTGGGGCCATAGCACTCAGAGTGTTGATGTAGACGGTGGAACTGCTTCCTCTGGAGCTGGTATTGTTCAGACTGGTAGCAGCTCAACCAACATTGATGGAAATGAGAGCATCTCAGGCTCCAGTTCAGCATCTGCTGACGCGACAGGTGTTGCTCAGTCCTTCACTCAGACGCAGTTGACAGGTGGTAATGCTCAAAGCAACTCTGCATCCGTTTCTGTTACTGGTGCTGATGTGAATGTTGCTTCTGCTGGTCAGGACGACGCGGAAGTAAACGGTACTTGGGTTGGAACTACGAACACCGATAGTTTTTCAGGTGGCCTACAAGGTAACACCGCTTACGATGGCGATACCATCTGGGATAGCGATGTTCGTAACTTCCATGATTCCACTCAAGATGTGACTGCTACTGGTGGAACTGCAACTGCTGGTGATGGCATTGCATCCAGTGGGGATGGTCAAATTGGTGCTCAAGGTGCTCCTGGTGTTGCGGAAGACAGCAGCATAAGTGGCCTTTCCAACGCTGGTGCTGATGCTACGGCTTCTGCAGCATCGTTTGAGCAGGTTCTTAGTTCAGGTAGCAATGGACAGAGCAATTCTTACGATGCAAGCATTGTAGGTGCGAACTCTGGCGTTGCTGCATCTGGCGAAGACAATGCAACACTTGGCCAGTTTGGTCAGGCAGCAGCTGCCGGTCAGTCTGATACCGACACAGCAGCTGGTGCGTGGCAGGAAAACACGCTTGGTGACAAGGATACCATTTCTGATGCTGATGTCGTAAATCGCGACATGGTTGATCAGGATGTCTCTGCTTCAGGCGGAACAGCCACAAGTGGTGCTGGCATCAGTGTTGCCGACTGGGATGGAGATGTTGGAGCTGCGAGTGTTGGAGATGACTCTTCCATCACTGGTGTTACGCAAGCAACTGCGGATGCGTCTGCTTCTGCGTCTTCCATGAACCAGAAGCTGTTTTCTGGTGGTAATGCTCAGAGTAATGATCTTGATCTGAGCGTAACTGGTGGAAGCAGTAATGTTCAGTCTGCCGGCGAAGACTCCAACGTAGCATTTGCATCTGTAACTGGTACTGGTCCAGCTAACAACGGCGGTGTAGATTCAACCGACTCCCTCCTCGGCGGGTATCAGAGCAATACCATTTATGATGGTGACAGTATTTCTGATGCGGATGTTGTTAACTACTCTAATGTTGAGCAGGATGTTACCGCAACAGGTGGTACTGCGAGTGCTGGTGTTGGTTCCGGTGGTATTGATGGCACAGATGTGAAGGGTGCGTTGAACGTTGGTGACAATGCATCTCTCACAGGTAAAGCCTTGTCGTCTGCTGATGCTGTTGCGGAAGCCTCAGCATTCAACCAGGTAATATCTACCGGTGGCAATGCGCAGGTAAACTCTGCAGATGTTGAGATTGTTGGAGACAACAAGAATGTCATCTCCGTTGGTGATGACAGTGAGGGTGGGGCTTCGAACTCAATTCGATCTGGTACCGTTGCTGGCAATGCTGACAGCCTTGCCTTGTTCTCACAAAACAACACTGCTGGTGACAACGACCAGATTGATGAAGCCGATGTCGAAAACTTCGATGAGCTAACTCAGACTGTTACGGCAACTGGTGGTGATGCTGACTCTGGTGACGGTATTACCGATCCAGTGAGTTCGTTCGTTGCTAATGGTTCTGTTGGTGATGACTACACTGTAACTGCGGAAGCTGTTGCTTCTGCGGATGCTACGGCGAAGACATCTGCCTTCAACCAGAGCCTGTACTCAGGTGGTAACAAGCAGGTCAACTCGACTGAGCTGGATGTTACAGGTCAGAACGATACGCTTCTCTTCACAGGAGAAGATGATGGTCTGGGTGCATTGGACATCACACCTTCTGGTAGCCCAGATGTTGGTGGCGGCTTTTTTGGCAATCTGGATGCGAATGGCACTGACACCATCTTCGGTGCTGAGCAAGCAAATGCATTGTATGATCAAGACACGATCACCAATGTTGAAGTTCATAACCATGGAACGCTTGATCAGACTATCGTTGCTGATGGTGGTCAGGCCATGTCTGCGGATGGCATTCACGATGCAGAAAGTCTCTTCGACTTCGGTACTGGTGACGATTACAGCGTGACGGCTTCTACGGCTGCGACTGCTGATGCTCTGGGTGTGGCGAATGCCTTTAACCAGACAATTGTCATGGGTGCGAACGTTCAGGCCAATGCTGTTGATGTCAACGTCGTGGGTGGCTCCTCAACCGTGAACGTGGTTGGCGAAGACGACCTTGCATAATCCAAACTAAACAAGACCTGCGCGGAGTGATCCGCGCAGGTTGTTTTATATATCCATATGAAATTGTTAGGATATTTTATGCTGTCGCAGGCTATAAATGAATTGAGCTGGCACTTTATCGGCTACATGAAGATTTTTGATAGTATCGCTACAGCTGAACAGAGCTTTGACGAAGCACGGTTTGCCCAAGACACTATTGTGATTACTCCGGTGGAAGTGGTTTATTCTCGCGGAGATACCACAGACCTTCCCTATGAAAAGTTCTACAGTCTTCCATCGCTTTTGCCAGAAATTAGCGCGCTGTCACAAGCCCGTCTCCCATATTCGGTTGAGACGCTCGTAAATGCTTCTGAGTTTGTTCCACCTTCTGAAGTTGTACTGTTTGAAGACGGTACGGGCCCGGAGCTGCCGCAAGGTGGAGATAGCGGTCAATCGCTGGACTACACGTATACTATCACCTTCACTTATCGTGATATTTATGCGCCGGACATTGAAATAAACCTCGCTCAGGAAAACGCCCTGACGGATGATGATTTGCTTTTGTCCAAGAGTGAGTTTGGGGATGATATTCCTGAGTGGAACTCAGATGAAGTGCTGGATCATCTGCTTGATGTTGCGAGTGACATTGAGCTGGATACGCTTGACCAGATTTTTGATGATGGTGATGCGCAAAGTGCGGCTGATGCCATTGGCGAAATGCTGGTTCATAGAGCGGAGAATGATGCACCAAATCCTTCTTTTACAAGTGGTGAGAATATTGGTGAACTGCCTGAGGACGAGCAGGCAGAAGACGACACCTCTGAAGATGAACAGAGCGATAGCAGCTATGTAACGACCGGTGACAATGAAGCGGTCAATGTTGCCTCGATTGTAGACCTGAGTGAGTTGAAATGTTCGACTGTCGTGATGGGGGACTACTACGCCACAAACTCGATCATTCAGAGCAACTTATATTATGGTCCTACAGATCAGCCAACGGACACTGTCGTTGGTCAGGGGCTTGATGAAACGATTGTCTTCAATGATGCCAATGTGACTTCTGAAGGTGAGTACATTATTTCCTCCGCAGTTACCTACAACAATCCTGATTACACCATGAGTGTTGATGTTGTTAGCGGCAATTTTTATGACCTGAACATTGTTAATCAGAAAAACTTTCTTTCCGACGACGACTGCGTCTCATACCAGTTGAACAACAGTGGTTACTATGTTCAGACCGGAGATAACACCCAGGTCAACGCGGCGCAGTTGATTGATAACATTCAGAATTACGATGTGATTGTTGTTCTTGGAAACTACTATGACGTCAACTACATCAGTCAGAAAAATATCCTCCTGGATGCCGATTATATTGATGCGACTGGTGCAGCTATCAATGGGACCGGACGGCACAATGTGCTGACCAATGAAGGTACGATTAAGAATATTGGTGGCGGATCGCTGATGAAGCCGATGACCTCTGAGGTGAACGGTTTGGTGGACGCTATTGATGGTCGAGCAGGGGACTACGAGTATACCGCCTCTTCTACCACAGGTGGTTTGCCGATCCTGCCGAGCACTGATCTGAAAGTCCTCTACATCACTGGTGATTATTACCAAATCAATGCGATAGAGCAGATCAATGTTCTCTCAGATGCGGACTATGTGAAGATCCATAAAGAACAAGAGGATGATGGTGTTCTCACGCAGGTTATTAATGGTGAGGTCGTTGAAGATGACCAAGAGGGATATCTGGACACGTCAAGTAACAAGACGAGCAACAAAGCAACCATCATTGATTATGATAGTCAGTCGGGTTTTCAATATTTGGATGGCGAATACTCAGAGGAAGACATTGTTATAAAAGTCAATATCGTTGTCTCTGAAGAAGATGATCTCGAAACAGCATTGAATGGAAATACAGATCTGGTTTCGGAAGTTGTTGCATTTACTGGCAATGACGGTGGTAGCGAAACCGGAACGTCGCCCGCGTTTGTTCCTTATGCGGGTGAGAGTGACATGGTCTCCGATATACTTGTTTGATTTTAATAGGTTTTTATAGAGAGAATATATGTTTAAAGCTCGAGCGACAAAGAACAATAGCCGGCAACGTGGGAGGCAAGCGAGCAAAACATTGCAGGTGGATGGTGTTCAACAAGAGCCTGCACATGGAGAAAAGCTTGCCAGCCAAAAGGGTAATTTCGCCTCCAGGAAGAATGGAGGACCCTATGAAGATATTGATTTTCGCAAGTTGATGCAGAATGGATTGGCGCGTGCCAAGGTAAACCTGCTTTATGTTGGTTTCTTTTCGTTTTGCGCCAGTCTTCTGATCCTGTCTGTTCCAATTTACTTATTTCAGATTTCCGACCGTGTTCTGACGAGCCGGAGTGTTGATACTTTGGTGATGCTGACAGCCATTGTTATCGGGCTTGTGCTTGCACATGTGCTGTTGGATATGTTCCGGCGCTTCATGCTCATGCGGGTTGCTGTGGATGTTGAAACACGCCTTGGTGGGCCTGTTTTGAGTGCCGCGGCGCGAGCGTCTCACAACGGCAGTAGTCAGGAATTTCAGGCTCTTTCCGACCTTCAGCAATTGAGAAGCTTCCTCACTGGTTCAGTTCTTTTAACCATCATGGATGCACCGGTTGCTCCTATATACCTGCTCGTCGTTTATCTGGTTCATCCTCATTTGGGGATGATTGTGACAACGACCATTCTGTTGCTTCTTGTGCTTGCACGGATCAACCAGAAGCTGACAGCTGTACCGTTTGGAAAGGCTAATGCGTTTTCCTCGCGTGCCAATCTGCAAGCTGAAGCAATGGCGCGGAATGCGCAGGTCATGAATGCGATGGGGATGATCCCGGAAGGGGTGATTATCTGGGGTAAAGAGACTGCAGAGTCTTTGAAAGCGCAAATAATGGGACAAGACAGAAACGTCCTGATTTCTGCGATCTCAAAATTCATCCGCCTGTCGACACAGATCACGATGCTGGGATGGGGGGCGTGGCTTGCGCTTTCCAATGAAATAACCGGGGGGATGATTATTGCAGCCTCTATTATTGGTGGTCGTGCGTTGGCTCCGGTTGAAGGCATTATTGATGGTTGGAAGAGCTATGTAGGAGCGAAGAGTGCGTATGGCCGTATTCAGAAATTGCTCCATACTTCGCCCCTGAATGTACATCGGTTGCGCCTGCCGAATCCTGCAGGGCGGTTGAGTGTTGAGCGTTTGTTGTTTGTTCCACCACCCAACAAACGCGTGATCCTAAACGGTATTTCGTTCCAGCTTTCTCCCGGTGAATCGTTGGCGGTGGTTGGTGCTTCGGGATCAGGCAAGAGCACGCTTGGGAAGATGTTGGTTGGTTCCCTTATTCCGACGGCGGGCAATGTGCGTCTTGATATGATGGATTTGCGGAACTGGGATAGCCGGCAGCTGGGCGAAAACATTGGGTATCTGCCACAGGATGTGCAGCTTTTCCCGGGCACAATTAAAGAGAACATTGCTCGCATGAACCGCGAAGCCAAAGATGAAGATGTCTTCAAAGCGGCGCAAATGTCAGACATCCATGAGATGGTTTCGCAGTTTTCGCAGGGTTATGAGACGCAGGTTGCTATGGATGGTGCACCGCTTTCTGGCGGGCAACGTCAGCGTATTGGATTGGCGCGCGCGTTTTACAATAATCCGCGTTTGTTGGTTCTTGATGAGCCTAATTCTAACTTAGATACAATCGGGGAGCAGGCGCTTGCTCAGGCTCTTGAACGTGCAAAGCAAGATGGCATGACTGTTATTGCCATCACGCAACGGCCTGCTTTGCTGCGTTGTGTCGATAAAATCATGATGCTCAAGGATGGGACGGTTGCTGCCTTTGGCAGTCGTGATGAAGTGATGCCATTGATAACTGGTAAGCGGCCCGGCATTCCACAACATCAAAATGCGCCGGGGCATAATCTGCCAGCAGCACAACCAGCTGAATAGTTTAAGCTTTTCTTATTTGGTGATTTTTATGTCTACTAGAGCTCTTATACTTGATGGAAGCTGGTATGAGGATGTGCCTCGCACAACTCGCGCGCCCATACTGGCTAGTTTTATCATTATTGCTTTCACATTTGCCGGATTTGGGTACTGGGCTTCCAGTGCACCGATGGCAGGGGCTGTCGTCGCCTCAGGCTCCTTTGTTGCCACTGGGCAAAATAAGATTGTTCAGCACTTTGAAGGTGGGATAATCAAGGAAATCCTTGTGAAAGAAGGGGATGTGGTGGCTGCCGGCGCAGTGCTGGTGAAACTTGATGAGACAGCAGCTAAAGCTAACCTTGAGCGCTTGTTGATCCGGCAAGCACGCCTTCAAGCTATTCAGGCGCGTTTGACGCAAGAGGCCAAAGGCCAGAAGTCATTGGTGCTGCCGAAGGAACTCTTAAGCACTGCGAAGGATGCTAAGATCAAGAGTATCATTCTGAACCAGTTGCTGACCTTCAAAGCTCGAACCCGAAAACTTCAGAGCGAAATTGATATTTTTGCTCAAGGTATCAAGGCACTAAAGGAGAGAATCCAGGGTGGCCAATCGCAGCTTGTTGCTGTGAAGGAGCAGATGGATCTCTTTCAGGAAGAGTTGGCTTCCAAACAAAAGATCCTCGGAAAAGGCCTCATTCGGAAATCTGACGTACTTCGCATTCAACGCTCACTGGCCAATCTCAAAGGTGAGGAAGGTCGTATCCTTGCTGAAATTGGAGATGCGACTGAGCGTATCGCCAGAGCAAAGGCGCAAATTGTGAGGGCGGAGAATGAGGCCTCGCAAACTGCTGTAGGAGAGCTTCAGGTCGTTAATGCTGATTTGGATGATGTGAGCGAGCAAATACGTGCAGCGCAAGATGTTCTGCAGCGTGTTGAGATTGTAGCGCCAGTTCGCGGGATTGTTGTTCGGATGCGTTATCACACTGCAGGTGGGGTGGTTGAGAGTGGTAAGGATCTAATGGAAATCCTACCTCTGCAGGATGAGCTCATTATTGAAGCGTCGATCCAAACCACCGAGATTGACAACGTGAAAGAAGGGCAGAAGGCAATGGTTCGCCTGACGGCTTTGAACCAGCGGATTACGCCGATGTTGGACGCAAGGGTCGTATACGTATCAGCTGATGCGTTGCGAAGTGAGGATCCAATGAGCGTTTCTGCTGATGTTTATAAGGCGCGTGTGAAGCTGGATCGTGAGAAAATTCCGACATACCTCAACTTCAAAGCAACACCGGGCATGCCGGCAGAGGTGTACATCACAACGAGAGATCGTACCTTCTTCGATTACCTTATGGAGCCTGTTCGTGACAGCATGTCGAGAGCCTTCAGAGAGCCTTGATATTGGTCGAGCTTAATAGCTTGTTGCGTTAAGCTGGTTCAACCATATGAGCTTTTTGCAGTGTGATGTTTCTTGGTATAAGGTCTAATGCTCAGCAACCTCTACTAAGAATGATTCAAAGGAGAATGGCGGGCTATACCTGCTTTTTTTATGAGACTCACTTTTGTTACTGCACTCTTATTTGTTTAATTGTGCAGGCGCACTAGCTTTAAGTGAGTGTATGTGGATCTATATTCACAACTGTTTAGTGCAATTTGAAGAAAATTTTTTATTGTGTTCTCAATGTTTCAGTAACTAATTGGGTAGTCCTTTGATTTACCGTAGAAATCCCTGCAAACTGCCGCTTACGTTAGCTTTATTTTGTTGATGAAGGAAACTAAAGCGTCTGTACACTGGCAGTGGACGACTGATGTATGCCGATAGGTAAATAGAACCACAAGTTTGATACTAGGCATTTAATGATAACTATTTGGCATTTCTTAACACTGTCTCCTTAAGCGAAGATAACCATGGGGTGAATTTGTTCAACTGCTGCGGGTGTTTGTTGCCTTCGGCAGTTAGGCTCGTGGTGGTAGCTGCATGACAACAATCGTTATTGTCGATGACAGGGCAATTAATAGAAGTATTTTTGAAAAGCTTGCTCTCGCTGTAGATGCATCTGTCAAAGTGCACTGTTTTGCTTCGCCGGTTGATGCTCTCGAATATATGGAGAGCAGCGTCCCCGACTTGATTATTACCGACTACAGTATGCCGGAAATGGATGGCGCTGATCTAACGCAAAAGGTGCGCGCGCTTGAGCATTGCAGCGATGTGCCGATTGTTGTCATCACCGTCTTTACGGATCGCTCGTTTAGAATTCGTGCGCTGGAGGCGGGCGCAACTGATTTCCTGCAAAGTCCGGTTGACCATAATGAGTTCGTCAGCCGAGCCAGAAACTTGCTTGCTCTGCGAGAAGAGCAAAATGCGGTCAAACGTCATGCTCGCTTTCTTGAACAGGAACTGGTCAACGTGGAGCAACAGAGCAAAGAAGCGCTCCGAGACTCCCGTGAGCAGCTGGCGCAAGTGATCGACAGTGTTCCAGCTATGATCACGACCAGCACACGAGATGGGCTTTGTGCGTTCTCTAATGCGGCCTGGGCGCGCTTTCTGGATTCGACCACGGCAGATCTTGTCGGTGAAGATACTTACGGCAAGTTTGATAAGTTTACGCGTGAGAGAAATCGTCGTTTGGATCGCAAGGTTTTCATTACGGGCAGAGCCTTGCCGCCCTATGAAATTGAACAGCGAAACCATGCTGGTGATATCTTCCATTTCATCGTTACAAAAAGCCCTCTGCTGGATGTTGATGGGAACACAACGCATGTTGTGACGACCGCGACCAATATCTCTGATCGCAAACGTGCAGAAGCGCATTTACTTCATATTGCGCACCACGATGCGTTGACGGGTTTGCCAAACAGAACGATGCTTGGTGAGCGCATTGATGAAGAGATTTTCCAGTGCCGAAACAGCGGTCGTAGCTTTGCACTGCATTTTATCGACCTGGATCGCTTTAAATCAATCAATGATGCTTTGGGTCATCGTACCGGTGATCGCCTCCTGGAGGTGCTCGCAGAGCGTTTATTGCGCTGTGTAGATGGCTCGGACCTGGTTGCGCGATTGGGTGGTGACGAGTTTGCTATTCTCCAGACTGATTTGAAGAGTTCAGAAGAGGCTCTGCGCTTTGCTCAGCATTTGGTGAGTGTGGTTGAAGAACCGTTCCATATCAGTGGGCGGGAACTTCAGACGAGTGCCAGTGTTGGGATTACCAAATACCCGGAGGATGGCCTTAACAGCGAAGAGTTGCTGCGTTGCGCAGACATGGCCATGTACCAATCCAAGGCAGATGGTGGAAACACGTTTCATCTGTTTTCGACGAAGATGGATCATCACGTCAAAGAAACCGTCGCGTTGGAAGCTGAGCTGCGGAACGCGATTGAGCATGATCAGCTGGAACTGTTTTATCAGCCTCAGATTGATTTGCGGACCCAGGAGATTGTTGGTGCTGAAGCGCTGCTGAGATGGAACCGACCAGATTATGGTGTGGTTGCTCCCAACGTCTTTTTGGGAACTGCTGAAGAAGTCGGGCTTATTCTGCCAATCGGTGAGTGGGTGATTTTTGCGGCTTGTCAGCAGGCAAAGAAGTGGCTCGACTTAGGGGTGGCGACGCCTCGGATTGCGGTGAATATTTCGCCAACACAATTCCGTAAGCAGAACGTGCCACAGCTTTTGAAAGATGCTTTGGTTTCCTGCAGTTTGCCGCCGGATAAGCTTGAGATTGAGATTACAGAGAACATCGTTCTGCACGGCTCAGAAGCAACTGTCCGCGACTTGCGCGAGATCCGTGAGATGGGAATTGCGATTTCGATTGATGATTTTGGGACGGGTTATTCCTCCCTCGCATATCTGAGCAGATACTCCGTTGATTGCCTGAAAATTGACCGGTGCTTTACGCGAGATATGATGACGGACCCGAACAACACGGTCATCATCAAGGCTATCGTTGGTTTGGGTAAGAGCCTTGATCTCTCCATCATTGCAGAAGGTGTCGAGACCCGGGAACAGGCTGAATATCTCACAGATGCTGGCTGTGAAATGGCGCAGGGTTATTTGTTTGGCAAGCCTGTACCTGCTGAGGACTTTTTACGTCTCCTGGAAGAGCAAGCGGCGAATTTGCAAGGGAACGGGCAGCAACGAGCGTTGGCTGGGGCGGAGTTTGAACTATGAACGACAACACAAAAACGAAGCTGCAGTTGCTCCCGTTGAGCGGATTAAAGGATCTTTATAAGCGTATTATTCAGTTGGGCGGCGGTGAAGGCGAGATGTCTCTGAACCGTTTTATGTTTACCTTGCTGATCACGCCTTATCTTGCTTCGAACATCACTTTTGGATCTCATGAAAACTTCCAGACCAATGTCATCATGACCACGTTTGGTGTTGGGTCCCTGGCACTGCTCGCTCATCTGCTCTACTCGCAGAACATCAGTTCGCTTCGGCGCGTTCTGGCGGTTTTTCTAGATGTCGGGGCAGTCTCTGCCGGGCTGTATGTGGGAGGGGAATACCTTTCAATCCTGTTTCCGATCTATCTTTGGGTGATCTTCGGTAACGGATTCCGATTTGGGTTGGATTATCTGGCATTGGCGACAATTGCCTCTGTAAGTGGGTTCGCTGTGGTGCTGACGACCCCATACTGGCAAGGTGAGTTCATTCTTGGTCTGGGTTTGCTTGGGTGTCTTGTTGTTGTGCCGCTCTATGCAAGCAAGCTCATCAGATCGATGACCGCAGCACAGCATGCTGCTGAAACCGCTAATAGAGCGAAGACCCAGTTCCTCACCGCTGTCAGTCATGAGTTGCGGACACCGTTGAATGCGATCATTGGCATGGGTGACCTGATCCAGGATACGCAGTTGGATGCTGAGCAGCGGGATATGGCGAAGACCATCAAGTATTCCGGTAGCTCGCTCCTTTCCATGATCAACGGCATTCTTGACTTTAGCCGGATTGAAAGTGGTCGAATGATCGTCAGTCGGACGGTCTTTGACATGAACTCGATCCTGCGTGAGGTGACACAGATTGTGCAGGGCCAAGCGCGCGGTAAAGGGTTGATCATTTCGCGCTACGTGGACAGCAACTTACCTCCGCTCCTCGTGGGTGATGCACGTCATATCCGCGAAGTTTTGCTGAATATTGCCGGCAATGCTGTCAAGTTTACTGAAGAAGGTTCTGTTTCCATTCGCGCAGTTTGCAAGGAAGCTGATGGTGGCGAAATTCGACTGCAGTTGGAAGTTAAAGATACCGGTATTGGCATTTCTGAAGATGCTCAGTCGCGCATTTTTGACCGTTTTACGCAGGCTGATGACAGCATCGTGGATCGATTTGGTGGGACAGGTCTTGGTCTTTCCATTGTACGTGAAGTTGTCCGGGCGATGGGCGGTGAGGTGTTTGTCACCAGCCAGCCGGGGCAGGGCAGCACCTTTGTCATTGAGCTGAAAGTAGGCCGTGCCGTCAGTGATGAGACAATTCGGCTTGAAGTGGAAGATGGGGCTGTTGCTATTGTCTCCAAACGCAAGGATCTGCGGGATGTTTGCGCTGCTTCTTTGCAGGATTGTGGCATTGAGCATGAGTGTTTTGAGACAGTTGGCAGTGCCTTCAGTGCTTTGCGTCAACAAACGTCCAGTGATGGCGGCAAGATTGTTCTCTTCGTTGGGGAAGATGTTCTGGCAGCGACGTCGGATAGCCTGCACTATGCGCTCAAATCGACTGGTCAGCATCACAACGTCAATCTGATTCCAGTTTACTCAGCTGCATCGGAAAAAGAGTGCGAGGACGTTTTCCAGCCAAGTATTGTTTCTTCGATCAAAGTTCCGGTTTCCACGCAAGCGGTTGCCTGGGCTCTAAGAGCCGCAGGTGCGGAAGATGCGAAATCTGGCATGGAGCTTAAGGAAGAGCTACAGGCTTACTTCAGTCGCTATATTGGGCTGAACATTCTTGTTGCTGAAGACAACAAGACCAACCAGCGTGTTATTGAAAAAATCCTGCAAAAGGGTGGTCATACCTGCAAACTCGTCAGCAATGGCGAACTGGCCCTGGATGAGTTGGAAGATAACTCTTACGATCTGGCGATCATGGATATCAATATGCCGGTGCTGAACGGTATTGAAACCATCAAGTTGCATCGTATTACAGAACTTGGACAGGATCGCCTTCCGATCATAGCGCTCACAGCAGATGCAAGTCGCGCGGCTGCGCGAAATGCGCAGGAAGCTGGGGCTGATGCATGTGCCACCAAACCGATCGAGCCGCAAAAGCTTCTGACATTGGTTGATGATGTGATTGCAGAAAGTGGCGTTTACGAAAACATCACCCGCAAGAAGATTGCTAATAGTCAGGTAACGTCTATTTCCGAGCATCCTCGGTTTTCCTCTGAAGTTTCCTCTGGGATCGACTATGCAAGCCTGTCACAACTGAGAACACTTGGTGGTCTGGATTTCGTTATTGCTGTGATTGAAGATTATCTGAAAGACACCACACAGCTGCATCGCGATATTAAAGCTGCATTTGAAGCTCGGGATGCAGAGCTATTTCGGGCAAGTGCGCATGCGCTTCGTTCTGCTTCAGTCAACCTTGGGGCGACGGAAGTTGCGAAACTGAGTGATGACATGGAGAACTTGCCTGCGCCGCAAATGCCGATCCTGGGTGAAGACATGCTGCGTAAGCTGTCAGGCAAGATAAAGCGCGATCATGAAAACCTGACCAGATATCTACAGCAGCTCAAGCAGGAAGGAAGTAATCCTATCAACCGCTTGAGCACACTGGATTTTTCTTAGAGCCAGTACAACTCTAGAAAGCTTGTTTACGTACAGATGGAGCACCGAGACGATCCTGAGCTTTTGTCAGGCGCTCCATCTTTTTCAAGTCCTGGTCGGACAAAGACAGAGCGGCGTCGACCCAAATCTCGACGACGTCAATCAGTTCTTCATAAGCAACAGGCTGAACGGTACGGCCTGCGCGGTAAATGGCAGAGTGAGCGGTGTGCTTGCGTGCGTTCTTGGTGATGTACTGCTGAACCGCAAACGGTGCTTCGCCTTCTTCTACAATCTCATGAACAATGCCCATTTCATGAAGCTCTTCAGCTGAGTAGAGACGACCACTCATAAGCATTTTTTCTGCAGTGCGGCCATCGACCATGCGTGACAGGAAGCTGTAAGCACCCATGCCTGGGAACAGATTGAACAGAACCTCAGGAAGACCGAATTTAGCTTGACGTTCTGCGATAATTACATCGCAAGAAAGCGCAGTTTCAAATCCACCACCTAATGCATCTCCCTGAATCATGCCGATCGTGACGATTGGAAGGTTTGAAGAGATGGCGTTGCGGTAAACAACGTCAATGCAATCAACGGCATACTGGTGAAGCTTCTCACGGTCTTTTTCGCGGATAAGCTGGATGAACAGGTTAAGATCACCGCCGAGATTGTAAACGCCTGGAATACGAGAGGCGACGACCTTGAAGTTGATCGGGCACGGATCTGCTGGCTGATAAGTCTCAAAAAGACGCTTCATCACGGCCTGTGACTGTGCGAGTTCGCTCAGCAACTCAGGTGTAAAACAAGGACGCCCTTCGCTTTTCATATAAAGCCAGAGAGCTTTTGTTGTTTCGTCGAATTCCAGATCAACCCAATTCAACTGAACAGACGCAAATTGCTGTGCAATTGAAACAGCGGCGACATCCACAACTGGATGCGTGCCAGACTTTAAGGATGGCTTTGTTGTTCCAATTAAGGAAGGAAAGTTGGATCTATGCCCCGTTAGATCAGACATCTCAGCCCCTACAAAATTTGCCTATGCGTTACAGTGGTTTTGGCACACCCCAGATCAGTCTATTTTTTGCTTTCGACTGTATTATGTGCAATCAAACATGGTAAATAATATATTAATACCAATATGTATGTCGAGCAAAAAAGTTATTGCACTGCATGAGTGAAGTAGTTACCCAGCGTCATTGTGACTAAAATTTTAGCTTTATTGTTAACCATGAATATTAACTGTTGGACTCTCAAAGCTTATAGATATGATTACTTAAGAGTTGGAGTGGGGGTTCCCAATAGGTAATATGAAACTAAGCTGAGGCTTGTAGTAAACAATTCAGTTATAAGTGGAAATGGATCGCACCTATACAAGCAAAAATAATCATCAGTTTTAGATCTCTCAAATTGTTACTTAAATCAAAGTATAATATTTAAAATATTAGTAATTCATACATCGCGAAAACTAACCAAAATTCGTTTGTTGCTTGATTAGCGAGTTAGTCAGGCAATTTCATCTGATTGAGAGAGCGTATTTTATCACGTAACCTTAACCTATAAGATCGCTA
The DNA here is from genome assembly GCF_001623095.1 of Pseudovibrio sp. Ad5. Lineage (NCBI taxonomy): Bacteria > Pseudomonadati > Pseudomonadota > Alphaproteobacteria > Hyphomicrobiales > Stappiaceae > Pseudovibrio > Pseudovibrio sp. Ad5. The sequence goes on along the minus strand of NZ_LMCH01000065.1, from coordinate 337,918 downwards.
TTTGGACTTTACGAGAAACTCTGGGATCATATAAAAATCAATAAATACAACGATTTATGAGTTATTTTTGGGCAACCTTCAGGAATGCTCTCGTTGAGTATTGCTATCGCGCTTTGCAGTTGCAATTTTCGGGTTTAACTCGTCTTCCTAAGGTGTTCTGCCTAAAAAAACGGCACTTATACGCTTGATGAACTTTTACCATCATAAGCGTCGATTTTTTTGTACAAAACGTGGAAAACTGCTGAATTGCGCTGATTTTGAGGTGTTAGACAGCAAATCACTCGTCTGGATTAACGTAAAAAATGGTCGTTTTGAGAGCAACAAAGAGCGGACTTGAGCGTCATTGCTGTGATGGTTTGAGCTTCTCCTACCAACTTTGCGATGTCGATGAGATATGTGTTTGCGACAGTTTGCGTTCATCGGTCAGAAGCGGTGAGCGCTTTTGTAAAAGCTGCGTTGAAATGTGAAAAACACGCTCTCTTTCATCCACTCGCGCGTCTTACTGTCTAGTCACATTGAGCGACGCATTTGCTGCAGTATGGACATGGTCGAGCTATGGCACCAATGCTTCGTGCTGAGTGAAATGAGTGATCTTATCCTGAATGCTTGACTGAGCTTGTGAGTGGAGACAAGGGGCCTCAGGTGGAGGCTTGGCTTAATTGTTGGGTATAGCTTCGTTGTTGCTTGCGCTCTACCTTTTGGGGAGTTTGATGGGCTGCCTTGAGGGGAGAACTGCAGATGCGTTTGCGCCTGGTGCTTGGGGATCAGCTGAGTTCGTCTCTTTCCAGCCTGCGCGATGCCAAGCCGGGTGAAGATGTCATTGTGATGGCCGAGGTGCGTGAGGAAGCGACTTATGTTCGTCATCACAAGAAGAAGATTGCGTTTCTGTTTTCGGCAATGCGTCACTTTGCCGAGGAGTTGAGGTCTCGGGGGCATCGGGTTGTTTATGTAAATTATGATTGCGCTGAAAATACTGGTCGCTTGTTTGGGGAAGTCCTTCGATTAATCAAGAACGACACTGTTTCTGAAGTCATTGTGACAAAGCCCGGTGAATATCGCCTGCTGGATGAGATGGAGAGCTGGCAGGAGCGGTTGGGTGTGCCGGTAGAGCTGCGTGACGATGACCGCTTTCTCTGCTCTGCTGAAGGTTTTCAAAAGTGGGCGTCCGGGCGAAAGAGCTTACGGCTGGAGTACTTTTATCGAGAGATGCGACGTGATCATGCCATCTTGATGGAGGGTGACAAACCTCTGGGCGGACAGTGGAATTATGATCATGACAACCGCAAGAGCGCACCAAAGGAGTTGGATGTTCCAGCTCCTTTTTCTGTAGAGCCAGACAAAATCACGGAGGAAGTTCTGGCGCTTGTTGCGGAGCAGTTTCCCGAGCACTTTGGTGACTTGCAGCCGTTTTCTCTTGCTGTGACGCGTGAGGATGCGCTTAAGGCGCTGGATCAGTTTGTTGCTGAGCGTCTCGGCAAGTTTGGTGATTATCAGGATGCTATGGTTCAGGGCGAACCCTGGATGTTTCATAGTCACATCAGCTTCTACCTCAATTGCGGATTATTGCTTCCTCTCGAATGTGTTCGTGCGGCGGAGCGGGCGTATTTTGACGGGACTGCACCGTTGAACTCTGTCGAGGGTTTCATCCGCCAGATTGTGGGGTGGCGAGAGTTTATTCGTGGGATCTATTGGCTTTCCATGCCTGACTACGCAGGACTAAATTATTTTGAGACCTCTCGAAATCTACCTGAGTTCTACTGGACTGGAGAGACGCAGATGAATTGTCTTCACCAGTGTATTGTTGAGACAAAAACGAATGCCTACGCGCATCACATTCAGCGGTTGATGGTAATCGGGAATTTCTCGTTGCTTGCCGGGCTTGCTCCCAAACAAATGAGTGAGTGGTATCTCGCAGTTTATGCAGATGCTTATGAGTGGGTGGAGTTGCCCAATGTGAATGGAATGATCTTGTTTGCGGATGGTGGGCTGTTCGCGTCAAAGCCATATGCAGCCAGTGGTGCTTACATCAACAGAATGTCGAACTACTGCGAGCATTGCTCTTATTCTCACGCAACGAAGACGGGTGAGAAAGCCTGTCCCTTCAACTACCTTTATTGGAATTTTCTGGATCAGAATGAAGAGAAGCTCCGAGGCAATCCCAGAGTCTCGATGATCTACCGCAGCTGGGACAAGATGAGTGACAGCAAGAAGAGCGAGATCAGAAGTGATAGCCGCCGTTTTCTTGGGCTGTTGGATGGGACGCAAGCGTGATCTGAAAGTTACCTCGCTGCGTAAGAGCAAACAGAGAGGGCGTTATGGCAGAACATGAGAAGCTTGTTTGGATTATTGGAGCGAGTTCCGGCATTGGAGCAAGCCTTGCCCAGTTGTATGCGCGTTCTGGATGGCAGGTTGTTGTCAGTGCGCGAAATGAGCAGAAGCTTCAGGCTGTTGCTCAGGATGCCAGCAATGTTGACGTGATGCCGCTTGATGTGACCGATGCAGTGCAAGTCTCTGAGGTCTTGGAGCGTTTTGAGCAGACCAGCAAACTGCCTGACCTAACGGTGTATTGCTCAGGCGTGTACTTTCCGGGTGGCATAGATGTGCTGAGTGAAGAGCACTCTGTGGCTTCCATGGATACGAATTACTTTGGTGCTGTGCGTGTGATTGCGGGGCTCTTTCCGTTGCTGAAACAGCAAGGTGCAGGGCATATCGCGATCGTCAGTTCATTAAGCGGGTATTGCGGTCTTCCCAACGCTGCTTGTTATGGGCCAACCAAAGCGGCGCTGATCAACCTTTGTGAAAGTTTGAAACCTGACTTTGACAAGGCTGGGATTGACCTGTCGCTTGTGAATCCGGGCTTCGTAAAGACCCCTATGACTGACAAGAACACCTTTGAGATGCCGTTTCTTTTGGAACCAGAGCAGGCTGCCAAGGATATCTATAGGGGGCTTGAGAAGCGCAAGTTTGAGATTTACTTTCCATTTCGCCTTGCCGCTATCATGAAGATCCTGCGCTTGTTGCCATACTCTCTCTACTTTCCGGTTACGAGAAGGATGAGTAAACGATGACTGAGAGAGCTGATCTGGAGGCTGCTGCAAGGCAGTATGCGCTTTTCTTTGAAGAAGTGACGCCAGAACGTATCGAAGACGTTCATGAACTCATCAGTGATGATGTGCACTTCATTGATCCGTTTAATGATGTGAAAGGGCGTGCCAACTTTGAAAAGGTCTTTCATAAGATGTATGAGGATGTTCAGGAGCCACGGTTCAAGATACTCGATCTGGCGTGGTCTGATGACCTGTGTTTCATGCGTTGGGACTTTACCTGCAAGCAAAAACTGCTTGGCAACTGGGGCGTGCGGGGGGTGACAGAGGTGCACTTTGACAAGGATGCCAAAGTTTGTGCGCACTATGATTACTGGGATGCTTCACGCCATTTCTATCGCAAGCTGCCGGTTATTGGTGCGATGATCAGGTGGATTGCTTCGCGTGCTGCGATCTAAAGGATTGGTTGGGCCTGTCTGGCCCAACTTCAACTTCGTCAAATTGGTTTTTTGATCTGAAACAGGCCAACATTGATGGTTCCCTCAGCAAAGCCAGCCTCACAATATGCCAGATAGTAATGCCACATCCGCTTGAAGCGGTTGTCGTAGCCCAGCTTGGCGATTTCTGGCCAGCTCTGGAAGAACGACTTTCTCCAACGTATGAGTGTCCGCTCGTAGTCTGCACCAAAGAACTCACGTGTCACGAGTTGCAGTTTTTGTTGCTCAATCTGCCTTGCAAGTTCCTTAGCTGAGGGGAGCAAACCTCCCGGGAAGATGTAGCGCTGAATGAAATCAACGTTCTTGCGGTAACTGTGGAACTTTTCGTCAGAGATGAGAATTGCCTGAATGACAGCAGTGCCACCGGGTTTCAGGCGAGACTTGAGCTTTTCAAAATAACCGGCCCAGTTCTCTTCACCCACCGCTTCGATCATCTCGATGGAGACTATGGCGTCGTACTGGCCTTGCGTTTCGCGATAGTCGCGCAGTTCGAAGGATGCACTTCCGTCAGTTTCTTGGGATTGAAGGCGGGATTGGGCAAATCTGAGCTGTTCCTGCGAGAGTGTGATGCCGTGCACATCACGTCCGGCAGTGCAGGCATGTTCAGCAAAGCCACCCCAACCGCAGCCAATCTCCAGAATTTGCTGGTCTGGTTGTGTATCGGTCATCTGCAAGACACGATCGTACTTTCTACGCTGGGCGTCTTCGAGTGTTTCGTGCTGTTTTAGTTTGTAAGCAGATGAGTAGGTCATCGTCTCATCGAGCCAGTGGCTGTAAAAGTCATTTCCAAGATCGTAGTGGAACGCGATGTTGCGCTTGCTGCCGTTCAATGTGTTTGCATTTGCCAAATGGCGCAGGCGGGCGAAAGCGCGTGAGAGGATGCCGCGCTTGGTGACAGATTGCATGATGTGTTTGTTGGCCACCAGCAAATCGAACAGAGACCTCAGGTCACTGCATTGCCAGTCTTCTTCCAGATACCCTTCGGCCAATGCGAGAGAGTTACCGGAAAGAAGACGCCATAAAAGGCGAGTGCTTAAAATCTTGACGGTTACGACCGGACCTTTCCCAGACGGGTTGCCATAGGAAAGCATTTGATCATTGGGAAGAATGACCCATAAATGACCTTCGGAGAGACGGCGGAGCATACGGTCCAGCAATGTCTTCCAAAGTTTTGAAGAGAGGTTAAGCTCTGTCATTTTTGTGCCGGTCAACGGACTGAGGGAGGAGTGATCTCTGAGTGTCATGGGTGTCTCCCTGAGTTTATTTTGGTCTTTTTGAGTGCTGGAGTTTGCTTGTGCATACTCGTTACGATGGATGCTGGCGGTGCTGGTCGCTTGTAAAAGCGGGCGCCTTTGATCCAGAGTTTGAGGGCTTCGAAATGAATGAGCCCCAGGATTTTTGCCGAATTCTGGAAGTACCGAAGGCCGATCTTGAGGAGGCGCGTTGTTGTCGCCGCCTTTTGTTTTCCCTGAAAACTGGCCGTCAATACAGGAGCGCTGCCCTGTGTCAGCCGAATGATGAGTGAAACATGGTCTGTTGGTGGGCGTGCAACAAAATGATAATGGCCGGAGACTTCCAGGAACGGTGAAACATGGAAGTTCTTTGGGCAGGAGTGTCGGTAGGCCTGTTGAATGCCTTGATGCTCAGATGGCGTTATTTCAACGGCATAATGGTGCATGTCGCCAAAGGTGTTTCGAACCTGATAGAGAATGGCTTCCAATTTGTTTTTCGAATAGCAGTAGAACACACTGATTGGATTGAAGGCCCTTCCTAAAAATCTAGGGTAGGCGAGGAGGCGTATCTGTTCGGGAATGGCGGTTATGTGCGCTTGTTTCAACACATCCTCTACATAACCGCGCAGGGATGAATGACCTTCTTCCATGTGGTCTGATGGATGGAAGCTGAATAGGTTGAACCGGTCGACGGACAGCAAGCGCGATATCTGGTTCACGTCCTGCAATCGGTCGATGTCGATTGAAAAGGAAACGGCTTTATAGCTGAGCTTGTGTTTGATCTGATCATGACGGCAGTGCACCACATCGCCCAGGTAGATCCTGAGCGGTGCATTGGTGGAGTCCTGCTGTCGTCCTGTCAGGATCATTCCGCAGCCTCCTGATAACTTCCGTGGGGCCAGTCTTCAGGCAGGCCAATGCGTCCGTTGGGATTATCGCATGTCCATGGGCGTTGGCCGTTACCGAGCGCCTCAGCCACGGCCAAGCCAGACTGCAACCCATCCTCATGGAAGCCATAGCCCAGGTAAGCGCCGCAGAACCAAGTGCGCCGTTCCCCCTGAATTTGCCAAAGTTGCCTTTGAGCGGACAATGCAGTTTGATCGAAAACCGGGTGGGCGTATTGGAAGGTGCGCAGCACGGAGCCTTCAGCTGGTTGATGGCTTGGGTTGAGGGTGACAAATACATCCTCAGAGGTGTTCAGTCTTTGAAGGGCATTCATCCAGTACGTCACGCACAGAGCGTTGTTTCCCATCTGATTGCCGATGAAGTTCCATGCGGACCAGGTTGTTTTGCGTTTCGGCATGAGGGAAATGTCGCGATGTAGAATGGCGATGTTTCGCTGATACCGGATTGATCCGAGGATCTGACGTTCTGCCCGAGAGGCATTGCCTTCCGCATTGAGCAGGGCAAGTGCTTGATCTGAGTGACACGCAAACACGATATGATCGTAGGAGGATGCGTGACCGCTTCTTGAGTAAACCGTGATCGATCCGGGTTTGCGCTGGATATCTGAAATGCCGGCATTCAAAATGACTTTGCCGGAAATCTCTGAGGCCAGTTTTTGAACATAGTTGCAAGACCCGCCAGAAACGGTGCGCCATTGCGGTCTGTCTCGTACTTGTAAAAGGCCGTGATTGTTGCAAAAGCCGATGAACGTGCGGAATGGAAACTGCAGCAATTGCTGTGGAGGCATAGACCAAATGGCAGCGCCCATGGGAAGCAGATGCTCATTGATGAAGTTGGCTGAATAGTTGTTTTGAGTGAGATAACTGCCCAGTGTTGCTGACTGGAGTTTTGGATCTTCGGCGTCCTGAGGGGCGTCCTTATAAAAGCGGAGCGTTTCCGATACCATGCGCAGGAAGCTGGGGCGGAAGAGGTTAGATTTTTGAGCGAACAGGCCTTTCAAACCTGAGCCAGAATATTCGCGGGCGCCTTGTTCGAGCGAAACTGCGAAGGACATTTCGGTTGGGTCTGTCTGGATATCCAGATGATTGAAGAGTGCAGTCAGGTTGGGATAGGTTCTTTCGTTATAGACGATGAAACCAGTGTCTACAGCGACGTCTCTATCAGCGACTTTTACGTGCTGTGTGTTGGCGTGACCGCCGAGACGATCATCTTTCTCGTAGATATCTACATCATGACTTTTAGAGAGAAGCCAGGCTGCGGAAAGACCGGAAATTCCACTCCCAATAACTGCAATTTTCATAGCTTACATCCAATCCAAAGTTTCTCTTTTTAGGAGCGTTGATTGGAAATGGATCACCTTAGGCAGGAAAAAGTGATCCAATTGACAAACTGTTTGGTAAAAAGACTATGTGACACAACCCGGCGGTTTGCAGAGCGATGGTTACGATGCAGCTTCAAAATAATGATGGCGAGAGCGAGAACAGCCTGACCTCTGCAGATTTGAGCGCTTTGCTCCAGTCTCTTGGTCAGGAGCGGTCTCGTCAGACATTTCGTCAGCTCTTCGAGTTTTTCGCACCTCGGCTCAAGACCTACTTTCTCAAAGGAGGAGCCACCTCTGAGCTGTCAGAGGAACTGGTTCAGGAAACCTTTGTGATCGTATGGCGAAAGGCTGAGATGTTTGATAGTCGTAAGGCATCAGCTTCGACCTGGATCTATACGATTGCTCGTAACCTCCGGATTGATCGATTTCGTAAAGAGCGGCGGTATCTTTACAAAGATGATCAGTTTTTTGCCAATGCACTGGTTGGAGAAGAGACGCAGTTTGATGACCATCACCAATCACAACTCAGCGAACGGGTGAAGAAGGTTCTTCCCCTGTTGCCAGCAGAACAATCAACCATCATCAAACTGGCGTTTTATGAAGATGCCAGTCATTCAAAAATCGCCCAGTACCTGGAACTGCCGCTTGGGACTGTTAAATCCCGGATGAGATTGGCACTTGGGCGTTTACGGAAACTTTTGGAAGGGGTGGACCTATGATCAATCATCACCTCAGCGATGAAATTGTATGGGCTTATGCAACCGGGTCTTTGCCTGCAGGACATGCCTTGCTCGTCTCCTGTCATCTGGAGCTTTGCCAAGGATGTAAGGCTCGCTTAGCTGAAGCGGAAGCCCTTGCAGGCGCGATGCTTCAAACTACTGAGCAGCAAAAGCCTTCTGACGACATGTTCGACCTTCTGATGGCTCGGGTTGAAAACGAGCCGACACTTTCGGCGGGTGCCTATCTGGCTGAACCCAAGCCTGAGAAAGGCGTGCCATCGGCGCTGTGGGATGTGCTGGGGCATGGATACAGCGGCATCAAATGGAAGATGGTTGGTCCGGGGATCCGGCAGTTCATCTTGCCGATCAAGTCGAGCGAAGGCGAGAGTGCTCGCTTGCTGAAACTGTCTCCGGGTTTCGTCACGCCTGAGCATTCTCACCACGGATCAGAAATGACGCTGGTGTTGCAGGGGTCTTTTAGCGATGAAACCGGACGCTATAAGATTGGCGATGTCCAGGAAGCAGACGAGCATGTACATCATCAGCCAATCGCAGATACAGAAGAAGACTGCATCTGCCTTGCTGTGACTGACGCACCGCTGGACTTCAAAGGCTTCTTTCCCAAGCTTCTGCAGCCACTCTTCGGGATCTGATCCGACGTTGTGGCTGTAGCTGTTCTGGGCTGTTTACTAGTGAGCTGACCTGAGAAATTTTCATAAGAAAGAATAGGCATAGCGTTGTGTTTTGTCTGGGCATATGGTGTGGGGCCTGTTGCATGGAGCGCCGATGTTTTACCTCAGGTTTGTCCTCGCTGTTGTTGCTTTTTCTCCTGCTTTGTTTCTTTTGAGTTGCTCCAGTGACAAGGTAGAAGAGATGCAAGCGCCGTTGAATGATGTGTCGCGGTGGGGCGTTCAGCTGCAGGATATCGAGATCAAGAAAATTCATAGGTCAGATCTCGATCTTGTGGTGATTGATTACTCCAAAGACGGCACTGCACGGGGTCGGTTTTCCAGTTATGAAATTGCCAAGGCCAAGGAAAAGCCAGATGGTTCCAGACGTCGTGTGCTTGCTTATCTCAGCATAGGTGAAGCAGAGGATTATCGGGATTACTGGAAAGATACCTGGCAGGAGACCCCTCCTGAATGGCTGGGTGATGAGAATCCAAACTGGCCCGGTAATTACACCGTCAAGTTCTGGCAACCAGAATGGCAAGGCCTCATCATGGCCTATCTCAAGCACATCATTTCTGCTGGATATGATGGTGTGTATCTGGACGGTGTTGATGTTTTCCAGCGGTATGATGAGGGTGATCAAGCGCAGGCCAGAATGGTGAAGTTCGTTGGAAAAATTTCCAGACTGGCGAAAGCACAGGAGCCCGGCTTTATTATCGTCGCGCAGAACGGGGAAGAGTTGCTGCGGTTTCCAGAGTACCGCGATGAGATTGACGGGATCAGCAAGGAAGATTTGCTTTTTGGCGCCTATCAAGATGGAGCCCGAAATAGCCCGCAACTGATTGACTGGAGTTGGGGCTTTCTGGCTGAAGCGCAAAGAGATGGCTTATCCGTCTTCGTAATCGAGTACCTGGAGGATGGAGACAAGCGTAGGCGCGCGCGCAAAGAACTGGATGAGTTGGGCGTGATTTCTCTCTTTACCCGTAGGCCGTTGGATACGTTGGTCGCCTTCTAACGAAGAGCCTCATACCAGGTGTTGGGCCTCAGGGAGAGGCGCGCCTGAAAGAAGATGTGCTGGTCCAGCTTTCTGAAGGCATTTTGCAATGTTGCCACCGCGAGGAAACTTGCTGTCAGGCAGGCGACGAAGTAGCCGAAGCCAAGATATTCCCGAGGAAGAAACAAGGTTGCGTAGGTACAACTGGCGTTGAGCAATAAAAACGCGAGCTGCAACAGCATGTTTTCCATGTTTTTATTGATGAAAATGAGTGTTGTAGAGGCTGCGAAAAACAAGAATTGAAAGAGTACACTGATTGCTGCAATTCGGATTATCGCAGCTTGTCGGTATTCGAAGTTCAGAGATTCGACCACCATTGGAGAGAACAGGACAAGCAGCGCGCAGAGTGCTAGCTGGATTAGTGTGATGCGCCCCAATGTATAGATCGCTTCTGTCTTCAGGTTTTCTGATTTCTCGCGGATCTCAACGAGGGTGCCATGTCCTGTGATCGTTTGGATGTACGCTCTAAAGTTTCGAAAGAAGTTGGTTTCGGCCTCAATCAAAAACAGCGCCAAAGGTGGGATAAGCAGTAATTGGGCTATGAATATTGAGCTGTCATAGGCAGGCGCATGCCGAAGGCCACTGGGCAGAAACTGGCCCTCAGCACTTTGCCAGATGATGACTTTGTCGACCCACAGTGCGCTGATGTTGAATATTGCGGCCAATGCGAGGGGCCAATAGCGCTTCATGGCGCCTGCAACATATGTCAGCGTTGTTGTGAAAGAGTAGTGCGATGCGGGAAATGTGAAGAGGACTTCTGTTGAAAGCCAAATAAAGCACAACAGGAATCCCAGGCTGAAGGCGCCAAGCAAATGAAATTCGCTGGGACTATGTGCTGTGCTGTAGATGATGAGTGCAACTGTGAGAAGTAAGCCTGTTGCAAAGGATAGGCTGACGCTTCTGTAATTTTGCAGGCTTGAGCTGAAGCCGAGGGCAATCCAGAGCAAGCTGGCGATCACGCAGGAAACGATGATGCTTATCACATCATGAAGCGGAACATTCAGCAGCATTATCAGGATTGGAGCACTGACAATTGCAGTCACCAATGCGCAGGCATAGAGCGCGCCTAAATAGATTTGCGGAATGAGATGGAATTTTCTGAAATAAATAGCGTCTGAGGCCATCCTTATAGCGATGATCAAGACGGGTGCGCTTGTGAGAAGCGATAGGCCGAGGATGTAAATCAGTTTTGTTCTGAAGCCGGTGAGTAGCGGTAAGCCCAGTTTCTGTTCGGTGAGAAGTGAGATGAACAGGACACACAGAATGAACATGAGCCAAGGGCCTGCGATGACCATGCTTGCATGGAAGACAGCCCGTACATGAGACGACAAATCACCTTTGTGAGTTAGACGTTGCAGCTCAAAGCCGATGCCTGCCATTCAAAGTCTCCGATACCATGATGTTATCTTTGGTTTTATGCAAAAAGGTGTTTTGCTTTTGGGCGCTGTCTCTCGAAGTTCCGCTCATACAAATCCTTGTAGGATTTGAGGGCTTGCTGCTCGTTGTAGTCACGTTCTATGCGTTGTCGCAGCTGCGCTCCGTATTGCTGGCGAAGTTCATCATCCCTTAGCAGTCTGGCCATGGCTTGTGCTGTTGCGGATGGAGATACAAGCTCTGTGATGATGCCGCCAGACCCGAGTGGATGGGGATCATCTGCGCGTCCTTCCAAGACCTCTCTGCATGAGCCAACATCTGTTGCGACACATGGAATTCCGGCGGCTCCAGCTTCGAGAAGAACGAGGGGTTGGGCTTCGCTCAAACTGGTGAGTGCGACGAGATCAATGGAGGGCAGGTACTCAGCGATGTTGACCGGACCTGTGAATGTGATTGTCTCCTCCAGACCCAGCTGCACTGTGAGCTTATGACATTCCTCGTAGTAGGTGGGTTCTTCGTCTGTTGGCCCCAGGATGAGTGCATTCACATCAGGGAGCTCATTTTTCAGCAAGCCAACGGCGTGAATGAAGCTTTTGACGTCCTTGATTGCGACCACGCGCCCAATGAGCGCCACGGTTGGCTTGTGGTTGTTGTGCTGCGCTTGTGCGGACTTGAAATTGTCGAGGTTGATGCCGTTGGGAATGACTTGCATCTTGCTTTGGCACGCTCCCTGAGACAGCTGCATCAGCTGGTTGTCTTTGTAAAGCGTGGTGATATCCGAACAGCTGTTGTAGCAGCATCTGGCAAATGCTTCGAAGGCCGAGATCCAGAGATCGCGCAGGTCAAGGCGAGGATCATCCAGCGAGAAACCTTTATTGATGCTGTCTTCAATCCAGTCTGCGAGCAGGATCTCTATGCGGCGTTCGTTGGTGTAGATGCCGTGCTCGGTGATGATTGCCGGTGCTTGTGTGCTCAGGGCCGCTCTTGCTGCGAACAGGCCTGCGTATCCCGTTGAAATGGTGTGGTAGGTCCTGGCTTGCGGGATGGGAGCTTTAAGGACTGCGAACAGGCCGCCGAACAATGTGTACCAAGCCCAGAAGAAGTGATGGAATGAGGTTTCCGGCAGAATCTCCTCGTACATCTGGCAGATGACGTTCCATGTGAGATCAGAGTGGGTCAGCTGGTTTATGGACCATGGGCGGGTGGTGGAGTTCACGAGACGATCAAGATCATACAAGCGCGCTTTGCTGCCGTTTTTTAGGAAGGCGCGTAGTTCTCTTGAGATGCCTTGTGTGCTGGAGGTGCCGTAATCTGGTACGGGCTCGGGATCATGGATGTCGAAGAGAGCAAGCTCCTGATAGTGCTTCACATTTGGTGGTAACTTGTATTTGGGTATTCCATTTTGTGAGCTGGCGAGAACTGCGACGACAGAGAAGGTGAGGTCTGGTAGGCCTGAGATAAGCCAATTGATCCAAGAGGATACGCCTCCGGCAACATAAGGGTAGCAGCCCTCAACGATTATGCAGACGTCTGTTGTTGACGAAGAACGCATACCACTTACCCTCTCAGTTGACTAAAGCCTGCTCGTGCGCAGACTGAACCGTTCTTCGTTCAAGCCTGTTCTTTATGCGCTGATTCATCGCGCAGGCTTCCAGATCTTTGACGCGGGTTAATTGCTTCAGGCAAAGCTGTGCCTCTTTGAGAGCTTCTTTTTGAATGAGGCGGTCTGCCCGCAAGAGGGTCAGGGCTTTTTCGGCTTCGGGGCGTGCATCTGTTTTCAGGAACTTACGCAGCGTGGAAGTCACTTGCTCTGGCTGGGATGTGTCTATGAGTTGAGAGAGGGCTGCGGCCTGTAATCGTGTGATTGCCTCACGTCGTTGCTCTATTGACGCTTCTGAGGGGAGAGTGATGATCTCCGAGATATCGTTTTGAAAGCGTTGTTTGAGTTTGGTGTAAACAGCGGCTGCCTGAACGCGGATCTCAGGCTTGTCGTTTTTGAGTGCGGCCTGAAGGAACTCCAGTAACTCGGGTTTGTATTTGAGCGTTATGATGGACAGAGCTCTTTTGATCTCCTGAGTGTTTCCTGAGGCAAAGATTTTCTGGAATGGCTTCGGCGATCCATTTGTCATGTCCAATGACCGGTTGCTTATGATCTTGCTGAATACATCGGCTTGTCTGGTTGGCGTATCTTCAAGAGCAAGTGTTGTGTGCCATTTGGCAAGCCGGGCAGTTTGTTTTCTGCCATCCAATTGCATCAGGACAGAAGCTAACAATCCTCCCAATGGGCCAAACAGTGCGAAGAGCAAGATGCCATAATCAAAAAGCGCAAAGCCTGTGCTGTGGATGTTTCTCATAAGCAGAAGGCAGAGCACGACTGTCAGACAATGAAATGCAGCAGCAAGCTCGATTACCTCGGAGTTTTGGATGATCTGCGAGAAGAACCAAGCTTCGATAAGTGTTGCGGTTACGATGATAACCGGCAGCAAGAGTATTGAGAGGCTGAAAGGCTGCTTGGTGGTTGGCGCATCGCGCAACGTATCCTGAACCATCCTAGATCACCGAGTTGTCGAACCTGTTGCTCGTTTGGGGAGCGTTGACCGAATAGAAGGCGACGAGGTTATCTGGCATTGGGGCTGTGTTGTGGCTAAGGAGGGTGTTTGAGAGCGCACTGCTGATGGCTTCTAACAGCACTGTGGAGTCTTCTTCGAGCAGGTGCGCTTCCAACTGATGGAAAATGATTGCTCCTTGCAGTGCTTCACCGTCCGTTCGCAGGCTGTTTGAACCTGGAGTTCCAAATAGAAACACCAGACTCCCTCTGGGCGTGCGAGACCTGAATACTCTTTTATCACCAGCCAGAGAGGTTAGCTCGGTCGTATCCAGATGGTTGATCAGCCATGCTTGTTCTTGCTGCTCACGCGAAGGTTTCAGCTCAGATGATGCCGTGGTGTTGGAATGGAGGAGACCAAGGCGCTTATTTGAGCACTTGAAGAGGCTATATCTGGTCGTGCCGATCAGGTTGGCAAAAAGGGTTTCCAGCTGATTGCTGTTGTTTTGAAGATCCAGCGTACTCAGCTTGTCGATTGCCCTACACACACTGACCGGGCTTGTGGTTTCCATCGAAGCTATACGGCTTTGCAGGTTCTCGGCTTCAAGCGTGAGTGTGGTGCAGTAATCAGAGATTGTGTCTCGTTGTCCTAAGGCATGGGCCAACTGGCTTTGGAGTTTTTGGTTTTTGCGCAGCAGTGATGTCCTGAATTCTCCGAGTACAATCGCTGTCAGGAGCCAGAGTGTTGGTTGCAAGCCTGTGTTTGTGAAGTACTCAAAGAAACCCTGTCCGCCCATGGTTTGTGGCGGGATGTGCCAAAGAGTGATCGCCAGCGCTGCCAGAACGGCGAGGATTCCGGAACGGGTTCCGAGGATAGAGCTGGCAATAATGATCGGGATCCACAACGGGCTTGGCGAAATGCTCCAGAGTGGGATTTCAGGATACATCGTGGACACTGCGGGGAAGGGGAGGAACAGCAGGACGACCTCCAAAGCGTGGTAACGCTTTTCCGGTGTGCGTTTCGCTTTCTTCTTTTTATGATGTTCAGTGTTACTTGAAAAATACTGATCCGAATACATCGCGAATAAATAGTCCTATTGTCAAAATCATCAGTATAGATTGTGTTTTAAATCTTCATTTGTGGCCGGGAATATTTACTTGCTGTTTTATTTATATTCAACTCTATGGAAAGTTAGGGTATTAAGTTCGGGGTTGGATATAAAATGATTTGTTTGCAATAAGTATACAGTCTTAAATTACTTATTGGTGACTTCAGGATGCGTGAAGTGCGTAACGATTGTTCTTTGTACTCCTTCTGTATTGAAGGTGAGTGGCAATTGTTTTTAGCTGGAATTACTAGGCAGGTTCGCGCCCTTATTTTCTACGGTTTTGCGCTGTTTTGCTTTGTATGTTTCATCAATAATTCGCAGGCCGCCTTGGTGAAGCGAGAGATTATCGGGTTGTACGATAGCCTTCGTGAGGCTGAGCCATCTGCAACGGCAATACATAACCTTCTTGAGATGCCGTTGAACCACCTTGGTTATTCGATCCGGTATGTTGACGTGAATGCGGGTTTGTCTGCGATGAAACCTACGGAAAACACAGCTGCTGTTGTGAGCTGGTTCCAAGGGGTATTGGCTGATCCGCATCAATACTTTGCATGGGCCGATAAGCAGGCGAGTTCAGGATTGCAGTTTCTTGTGTTTGGTGAGACCGGAATTCGCGATCTGGAAGATGATGGGGCGGTCTTGAATCTGTTCTTGCAGCATCTGGGACTTCGGTTTGAGGCTGGATTCGTGATGCTCACAAGCGCCTCGTCAGATCTTCGTCTGGATTCAGAGCTAACTGCCTTTGAACGACCCTTTTACAAAGTATTGCCGGGGTACTCACTGGTTACGCGCATATCCCCAGAGGGGCAGTCGATTGCCTCTGTTCAGCCGCCTGTGCGTGTTGCGACGGAACGAACGCAGTTGGCTTTTATCGGGGCTGGAGGATCCTATGTTCAACCCGGCTTTGCCATTGCGACTGACGATGTGCTCAACCGCCAGAAGTGGTTGATTGATCCAATTGGATTTCTTCAACTGGCGCTTAAGCAGGAACGCTTTCCTATTCCGGATACGTCGACGTTGATGGGGCGGCGAATTTACTTCTCGCACATTGATGGGGATGGTTGGAACAATGTCTCCTATTCCTCCAAGTATCGGGGACAAAAGGCATTGTCCGGTGAAGTGATGCTTCGAGAGCTGATTGAGCCCTACCCTGATTTACCTGTCACTTATGGTCTGGTGACAGCGGATGTTGATCGGAGTGAGGGAGGGGATGATCGCAGCGTTGGGCTGGTCAAAGAGTTGTTTGCTCTCCCGCAGGTGGAAGTGGCCAGCCATACCCACTCCCACCCATTCCACTGGGCTTTCTATCGAGATTATGACCGTGCAAAAGAGCTTGCGCTTATTCGTGAGAAGAATGTTGCAAAAGAGCCAGCAGCTGAGGGGCCTGTGAGCTGGCTCTCCAAGCGTTTCTTTGGTGAGAGTGGCAAGGCCTCTTTCAAGACTTATCTGGCGCAGAATGTGTCTATGCCGCGCTATTACATGCGTAAACCGTTCTCGCTGGTGGGAGAGATCGGAGGTTCTCTTTCTCAGGCCGAAAGCTTTGCGCCGAGTGGTAAAAAAGCGAAGTTGTTCTTGTGGTCTGGTGACACGCAGCCCTTTGAGGAAGCGCTTGCGCATACTCGTAAGCTTGGGGTTTACAACATGAATGGCGGCGATACGCGGTTTGACCGTGACTGGCCTTCGTTGAGTTATGTGGCCCCCTTATCCCGCCAGGTTGGCGAAGAGCGGCAGATCTATGCTGTCTCCAGCAACGAGAACACATATACGAATGACTGGACGGGGCCATTCTACGGATTTTCGCAATTACATCAGACCGTTGATAATACTGAGAGCCCGATCCGGCTGAGGCCCTACAATGTGTATTACCACACCTATTCTGCGGAACATGATGCATCGCTGAGAGCGGTTCGGAAGCATTTGGATCGGGCGCGTGGAGGGGCTTATTTGCCGATCTTTGCCTCGCAGTATGCTGCTATTGCAAATAGCTTTTTTGGGGTGAAGCTTTACCAGGCGAGTGATCACAGCTGGCTTGTTTTGAATCGAGGGCGCCTTCAGTCGTTTCGGTTTGATGATGCAGAGCAGTGGCAGATTGATTTAGCGAAGAGCAAAGGCGTTATTGGCTCAAGGCACCACCAGAATTCGCTGTATGTTTCGCTGGATCCGGCGGTTCGTGTTCCGGAGATTGTATTGAAGTCATCGCACAGCACAGGCGATGAGCATATTGCCAGCATCACGGATGCCCGATGGCAGGTTTACGACTGGGTGCATAAGCCTTGCCGCATTGGTTTTCGTGCTTTTGGGTTTGGAGCTGGAGAGTTTCAGTTTCGTGGACTGTCTTCAAGCCTTCATCGGGTGAAGGTGAGGAGAGAGGATGAGCTTATCTTGAGTGATAATGTTCAGCCATTGCCGGATGGATCTTTGCGTTTGGATTTGGCTGTATCCGGGATGGACCCATTGGACATTTCATTGACATGTAAAAACTGGGCTTCGACGGCACGCATGGCGACGATGAGGAGGCGGCCATGATCCGCTTTCTCAAGTATTTGTCGCTTTATCTGCTGTTTCTGGGGATCGGTTATGCGCTTGTTCCGGGGCAAACAGAGAAGATTGCTGTTCAGATCAAAGAGCAAAAGTATCATGAGGCTCGGGAGCATTTACTGGCCTCATTTGAGGAGGACGACAGTAGTCCGGAGGAGTATCTTCAGCTGGCTGAGATTGCAGAGCAATTGGGGTTTGTTGAGGAAATGCACCGCATGCACGAGGCGTATATTGAACGCTCTCCCGATGACCTTTGGGTGTTGCGCAAGATTGAGCTCTACCACCGATTGGCAGGTGACTTTCGAGGATATGTGGAAACCTTAAAGGCGGTCGCACGGTTGAGCGCTGAGCCTGAGGACCGTGACAAGCTGCTCTCCACGTTGCAGTTTGAGGGGCTTTATGAGGAAGAGCTCTCAGAGCTTTCCTTCTTTGGCGGTAAAGGAGTGTTGACGCCTCAACAACTTGGCCGGTTGGGCATGTTGCATTTTCAGGGGGAGAGGATGGAAGTGGCTGCGGCTGCTCTTGCCAAGCATCACGAAAGTGCTCCTTTGACATCCAAGCATTGGCCTGCACGTCTGGCCTATTTTCATAGCCTACTTGAAATCGGTGACTTTCTGAAGGCCGAAACTGTTGCTCTCAGTCTGCGAGAGACAAACAAGCCTTGGGCTGACTTTGATTTTCGGAGCGAGTTTTTGCGGTATGGCCGTGATGAGTACATGCGGGAGGTCGAGGTGCCTGAGGGGCTAGCTGCGATTTTATCTTGTGTCATCAGGCCCCAAGAGGGCGCTCAAGACTGTCCATGACATCGTGGTTTGCTAGGCTCTGGCTGATGCTTCTGAAGATTCATCAGCCTCAGTTGTGGGCGTCTTTGCTGCTCTCAGCTACGCACTGCCGCGGATGACCAGTTCGGGTTCTACCACGACGGACATTTCCTGCTGATCCGGGTCTGCAAGGCGGGCTTCCAGCGTGTTCATGAGGTTTTGGACAATCTCGTCGAT
This sequence comes from Pseudovibrio sp. Ad5, assembly GCF_001623095.1. Classification (NCBI taxonomy): domain Bacteria; kingdom Pseudomonadati; phylum Pseudomonadota; class Alphaproteobacteria; order Hyphomicrobiales; family Stappiaceae; genus Pseudovibrio; species Pseudovibrio sp. Ad5. The sequence continues at coordinate 319,910 of NZ_LMCH01000065.1, read as the reverse complement.
TGGATTGGTTGCTGCAGTCAGATCAAAGCAAGGCCAGGCAGCCATTGGCATGTTGTCTGATCCTACGACGGCAACATCTTCCGGAACACGCAGGTTCAGTATGGATTTTGCTGCATTCAAAACACCCAGAGCTGCTGCATCCGAGACACAGTAAAAGGCGTCGGGCGGATTATCACTTTGCAGGAGGCTCAATGCGGCCTGCAGGCCGCTTTCGAAATCGAACCGGGTTTGTGACACTCCGTGGGGTTGAAGGCCAGCTTCGCCGAGTGCTTCCAGATATCCTTCGCGTCGACCTGTGTCTGCTGTGATGCCTTCAATACCGCCGATGTAAGCGATCTTTTTACATCCGCGTTTGATTAGGTGCCGCGTGCCAAGCAGACCGCCGCGCTTGTAGTTTAACCACACACAGTCTGCACCTTTGACCATTGGTCCCAGCCCTGTGTAGATCAATGGCACGTGCATTTTCTTGCTGTTTTCGATCACTTGCAAATCAACTGTGCCGGCTCGCACGATGGCCGCTGAAACCGGATACATTAGTGCTTTGCCCAGTGTCTCGGCAATGTTTTCTTCTTCCTCAGAGCGTATTTGCAGGGCCCATTTTCCGCGTTTTTGCAAGGCGGTCGACAGGCGATTGAAGAAATCTTTATCGTACATGCCATCGGTGTTTCCGAAGACGACAGCGACCAGATCTGATTCTTGTTTGATGAGGGAGCGTGCAAGTGCGTTGGGGCGATACCCCATCTCAGAAGCGACTTTTAAAATGTGATCGCGAGTCGCTTTGTTGAGGCGATTCTCCGCCGTGAACGCACGGGAAACAGCAGAGACAGAAACGCCTGCGGCACGTGCAACATCTTTACCTGTCAGTCTTTTCATCGCTTCTTACTATCTTGGATGATTGTCATTTTAACTTCAAAGAAGTCGCTTAGAAGACCTCTATTGCAATCGATTGCCAAAACTCATAGCATAATGCTTTGGTTGCTTAAAGGGGGGCAAGTTTCCGGAATGGTTGGCGTAGGAATCGAAATCGAAAAGCTTTGTGTTGGTTACGACAAGACCCGTGTTCTTCATGACATTGATCTTGAAATCAACTCGTCTGAGTTTGTTGCGCTGCTGGGTTCATCTGGCTGCGGAAAGACAACTCTTCTGAAAAGTCTCTCCGGTTTCATCAAACCCATGTCGGGGCAGATCCGCGTTAACGGGAATGATGTTGCACAGTTACCACCCGAGCAACGCAACATGGCGATGGTGTTTCAAAGTTATGCGCTCTGGCCTCATATGACGGTTTGTCAGAACATGGGATATGGGCTGAAGCTGCGTGGGATGTCCAAGGAGCAAATCAACCGGAAGGTTGATGAGCTGTTGACGCTGCTGGGACTTGCGGATTTTGGGGACCGCAAAGTGCCCAACCTTTCTGGTGGTCAGCGTCAACGTGTGGCGCTTGGCCGGGCACTGGCTGTCGATTCTCCGATCCTGTTGCTGGATGAGCCGCTTTCCAATCTTGATGCACGCATTCGCTTGTCCATGCGGCATGAGATCCGTTCTTTGCAACAGCGTATGGGTTTGACGGCAGTGCATGTGACCCACGACAGGGAAGAGGCGATGGTGATGGCCGATCGCATTGTTATTCTCAATGGAGGGCACGTTGCGCAGGTGGGCACACCGCTGGAAGTTTTTGAGCAGCCAAAGTCCAATTTTGTTGCGACCTTTATGGGCGCTGAGAACGAAATTGCCCTCAATGTTGAGCGTGCAAATGGAACTTTGAGCATTGCAAGGCAGGAGGCCGTCAAGGCTGCCAGCTTAAGCGTTTCAAACGAGATTGGTGATGGAGGTGTGAACTGGCAGGCATCAGCTGCCGGATCTGTTCGGGGGCGTTTCCGCTCCAGTGCAGCACATTTGCGTGCCGATGAAGCCGTACCTGAGGGGCATTTGGCTCTGGCGGGTAGGGTGACACAACTCAGCTATCCGGGGGGGGTATTTCGCTACGAAATAGAAAGCGCCGGGCAGCTCTACATGATCGACGATCCTTGTCGATATGCGGTTGGCGATGTGGTGACGATCTGCGTGCCAGCTGGTGGGCTTCACCTTTATTCCGAGGCGGCCTGACACCTTTTTAAACGTGAATAGAACTTTTTTCTCAACGATCTTAACCCAGGAATTTTGAGTGATGACACTTAAGTCAGTTCTTACAGGTGCAATCTCAGGTGCTGTGATTGCTGTTGCTCTGCCTGCGTCGGCTGAAACCCAGCTGAACGTGATTACCGGCGGCTCCCAGAACATGGTTGAATATGTGACCGATTATCTGGGCCCGCTTTTTGAAGAAAAATACCCAGGCGTGAAAGTTCGCGTCACTGGGACCGGCCCGGGAGATGCTGGTTCTCAGAAAATTCTTGAAAAGCTGGAAGCACAGTCTGCTGCAGGTAAAGAGCAGTGGGACATCGACGTTATTGTTGCTGCGCAGAAGAAAACCGGCGAGATGAAAGAAAAAGGCCTTTTGGCTGATTTCCGCGACAACATCGAAACCGGCAAAATGGTTACGCGCGCGACGGCTGAAAATGCGCTTGGCGTTTATGTTGGCGGCTATGTGATGCCAATGTTCCATAGCCAGACGGCGATTGCTTACAACCCGGCTTTGGTGCCAAACCCACCTGAGTCTTATGACGAGCTGCGTGCATGGGTAGAGAAGTACCCAAAACAGTTCGGCTACAACGGCATCAAAAACGGTATGTCCGGCGTCGCGTTTGTGACTGGCTGGATGTACACCTACGCAGGCGACACAAAGACCCTGCAGAGCGGTCCATATGATCCGGCGAAGAAAGACACCTGGGCGCAGGCTTATGCTGATCTGAAAGCGTTCAACGAGAACGTGACTTTCACTCCGGGTAATGCTGGTACTCTGGACATGCTGAACCGTGGTGAGATCGTCATGGGTCCGGTTTGGGTCGACATGTTCTATTCCTGGCAGGGCGATGGCCGTATTCCACCAAATCTGAAGCTGAAACTGATTGCACCGGGTATGCCTGGTCAGCCTTACTATTACGCAACCCCAGCGAAGGCTGCGAACAAAGATCTGGCTGAAAAGTTCATCGAGTTGGCAACCAGCCCTGCTGTTCAGGCCGAAGGCATTGTGAACCGCTTCAACTGGTATCCAGGCATCGATGCAGACCACGTGAAAGCAGCTTTGGATGAGGAAGTCTGGTCCAAGTTGTTCACTGACGTCACACCTCTTGAACTGGCTCAGAAGGGTAAACCGTTCCCGATTGGTCCTTACTTTGACGACATCAAAGAAGGCTACGAGCGGCAGGTTTCTAACTAAGCATATCTGAAAGAAACCGGGAGGGGCGTGCGTCTCTCCCGGCAAGTTTGGTTTTGGTGAGAGGTGGTGTCCATGAGTGGACAAAGTATGTCAGTTGGGCCGGGTCGGATGGGAGCAATATTGCTTGTTGCGCCTGCACTGTTGATGATCGGCTTTTTGTTTGTTTATCCCTTTGGCTATTCTGTGGTTTCAGCCTTCACAGACAATGGCGAAGGCAGCTGGCATATCGCCAATTTTACTAAGGCTATTGAGTTCTATTCCAAAGATATTCTGTTTACGATTGTGATTGTCAGCCTGTCTACGGTTGTTATCGGCGTGCTGGCTGTTGCTATTGCGGGCTATCTGACGCTTGGCGAAAACCCGACGGCTGTCGCAGTCCTCAAGTGGCTTTATCGGTGGCCGTTGTTCATTCCGTTTATTGTAAGTGCGCAGTTGATGCGGACGTTCTTGGCAAAGAACGGGATGATGAACAACATCCTCACAAGCTCTGGCATTATCGAGCCACTGGCGGCGCAGAGTTATCTAGACTGGCGCGGGATTGTGATCACCTTTGTCTGGAAGCAGACACCGTTTGTGGCTCTGCTTGTTGCGGGCGCTATGGCTTCCATTGACCGCACCACGATTGACGCTGGCCGGATTTTTGGGGCTTCCCGCCTGCGTATTCTGATTGAGCTTGTGGTGCCGCAGATTGCGACAACGCTGATGGTTGGGTTGATCCTGTCTTATGTGGTGATGCTGTCTGTTCTTTCCGTGCCGCTCATGATTAACGCGCAGTCGCCGACCATGCTGACTGTTGATATGGCGTGGCGGATCAATTCCTATGGCGACTATGGCGTCGCTAATGCGCTGGGCATCATGTCCTATCTGTTTACCGGGGTGGTTGCGTGGTTCTATCTGCGTCAGAGCCTGAAAGATAAGGGAGCATAAGATGGTGCAAGCTGCTCTTTCTTCCACTTGGGTGCGCACAATTACCCGCGTTCTCACCATGAGCCTGCTGGCTTTTGCGATCTTTGGCCCGATCACCAACATGCTTTTGTGGGCTGTCGCGGAAGTTTGGTACTTTCCTTACAAGCTGCCTCTGGAATACGGCTTTTCCTTCTGGGAACGTGTTTTCCGCCCTGAGGGTAATGCCACTGAGGCCCTGTTCTCCAGCATCTGGATTGCGCTGCTAACTGTGGTGGTCAGTCTGGCGATTGCCATTCCAGCTGGATATGCTCTGGCGCGTGGGAAAATGCCGTTCCGCTATCTCATCATGCTGCTGTTTCTCCTGCCGCAGGCCTTTCCGGCGGTTGCTGTGCATATGAATGTTGCGCGCATTTTTTATGGATTGGATCTGACCGGTTCCATTGCAGGTGTTGTGCTGGTTCACGCCAGTCAGGGGCTGGTGTTTGCCGTATGGATTGCGACTGCTGCCTTTGCTGCTGTGGATGCGGAACTGGAAGCTGCTGCGCGTAACATGGGGGCAGGGCGTTGGCGCACGTTTACTGATGTGACATTGCCTCTGGCTTTGCCGGGCGTCATGGCAAGCGCGATCTTTGTGTTCCTCATCTCTATGGACGAGTTTACCGGAACCTACTTTGTTGGTGCGCCAGACGTTGTGACGCTACCGATGTTGCTGTTTACCTCCAGCATGGAAGGCAACTACCAAATCGCGTCCATCTCCTCCCTGATCCTGCTGGTGCCATCCGTCGGCTTCATGCTGTTTATTGAGCGTTTCCTAAAAGCAGATGTGCTTGCAAAGGTGGGGAACTGAGGTTGCTTTCGGCAACAAGTCTTGCACCTAGAACTCTAAGTGGCGACCCAAGGTTTTTTGGGTCGTCGCTTTTACCTCGTTTGATTGAATTCATATATTTTTCGGCTACTTACGTGATAACCAGCTCGTTACATCTGCTGTGGGATGTTCCGGAGATGTATCCTTCATAGGTGTAGTCGAATGTTTCAGCCTTTTTCACGGTTCAACCGCCTCTTAATTTTGATCGGATACGATCATAACCTCTCCCAGGTCCCGTAATAGTGGTCAGGCAAGGCTGAGTGATGCCGATGGAAATGAATGCACTGCTTGTACTTCTCATTGAAGACGATATGGATCTGGCAGCGACAGTTGGTGATTTTCTATCTTTCGAGAATATCGAATGTGACTTCGCCTTTAATGGTCAGGCAGGCCTCGATAGCGCGCTGAAAAATCAATACGATCTTATTTTGCTGGATCTCACGCTGCCGAAAGTCGATGGGCTCTCGGTTTGTCAGCAGTTGCGGGCAAAAAATATCACCTGTCCGATCCTTATGCTGACTGCACGTGATGCGGTGAGTGATCGTGTTGCGGGATTTGAGGCAGGTGCAGATGACTACCTGATCAAGCCCTTTGCCTTTCCCGAGCTGGCGGTGCGTATTCGTGCTTTGCATCGCAGGAGTAAAGGCCATTGTAATGCAGTTACGATCGGGGATCTGGAAGTCAATTTGAATGCGCGACAGGCCACACGTGCGGGGCGGCAGTTGAAATTGTCTCCGACTGGATGGATCTTGCTTGAGCAGTTGGTTCGAAGTACGCCCAATGTTTTGAGCAAACAAGAGCTTGAGAGAGCTGTTTGGGGAGATCAGGTACCTGCCAGTGACAGTCTTAAAGTGCACCTTTATAAACTTCGCCGCCAAGTGCAACGCCCTTTTGAAACGCAGCTTTTGCATACAATTGCGGGCTCCGGCTTTGTATTGAGGCCCTGAGGGAAGTACCAGATGTTTCTGTTTAGGCGAAAAAGAAAGAAGACAAAGACACTGAAGCGGGAGCTGCGCTACTGGTTACTCGCTTTCGTTGGCTTGCTTGTAATCGTCTATACGATCGGTCTGTTTTCTTACCTGGTTGCTGGGTTGAAGTTATCAAACAAGGTTGAGCTAAAGAGCTTTATACTTGCCTATGAAAAAGCGCTGGAGAAGCAGCCTGCAGACTTGCCTCCTGAAGATGCAAGGATCTTCTCGACATTCAAATATGAAGATCTACCAGAGATGGTAAAGAAGGCTTTTCCAAAAGATGAAATTGAGCTTGGCCATGCTGATATCGAACCAGTTGGTGAAAGCGGAAGAGCTCCAGAATTTGTCATCTTTTTCTTAGCTGAGCGTCTTAGTGATGGTCGTACGCTCTATGTCGTTCGCATGTTGAAGTTCAATGAGGATCTGGACACTGGGGGAATTCTGGATTTTGATTTTCTTGAACGTGTGATGTTTGTTGGTGGTGCTACAATCCTTGTACTGGTGTTTTTGCTGTCGCAATTCCTCAACCAACGTATCAATCGCCGTATCGCTGCCTTACAAGAGTGGGCTGACACGTTGAATGAGACGAGTGCCGTCGAGCGGCGACCAGATTTTCATTATGACGAACTGAATAAAATTGGTGACCACCTGAGCAATGCTGCACGGCGACTGGGGCGTTTTGTGGAAAGAGAGCATTCGTTTTTGCGTCATGCGAGCCATGAGTTGCGGACACCGATTACGATCATTTCTGGTAGCACCAGTGTCATGGAAAAGATTGCGACAGATGACAAACAACGCAAAGTAACCGCACGGATCAAACGTGCCAGTCATTCAATGGAGACCATTGTAGCGACGTTGTTATGGTTGGGACGTGAGCAGGAACCTAACCCGGACCTTGAGAAAGTGGATCTATCGACACTTCTGGATGAAGTGATTGAAGACCATAAATATTTGCTTTGCGGAAAGGGCGTTGTGCTGAACGTGAACCTTCCAGCTCTTACGATTGATGCACCCAGAGTACCGCTGAGTATTATTGCTGCCAACATTATTCGGAATGCATTCCAGCACACGCAGCATGGTCAAATTGATATTTCGATCAGTCCTAAAGATATCGTCATTTGCAACCAGGCTGCGGACCTTTCCGAACAGGAGAGCAAGATTGTCTTTGAGGAGAGTTATGGTGTCGGTCTTTCGCTCATTCGCCGGATTGCACGCCGTTTGAACTGGACTTTTCAGATAGAGCAAGTTGGCGATCACGTTACGACTCGTTTAACTTTCTAGTGAATGCATCTGCGATATGCATATTCTTAATTGTTGTTATTTCATAGTAAGTTACGTCGTTACCCTGCGATAATCCTCACTGAGTTATTTCTCCCCTGAGAATTTATAGGGGATAGGACATGCGGTCTTTATCGCACATGCTCATTTTTGCAGCATCGGGTATTTTGCTGGCAAGTTGCACAACCGGGCTGAGCCCTCAGCGAACAACGTTTACGGAAGAAATGGCCGTGAAACAGACACCCGCTGAGTGGAAGCAAGGTGTGTCGCCTCAAGCGCAAAACCTTTCGTCACTGCTTGCGTTGAGTAGTGATAAGAAGCTGAACACACATGTGGATGCGGTGTTGGCAAACAACATCTCTCTTCGTCAGTCAGTGCTTGATTTGCAAAAAGCAGAGCTGGAGCGGGAAAAGACATCTGACTCACTCTGGCCAACACTTACATTCAACAGCAGTGCAGATCGACAACGCTCAAAATCTGCCCAAGGGACGTCTTATGCCAGCTCTGTTGGCGGAGACCTCACCGTCAATTGGGAAGCTGATCTTTGGGGCAAGCTTTCTGATCGTGCGCGCGCATCTGGCCGGATCCAAACCGCCAGCGAGCATGATTTGCAAGCAGCACGGGCTTCTCTTGCAGCGCAAGCGATGCGGAACTGGGTGCAGCTCACTGCACTGGAGAAACTGGCAGATCTGGATCGTTCCCGCATTTCCAGCCTGGGAAACACCGAGGAGATCATCTCTGATCAATTTACACGCGGTATCGGAGAGCTGAGTGACTTGGAGGCGGCGCGTTCTGCCACTGCCAATGCGCAATCCGATCTGGCAGATCGTAAATTGCAGATTGATCAGCTTAAACGGCAGATGCAGGTTGCGGCCAGCCAGATGCCGAACACTCATTTTCGAACTGGTAGCTTGCTCCCCAACGTCAAGCTGCCTAAAGGCGCCATGCCAGCCACCACACTTGGGCGGCGACCAGACCTGTTAGCTGCTTATGAGCGGGCCGCTGCTGCGGACCTGCAACATAAGGCAGCTTACAAGGATCTGCTTCCGTCTTTTTCTGTCAACTTTTCTGCAAGTGATCAATCCGCAAGCCTTGCAGATTTGTTGAATGGTGGCCCGGCATGGCGTCTCCTTGGATCAATGTCAGCTCCGATACTCGATGGCGGAAATCGCCGGTTAACCGCCAAACAAGCTGATCTGGATGCTGCCCGCCTCTGGCTGTCTTATCGTCAGACATTGCTCACGGCTGTTCTGGAGGTCGAAAACGGCCTCCAGAATGAGCAAACGTTGCGCAGCCGCGAAACGTTTCTCACCCGGGCCCTGAGCCATTCTCAAAGCAATTATGAACAATATGAACGCAGGTATCGTGATGGCCTGACCGATATTGTGACGCTGTTGTCAGCGGAACGTGATGCGTTTGCTGCTCGGCAAGCGGTGGTCAACATACGCAGCAGCAGAATGCAAAATCGTGTTGATCTGGCTGTTGCTTTTGGCATCGGCCTTTAGGCGGGCACTTTTATTCCTTCTCAAACCAACAAGCAGTTCCCAATATGCGTAGTACCCTTCGACCATTTATGGCTTTCGGAGCATATCCTTCGAAAGCACCTCAGGCCGTTTGCCTTTCGATACTGACCCTTCTGGCAGGATTGACAGCTTCACAGCCTGCTATGGCACAGGAAGCCACTGTACCTACTTTGCCTCGGCCTTTGGTTTCAGTGGTTACGCGAGAGGCCGGGCCGGAGGCTGTTGAGTTTACTGTCTTTGGTGCTGTGAGTGCACACTATCAGCAGCAGTTGACGAGTGAGGTGACTGGTCGTGTTGTGCGCTTATCATCGCAGCTCGAGCCTGGACTGATGCTCAAAAAAGGTGATGTTCTGGCTGAGATTGAAGATAGCAGCTATCGGGCAGCGCTGGCCACTGCACAGGAAAGTGTCGCGAGTTCTGAGCTGTCTTTTTTGCAAGAGGAACAGCGCGGGAAACAAGCTGAGCTGGATTGGGAACGTGCGAATATCAAAGGTCGTGAAGTAACCCCGCTGGTTTTGAGAAAACCGTTTTTGAAACTGGAGCAGCTTAAGCTCAAAGCAGCCGCGGCCAATCTGGTGGAAGCGCAGCGGAATCTTGAAAACACTCGTATAGTTGCGCCTTTTGATGCGGTTGTGATTTTGCGCAGCATTGCACCTTCCAGCTACGTCGCCGCAGGCACGCAGATCGCCGAGATTTACTCGACCGACACACTGGATGTTGAGGTGGCCCTGACACCTGCCCAATGGCAATTGCTGATGACTGAGAAGGGCAGTTCTCTCAGCGTCAATGAGATATCGGCACGCGTGTTGAACGAGTCTGGCGTGCAGTGGCCCGCCAAGATCACTTCAGTTGGGGCAACTGCGAATGCCCAAACACGTCAGCAATCCTTGCGGTTGCAGATTGAACCTCGCAATGCGCAGGGCACTGTCATGCGTCCGGGTACATTTGTGCGTGTGATGCTCACAGGGCGAGAAATTCCGGAGATAGTCATGGTTCCGGCGTCCGCCATTACCTCTCAAGGATATGTCTGGACAGTCTCTGATAATAGCCAGCTTGAGCGGCATCTTGTGGCGCCTTTGTTCACGCGCGGCGATGAGGTGGCTCTAGATGTAACGGCGTTTCCTTCTCAAGGGTCATGGGAGATCGTGGTGAACCCAATCAGTCGTTATCTGCCACAGCAGATTGTCACCACTCAGGCTGCGGAGTAAGCCATGCAACAGAGTAACCACAAAGGGTGGATCGCTTGGTTTGCGCACAACCCGGTTGCGGCAAACCTGCTTATGATCTGTATTTTTGTTGCTGGTATTTACACCGCAATGAACATTCGCACTGAGGGTTTTCCGGGATTTGAAGCCAATCAGGTCACTATCAGCGTTGAATACAAGTCAGGTGCTGCGCAAGAAACTGAACGTGGTGTGACGGAGAAGATTGAGCGTGCGCTGACAGGGACCGAAGGTATCAAGAAAGTCACGAGCACCTCCACGGCGAGCAACTCTTCGATCGTAATCGAAAAATCCTCCGGCACTGATCTGGATAAGCTTCTTTCCGACATCAAAACCAAGGTGGATGCTGTTTCTCTTCCTTCAACTGCTGAGAAGCCAGTTGTGGTGCGCGCGGAGGAGATTGAAGATGCTATTCAAATTGAGCTCTATGGAGAGGCGGATCCAGACGTTCTGGATACTGTTGCGCGGCGTATCAAAGACCGCTTACTTGAGGACGCGTTGATCCCAACTGTCACTATCAGTGGTGAGCGGATGCAGGAGATCTCGATTGAAGTGCAGGAAGAAGCTTTGCAGCGATATAAGCTCAGCTTTGATGAACTGGTTCGACAGGTCGGTAACTTCTCGCTTATTTCTCAGCAAGGCAGTTTGAAGAGTGAAAACGGGCGGATCCTGATTAAAGCAGACAGGCAGGGTTACTTTCTGCAAGACTTCGAAAGCATTCCTGTTGTGACTCTTTCTGATGGCACTGTTGTTAGGTTGCAGGATGTTGCAAAGATTACGGATGCTTACACGGATGATCGCTCAATCTACCGCTATCAAGGACTACCTGCCAGAAAGCTGAGCGTGCAGCTGATCGGGAAAGCCAATCTTATTCCTGCAGCAGTGCGAGCACGTGAAATTATCAATGAGGTTGAAGCTGAAGACAGCTTGCCCACGAACATCAAGTTTGATTTTTGGGAGGACGAGAGCGAGAACATCTCAGACCGTCTTTCTCTGATGATGAAAAACGGTCTCATGGGAATGGGGCTTGTACTCGTCACTCTTGCGCTTTTTCTCAACTTACGTACGGCTTTCTGGGTTGCAATGGGGCTGCCAATCGCTTTTGCAGGCGCACTTACCTTGATGGGAGATTCCTTTTGGGGAATGACGCTCAACGAGATGACTACATTCGGGTTCATCATTGCGCTTGGTATCGTGGTTGATGATGCGATTGTGGTTGCTGAGAGCGCGCATAGTGTGACTGAGAAAGAAGGCGATGGGATTGATAACGTCATCAAGGGCGTCAAACTGGTCGCGACACCTGCAATCTTTGGCGTGCTGACAACAATTGCTGCTTTCTACCCAATCACGCTGGTGACTGGACGGCTGGCGGAAGTGTTCTCGGTGTTCTCTTGGGTGGTGGTTTTCTGCCTTGTGTTTTCGATCATTGAATCCAAGTTCATTCTGCCTGCGCATCTGGCTCATCTGAAGCATAATGCAAAGCCTGCTAATCCGCTTTCTCGTGGTTGGAAGGTTATTCAGAACGCTGTCAGCGGCGGCTTGGAGCGGTTTAAGCAAAGTGTTTATCGCCCCTTGGTGAAGCTCAGCCTCAGAATGCGTTATCTGTCTGCCTTGTGCTTTGTGGTGCTCTTTGTGGCGGTGGTCTATATGGTGCCCTCCGGGATTGTGCGTGTTGTGTTCTTCCCAGAGATCCCACGTCAAATCGTGACTGCGACCTATAAAGGCGAGCCTGACCTTGGTTATGGGCGACTGTTTGCTGAAGCGAACCGGATTGAAGCGGCGGCTCATGAATTGAAAGCGCAGCTGGATGCTGAAGTAACGTCTGGTGTTTCTCCGATCACTGGCATTGAGATGCAGGCCAGTGACGATGGAAACGTGACTGTGCTGGCAATTACTACACCGCCAAGCGAGCGTGACATTACCGCAAATGAGATTGCAGAGCGCTGGCGCAAGCTGGTTGGACCAGTTGAAGGGGCGCAAACGATTAAGTTTGCGGCTGATGACTTTGATTTTGCTGATTTCAGAGTAGAGCTACTGCTGGATGATGTTGATCAGTTGATTGCGGCTAGCCAGTACGTTGAGGATAGGCTCTCAACCCAGAACGGCGTTTTGTCAGTTACCAATGACTTCAGGGCTGTGCGTGGGCGATTGAACATTGAACTCACTGATTACGGACGCTCCGTTGGCATGACGACCTCTGCCATTTCTGAGCAGGTGTTTCAGGCTATCGGCGGCGCAGAGATACAGGAGTTCCAGCGGAACCAGCAAGAAGTTAAGGTGAGGGTGCGTTACCCAGAGGCGCAGCGAAGCTCTGCTGCAGCCTTGCAAACGCTCTATGTTCGTACTCCGGCTGGTGATCCTATCTTGCTGTCCTCCGTTGCAAACTTGCATTCTGATCTGACTGTAGATGAGATCTATCGCAGTTCACGCAAGCGGGTTGCGACACTTGATGCGCAGATCAATAAAGACGAGATAGCTGCTGATGCGTTGGTCACCTACTTCAATCAGGAAATCTTGCCAGAACTACAGGCAATGTATCCCGGTGTTGCCGTTGATTTTGGGGGAGAGGTTGAACAGCAACGCGAAGCAATTGGTGGGTTGATGACGGCCTTTGGAATTACGATCATCGCGATCTATGTTCTGCTTGCGGTGCCGCTCAAGTCTTATACCCAGCCGATTGTGGTTATGATCGCTATTCCGTTTGGTATTACGGGAGCGATTATCGGGCACTGGATTGTTGGTATCCCTGTTTCCATCCTCAGCATCAACGGGATACTTGCTCTCAGCGGTATTGTGGTGAACGACAGTCTGCTTCTGGTTTCTGCCTTTAATGACAACAGGGCTGTCGGTATGCCAATGCGTCAGGCTCTTGTTGCGGCAGGAACTCAGCGCATGCGTGCCGTGATCCTAACCTCGACGACCACGTTTGCCGGGCTGGCACCAATGATCTTTGAAACCGCTGAACAGGCCCAATTCCTCATTCCTGCAGCGGTGTCTTTGGGCTTTGGAATTCTATTCGCAACCTTGATCACCTTGTTCTTGATCCCGACATTCATGATGATCCTGGCAGATGTCAGGAGGTTGAAAGAGACTGTGATAGGGCTGGTTGCACCAAAGCGGATGGAAACGGATGCGCGCGAGGTTACAGTTGTGGGTGAGTGAATGAGGCGAGTTGGTCATTTCACTAGGCAGAGACCCCTGAGGCCGGCTGATAGAAGGAAAGTGACGCAAGCAAACTGTTGAAGTTGCTTGCATTGCGTCTGACATGGTGTCCTTGTTGTATAGCTTTGGGGCTAATCTCCAAGCCTTGTGCTCTTAAGTATCGGGGTTGTAAGAAAATGGATGCTGGACGCTATCAACTGAACTTTGCAAGCTTACCACTTGATTTCGACCGCGTCTCTTTGCTGCGTACATGCGAGCATCAGCTAATTTGAATAAATTGTCCAGATTGCCGTTTGCTTCTTCAACTATTGCGACACCAATTGAAACAGTTAAGCGAATTGTATTGCCATCTCGGCGTAATGGATTACTATCGATTCGATTGCGAATTCTTTCGGCAATTTCTGTTGACATAGTATTAGATGTGTCACTGAGTAATATTGTAAATTCTTCTCCGCCATAACGGCAGACAATATCATCCCCTCTTACAGTCGTACGAATGATTGTTGCTATATGATTTAGGGCTTGATCACCTAATTGATGACCGAACGTATCATTAATTCTTTTAAAATGATCAATATCTATCAGGATGAGGGATAAATTTCGCTTTTTCGCAGGCAGTTCTTGAAGTTGCTTGAGATGACCACTGAAGTACTTCCTATTGTAAGTAAGCGTAAGTGGGTCCAGAGTTGATGCTCGATGCATTTTTCTCAGTACATCGAGCTCTACATTGGAAAAAAGAGAGTATCGCAATATTATCTTTGGTCCGATGCGAATTACATCATTGGGAGATATCCAGCATCTTTTGATCTTATTACCATTTACAAACACGCCATTACGCGATTTCAGATCAATCGCTTGAACGCCTTCTGGCGTTGTTTCCAAAAGCAGATGCTGACGGCTAACACTCGCGTCTCTAACCATTATTTGGCGGTCTGGCGAACGACCAATTTGAACCCTTGGAGTAGTCAGAAGATGAACTTGCCCAGTTTCATTACCACTAACAAACATAATGCCAGGCTGGGAGTTGTCGTTCTGACTTGAATGACTTGCTAGATCAATAGGGAGTTGTTGGTGATCAAATTGAACTGTCTCATCTGATCCTTGTCCCAAATCACTTGCCTGATCTACTGAATTCTCGGTCTTTCCAATTTTCAAATCATCACAGTTCATTTGGAGCCCCGGCCATCTCTTATTTTCCGAAGCGATCAGACTATTGTGCCGTCACGGTATTCGGATTTATCAGTTAGCACGCATTTTCTGCTTTGATCGTTAACACTCTCGAGTTAGCCAAAACCCCTAACATTGGATTATGGGGCATTAGTGCTCGTTAGTGTTGTGTGATGAGCGCGGAAATTGCTTTAAAATATATTACACTAAACTATCATTGTAAATGTATGCACGAGTGATAATAAAAACTACGTAAATATATTTGATTCTTAATTGAGGGTAAGAAATTATGTCTACAGATAACAATGAGAAAGTTGAATATGATCAGGATGTACTGATTGTCTGGAAAGATGAAGTATATCGGATCTCTGAGGCTGAGTGGAAAGACAAAACTCCTGAGCCAATTTCTGAGCACATGAGAGTGGAAGAGCTGGTGAAGTTTGGTGCAGCAGTTGCTTCAATTCCAAACTACGAGGAGAAAGGTTCTGAAGAGAAAATTTCACCGAGCAGTGTTGGAGGGACATGCTTTCTCCTGAATATCGATGTGATTAAAGGCGGTTATTAATAGATATGGCTCCGCATAAAGCGGCGGAGGCGTGTTTTCGGAGCGGTGAAGAGCTACAACGAAGTCATGCCTCTGAAACATCGTTAGTGGAGAAAACATACCGTAGAGGCACGCATCGGCTCGTTTCACCTGTCCAGACGGTTGAGCGGATTGAGCCCTATTTGCAGTCTTTTGGGATTACCCGTGTCGCGAATATCACCGACCTTGATAAGATCGGCTTGCCTGTGGTTGCTGTCTACCGACCTAATGCGCGGTCGCTGGCCGTATCTCAAGGCAAAGGCTTAGACCTGGCGGCAGCCAAAGCTTCCGGCATAATGGAGGCGATTGAAGGCTATCACGCAGAACATGTAAAGCTCCCACTTCGTCTGGCAAGTTTCTCTGAGATCTCTCAGGACGGGGCTGTGCTTGATGTTGGACGCCTACCGCACAATAGCGCTCGATCATTGGATCTGAACCGGCAGATTCTATGGTGTGAGGGGCGTGATCTGGTGTCTGATTGTTCGGTTTGGGTGCCCTATGAGATGGTGCACACCAACTTTACGCTGCCACTGTCCGGCAGCAGCGGCCACTTTCAGATGAGTTCTAACGGACTTTCCAGTGGCAACTGCTGGCAGGAAGCGGTTAGTCATGGGATTTGTGAGCTGGTGGAACGCGATGCGCTCGCACTTTGGTCTGCTCGTGGGGCGACAGCGGATCCGAAGGGTGCTCTGGATTTATCTAGTGTTGATGATCCGGATTGTCTTGAGGTGATTAAGATGCTGCGCGATGCAGGACAGGCTGTCGGTGTTTGGTCCATTACGACCGATATCGGGCTACCAACTTTTGCTTGTACGATCGCCGATTTCGTTCCCAACCATCTTGGACAATATTATGCAAGCGATGGCAGTGGATGCCACTCAGTGCGTGAGATAGCCCTTTTGAGAGCTTTGACGGAAGCTGCCCAAACTCGACTAACATTTATTGCTGGAGCTAGGGATGATGCTCACCGCGACTTTTTTGAGGTTTCCAGAAATCGCGATCGCGTGGAGACTATAAGGAAAAGAATAGGTAAGTGCGCTGAGCTTCAAGGCCTTTCGTTCAAGGACGTGCCAAGCTTTGATGGGGAAAGCTTTGAAGAGGACATTACACATCAAATTGCGCAACTTCGGGCGGTTGGAATTGAGCAGGTCGCACTGGTGAATTTAGGAGGGTATGTTGACGGCATTGAGGTCGTGCGTGTTGTCATTCCCGGTCTTGAAGGTTTGCATGATGCTCCGGGCTATGTCCCCGGCAAGCGATTGAAGTTGCATAGTCTCGATTTAGCTGGTGGTGCATAAAGCTATGTCTGTTTTTGTTTTTCTTGGTCCAAGCCTTGCTCTATCTGATGCTCAGGCCGTCTTGGATGCGACTTATCTTCCGCCAGCTTCGCAAGGTGATGTTTATCGTGCTGTTGAAGATGGTGCCCGTATGATCGGAATAATCGACGGGTATTTCGAGCAAGTTCCTTCTGTTTGGCACAAGGAAATCCTATGGGCTATGTCGCGAGGCGTTCATGTTTATGGGGCTGCGAGTATGGGCGCATTGCGAGCTGCTGAGTTGGCTACCTTTGGGATGACTGGCGTCGGCAAGGTGTTTCAGGCCTATCATGAGGGGCGGCTTGAAGATGATGATGAGGTTGCCATTGCTCATGGGCCGGCAGAGTTGGGGTATCCAAAACTGTCTGAGGCTATGGTCAACATCCGTGCAACGCTGGATCGGGCGGAGAGCCAGCATGTCATTTGCAAAGAGCTTCGAGAGTTCTGTGAGGCAACCGCAAAATCCTCTCACTTTCCTGAGCGTTCTTACAAACGTCTGTTGTCCTCTATAGAAGGCCAGGCAGATTGCGATGAAATCGAGGCATTTCGAGGCTGGCTTTTAGCTGAGCAGGTGGATGTTAAGCGTGATGATGCCTTGGAGATGCTCAAAACCATGGCTTCGCAGCAAGCGGGGGCTTTAGAGCCAAAGAAGGTGTCGTTTGCTTTTGCGCATACGGACACATGGGAAAAGTTAGTCCGGCAGATCGCCCCTTCAGAAGACCCAGTGAATATTGATGATCTGCTGGATGAGTTGCGTCTTGATCCAAAGCTGTATGCTCAGATTGTCGATGGTGCGATTGCACGAGCTCTTTCGCTGAAGGAAGCGGATCGAGTTGCCTTACAGGAGCAGCCAGAGAAATTTCAGCTAAAGCTCCACTCCTTCTTTGTGAGGCGTAATCTTGTTGAGGGATCGGAAATTCAGGACTGGCTGCATGAGCAGGAACTCAGCTCTGAAGACCTGATTTCTTTGATTAAGCGTGAGCAACGTATCGAAACCATCAGAGATAGTTTCGATACTGATATTCGCAAAGCACTTCCAGATGTGCTGCGCGCTGCCGGGAAATATGGCTCTCTTGTCCAGAAGGTTGAAAGCAAGAAGACGTTGGTCCCATCTGACGTTCTGGAAGGGTTTTTTCTAAACGACGACAACCCTACTGAGGAACAGCTCTTAAGCTGGCACTTTACCGAGCGATTGAAGACTCCCGTTCCTGTTCATATAGATAGTCACATCGCTGGATTGGGCCTGAAGAGCCGAAAGGCGTTTCTCCAGACCCTTGTCATGGACTATGTGCATGAGACTGCGTTGTCTACAGCGCATCAAGTCGTTGTGAGTGAGGCTACCAGCTGAGCTAGATAGTCATTGAGTGGTCGTGGGCGGAAGCCCAATGTTTTTTCAGCTTCTTCATTGTCAACGATACAGCCGTCCTCAACACACACACTCATCAAACCGGAAAATGTTTGCATCATTGGGTCGCCAGATGAGGACATTGCTTCCAGCTGTGTTTTTGGCATGTCTTCGCGCTGCAATGGTCTGCCAGCGAGCTGTTCGCAGCGTAAGATGACCTCTTCCTGACTGAGCGCTTCGGCACCGCCGATTTTCAAGGTGCGGTTCCGAGCCTCAGGTGTTTCCAAAGTGGCTCTGACGGCCGCACACACATCATCTATCGAGATCCAGGAAATTGCACCTTTACCGCCGCCAAAAGTAAGTATTGCATTTGTTTCAGGATTGATACCGGTTGGCGCTGCCAGCCAGGACTCCTGAAAATGAGGCGCTTGCAAGATGGTATAATCCATCTCACCACATCGCAGGGCATCTTCGACCGCCCGTTTTGCAGTCTGGAGCGGGAATGTTCGACCAAACTGGGGGAATGATAGGTATACAAAATGCTTTACATCGTTCTCTTTCGCGAGCGTGACCAAATCCAACTGTCCTTTCAGGTCAACGCTCTCAAAGCTGTCACCTTCAACGGGCCTTGAAACAGATGTCGCTGTAGAGACAACTGCATTCACGCCTTGGCAGGCAGTTTGAATTGTTGTGGGGTCTTTAAGGTCTGCGTGAACAACTTCAGCACCAAGATTTTTAAGCTTTTCGACGCTCTCTTGGCTGCTGCTACTTCGCACCATTGCTCTTACCTGGTGCCCTTTGGCTCGTAGTTCTTTACAGACTTTAGAGCCGAGCACACCGGTTGCTCCAACAACAAGGATCATTTTATTTCCCTCAAAATGATTACGTGATTCTAACTATGTATATTACAAGAATCCTCTGGTTTCGGCTTGAAGCAATGCTTCTTTTGCGCAGCTCATTACTTTGCGATAATCCTTTGTGGAGAAGCTCGTGATTATGCCCTCCAACGGAAAGTCTACCTGATCGGGGAGTCTCAGCTGAACTTCATGTCTTAAAGTTTGCGCGCAGTTGTTCAGCGCTTCTAGGTCGCCTGCTTCACAAGCGATCTTCAGATCAATTAGTATGGCTGTCCATTTCATTGCATATTCAAAGGGGAGGGCCGACCAAACCTTCATTGCTTTTTGGGTTTCTGTTTTTGCTGAAGCAACGTTTCCTTGCTTGAGCATCACCCATCCCAATGATGCATGCGCGACACCAACGTAATCCATCATCTGAGCTTTTTTTGCTGCCTCCAGTAGCTCCAGCGCTGCAATCTCGGTTGCAGTTAGGTCTCCCAGTCTTCTTAATAGTATGACATGGTAGCAAAGCGTGCGAACTTGGCCGCTGGTATCGCCGATTTGCTTGGTCATCTCCAGAGCCTTCAGTAGAGCTGACTTCGCCTCTTCAAGCCTTCCGGCAAATAATAGAAGAAATCCAAGTTCAAATTGTGCGACGGAAATCTCTATGTGCCTTCCTGTTTCAATGGCCGATCTCAACAGCTGTTGCCCTAACTCAACTGTTGCTTCGTTGACTCTGTAGCGATCGCGGCGCAGATTTCTGTATATAAGCGAAAGGTACAGTTTGTAGTGATGGTCGGGGTTGCCGCTGTGCTCGATTAAAGTTTGTGTCTCAGAAAATTCTTGGTCCATTTTGTGATAATTTGCGGCCCAGTAATGTGTCCACAAGCGAGCAACCTTGATTTCTATGTATTCCTCACGTGTTCCAGTCAGCGTGCGCTTATCTGTTATCAAGACGCGCGCGGCTTCATCCAGAGCTGTCAGCGCCTCTTCATGCCTATGTTCTGCTTCATAGGTTTTGGCCCTCAGTCTGTACAGGCGGGCCTGCGTGATCAGGTTGGTTGGCTTTTGGTCCAGAGCGCTTTTCAATGCACTACGGGCGAGGTCATGGTTTCGTTTGAGCGAATACAGGCCTGCCAGAGCTTCGTTAACTGATATGCTTTCCCTAGACCAGTCCTCTTTGCGTTCTGGTTCAAGGGTGCGGGCCTTCTGGATTTCCGACAGGGCGGTTTGATAGAGTTTGATAGCTTCATCATTTGCGTGGTGGCGATGAGCGTGATCTGCTGCAAGTTGCAAATGTCGGGCTGCTCGACCGGGAACGCCTGCACAGGCCCAATGATAGCCTAGGCGCGCGTCGATATTATCGGACCCTTTTTCACTCGCACTTACTTTGTCCAGTTCAGTCGCTATTCTCTCATGCAGTTCGCGGCGACGGTGAGCGGAAAGTTGGGCTTCTGTTACCTCCCGGATTTTATCGTGAAGGAAGCGGAAGCCATCTTTTTCGTCGGCTTCTAAGATTTGGCGTTCAACCAACTCGTCAATCACATGGCCGATCGTCTCTTCGTTCAGCTTTTTAACAGAGGCGATGAGGTCTATTTCGAACTGACGGCCAATGAGTGCGGCGCAGTCAACTGAACGGCGTGCGTCTGGGCTAAGCTGGCCAATGCGGAGGGTGATCAGCTCACTCAATGAACTCGGCAGTGGGAGTTTTTCAAAGTGGGTTGTATCGGATAGTGCTTTGTGCGCGAAGGCCCACTTGCCAGATTGGTCCCGCCGGAGCACCTGTTCTGCCACTGCTGTACGAAGATACTCAGCAATGAAGAACGGGTTGCCATTGCTACGCTCTAAAAGGAATTCTGCGAATGCATCAGGAAGCCGGTTTATCGCCAGCATGCCGCTAGCTAATTTTTCAATGTCATGGGTACCCATTCTTTCCAAGGAGACATCACTGACATCATCAAAAGGCAAAATAGCATTGATCTCTTTGGTTCGCTCTTCGGATCTCATAGTTCCAAGCAAAAGTCCGGAGATGCCGTCCATGCCTTCTTCAGCAAGGTGTTTTAGAAATGCCAGGGTTAATTCGTCGGCCCATTGCAGGTCATCAAGGATCATCAGCAAAGGGCAAGTTTGAGAATAAGCGGTCAGGACACTACGCAAGGCTTCGAATAGTCGTATGAGCGTTTGCTCTGGTTCGAGCTTTGGTGAAGTAGGAAGGTGCTTCGCCCAAGGGAGAGATTTTATGCTGGTCGAGTATTGAGATAATACTGCGGCATGTCTCCCTATTAGTATTTCAAAGTTCTCCTTTCCCCCTTCGATGCAAGTGTCAGCGATCTGATCCAACAATCGTAAGAAAGGTTGGAGTGGTTGGCTAACTGGCTTAGTTTGAGTGCTGTCTCTTACTTGAGAGGCGCACTCGCAACTGACAACCGACATTCCTGATTTCTTAGCCTTACTGGCAATCTCTGAGACGAGACGTGTTTTACCCAGTCCGCTTTCACCGAAGACAATATGGATCTGGCCTATTCCATCTTTGGCGTTGCTCAGATGACTTTCTATATTTGCCTGTATCTTGAAGTTTTCAATAAAGGACGCGCGATAAAGATACGGCTTTGCTGAAGGAGCCGCTACTGGCCACTTTGGCCGCTTTATGCCGAGTGCTTCAATCGACTGCAAAACAGTTTCTGCGTAGCCGATGCGTTGGTCTGCGGTTTTTGATAGGAGCGACATGATCATGTCATCTAGTGTTTTGGGAACACCATGAACAAGATCAGATGGATTGATCGGAAGGCGTTCGAGATGACCGCGAAACACCTGAGTTCGCGAGCCGTTGAAGGGTTTCAATCCAGTCACAAGTTCGTATAAAATACATCCAAGGCTATATAAGTCGCAGCGAGCATCGAGAGTTTCGTTTCGAATTTGCTCCGGTGCCATAAAATGAGGGGATCCGCTGATGACTTGGGCGCTTTCAACGACCTCTCGACCGACTGAGCCACGTACCTCAGTGACAAGGCCAAAGTCGGCCAGTATGGGAAACTTGCTTTTAAGGATGAAGACGTTGCTGGGCTTTAGATCGCGGTGAATAATTCCCAAGCCATGTACATAGGCAAGAACCTCACAAATGCCGTAGATAAGCGTAAGGGCATCTTCCAGTTGGCCGGAAGCTGCAATATTGTGATGGTCCAGTAGGACGTTGTGGTCAGGGTAAGTGATGTTTTCGTCTAGATTAATTTCATCAAAACCGGAGATAGTTGTCTCGGGGCTGTATTCTGTTGCGAACCACTCCTGGGTAGTGGAGGTGGAAGTCGCTGATCGGTGGTCTGACCAGATTTTGTCAATCGTTTTGGCAAGCGTAGGTGCTTCAATTACTTCCGTAGCATGCCATGGGAGGCCATCAGAGATGCCATGGTCGAGAATCTGAATAACTCCAGGATGCTTAAGCTTTGCGAGAGACCTTATTTCGCGACGGAGTTGGTTTAGCTTGGATGCGTCGCGCTTAGTGGCCATTTTGATGGCGACATGTTTGCCGGTGGCTGTATTTTCACCAGCAAAAACAACCCCGTTACTGCCTTGCCCTATCTGCTTGATTATTCTGTAAGGGCCCAATTGATTGTTTTTTTGATTCATCTGAATATCTATTGCTGAGGTTCAGATGTAATATATCAATATTATCTGGCTTTATCGATGTGATATTTTAATCAATGTTTGAATTTGGCCGATAAAATAGCATGCTGATTACACGTTATGGCGATAAAACAAGGTCGATAAGTGTACATGGAGAGAGCACAAGTGAAGAAGCTGTTTGTCACATCATATCTTGAGGTAATTGTAGCTTCTCGTCTTGATCTTCGTTTGAAGAGAGATGGTAGCGAGGGAGGGACTTGAACCCCCGACACGCGGATTATGATTCCGCTGCTCTAACCAACTGAGCTACCCCGCCATCCGGTGCGCTATGTTGCGGTGTTGACCGCCGCGCTGTGAAGGGGTGTATAAGGCCCCAGAGGGGTGGCGTCAAGCGTTCTTGGGTAAGTTTTGTGGAAATATGATCTCTTGTGAAAAACTCCATGAAAACCTAGGGTTAATGCCAATTTCGTTGAGCAATAACTGCCAGTTGCAGTTGTCAGGAACAAGAAAATCTCATTTTTTACCAAGTTAGAAATTCCGGAGTGGCTTTTCTGGGATTTGTGGGGCGGTGTCGTATTGAAACTGCGCAAGGCACTGGCTTGAGAAATCAAAATAAAACGCCCCGGTGACGATCAGGTCAGGCGGGGCGTTTTGAATAATTCTGTCAGTTTGGCAATGCGTTAGCCTACAGGAAAGCCTGCTGCTTCCCAGCCTTTTCCGAGTAGTGCTTTGAGGGCAGCTTCTGCGCCTTCCTGCTTTTCAGCACGCTGAATCCAACCGCCGCCGAGAACACGCGCTTCCTGACCG
Source organism: Pseudovibrio sp. Ad5 (assembly GCF_001623095.1). Classification (NCBI taxonomy): domain Bacteria; kingdom Pseudomonadati; phylum Pseudomonadota; class Alphaproteobacteria; order Hyphomicrobiales; family Stappiaceae; genus Pseudovibrio; species Pseudovibrio sp. Ad5. The sequence continues at coordinate 296,994 of NZ_LMCH01000065.1, read as the reverse complement.
TCTTTGTCGAAGAAGACGCAAGCCTGTCCTGGAGCTACGCCGAATTCGCCTGCTACCAGCTCGACAAAAATGTTTTCGCCGCTCTTGCGCAGAATTGCTTCTGTTGGTGGGCGGGTAGAGCGCACCTTTGCATAAACAGTGATGCCGTCTTCCGGCAGATCGTCCAGCGTACCTGGGCCAATCCAGTTTACTTCGCGCAGCAGCAGGTTGTGGGTTGCTAACGCTTCTTGCGGACCGACAATCACACGTCGCCCATCTGCATCCAGATGAACAACATAGAGAGGGTCACCAGTTGCAACTCCGATACCGCGGCGCTGACCGATGGTGTAATGGATGATGCCGTTGTGTCGGCCAAGAACGCGGCCATCTACATGGACGATATCACCTGGTTCTGCCGCGTGCGGGCGAAGCTTGGCAATAACGTCTGTGTAGCGGCCTTCTGGCACAAAGCAGATGTCCTGACTGTCATGCTTGTCAGCAATTGCCAGTCCAAACTCATGTGCAAGTTCGCGGACTTCTGGTTTGGTCATGCCACCTAATGGGAAGCGTAGGAAATCTAGCTGTTCCTGCGTTGTTGCGAATAGGAAGTAGCTTTGGTCACGGTCCAGATCGACAGGACGGAACATGGCAAGCTGATTGCCTTCCACGCCTGTACGGACATAGTGACCTGTGACCAGAACATCAGCGCCCAAGTCCTTTGCCGTTTCCAGAAGGTCTTTGAACTTGACGGTCTGGTTACATGTTACGCATGGAATCGGTGTTTCGCCATTGATATAGCTGTCCGCGAAGCGTTCGATGACCTGCTCTTTAAAGCGGGATTCATAATCCAAAACGTAATGCGGAATGTCGAGTTTTTCTGCGACACGGCGGGCATCGTGGATGTCTTGCCCTGCACAGCAAGCGCCCTTGCGTTGGATTGCTTCGCCATGATCGTAGAGCTGTAGAGTGACGCCGACCACATCATAGCCTTCGCGTTTCATCATTCCGGCAACAACCGATGAATCAACGCCGCCTGACATGGCAACAACCACCCGTGTGTCTTCTGGGCGGCCGGGCAGGCCAAGACTGTTTAGCATTCCAATTACCTCATCCTGTAGGCGCGTTTAAGTGAGAGCCGTATCTATAACATCACGAGCAGATTTCAATCCTGGGAGACATTGAAGTCTGAAGCGCAGATTAGTTTCTTTTGCTTGCTTAGTGCTTGCTGCGCTCTGGCGATGGCTAAACGCGGGCTCTCTTTTAAACGCTTCGCATGCGTACGCTTCGAGCGTGCTAGTTGGCGGGAATATACCTAAAACTCGACGGAAGGCCAATCTTTTTGATTGATGTTTTTACTTGCTGGGCATTTGTTGCCGAGGCGGGGGCAATAAGTGATCTTGTGGCCTGTTCTTTGAAATGTTGAGTTGAGTTTATCTATTTGAAAATGCTTATATATTTTTGATTTTGTGGCTGGCCCGCTAATTGCATATCTGCGCGCAAGATGTCTTGACCATCGTTGCTGATGGTGTGTGCTGCGTAGTTTGAGGAATATATGTCGCAATCTGCTTTGCTGAGTTTAGCCGGTCCTGTTCAGCCGCAAACGCCTTTAGGCCCCGTTGTGGGGCAAGGTGGTAATGCGCTGCTTGGTGAGAGTGTGCTCGGCCAAAATGCCGATACTTTCTCCGGTCTTCTCGCCAAAGCTTCTGAGAGAGATGGTGCAGCGGCAACTGCGGTGGATCTCTTTTCTGGAGCTTTAACGACTGGCGGTGATCTCTCGGTTTTGAGCCCAAATCTCATCAAGGATGAAAATGGGGAGAGTGCGATTGTTGGTTTGGCTGGTGAACTGCCGCTTTCCACTGTTTCTCAGTTGCCAGTGCCTGGTGTGGTTCCGGGATTGGGGGCAGTTGCGACAACTAATGATGAAGCGCTTCTTCTCAATGGCGGCGAAGGGAAAGCGAAAGCGCCTTTTGTTGCCTTGCCACAAAATGTCCAGGAGGCAGGCAGTCAGCCAGCCTTAGCGGAGAAAGCAGGCGAAGCGAAAGTTACTCAGCCGGTCGCTAATGTTCAAAACGCTTCTCCTATTGTGGGTGAGGGCGAGGCCATCTCTTCCAAGACAGTAGAGAGTGCTGTTGTAAATCTTGGTGCTTTACAGCAGGCCGAGCGTGGTGGGCAGATCTTGCCGCAGGCGGATGATGGACAGGTAACGGCTCAGGTTGGAGCTGTTGCTCAAGAGACAGACGTCGCCGGAACTGTACAGGAATCTAAAGGCAACGCTCGCAATGCTTCAGATACGCGGCAGCGCGTGACGTCCGAGCAGCAGGGTGCTGTTGTTAAGCAAGGTGGTTCAACTGAGCCTCAGTTAAATGCGCTGGAGCTCCCGAATTCAGATCAAGTGGCTAAGGTTTCTCCTGAGCTGATTGCACGTTCTTCAGGCGTATCTGAGAAGTCCCAGAGTTCTGCTGCTTCACCGCAAGTTCAACCAGCGAGCAATGGGGCTAAGGTAGAGCAAGTCGCCAATGCCGTTGGTAATGGTGCTGTCACGACCTCAGATAGCGGTAATGTTGGCACTGTTGCTAATTCAGTCAGCGCCCCTGCCGAAAAGACCGCTGCACCGGATCGTGCTGCAGGTGAAGCGGATGTTCGGTCATCGCAACCTGTTGTTGGTCGTCAGGTCAGTGAGCTAGCAACAGCGCAAGACGTGAAGAGTGTCAAAGTTCAATCCGAACCTGTTCAGCCGCAATCTGTAGAGGTTAAGGGAGCTGTTCAGTCTTCTCGCGGGGATGTTCTTGTTGATGCCATTGAAGGTGATGCAGAGGCTTCCTTAGAAAAGCCTGTGCTTGTCCGGCAGACTGATCGGGCTGGTTCAAGCTTTGTCGGCAATCAACAGCGTGCGGTGCAGACCGCGTCTGTTGAAGTTGATAGTGACATCATTTTCCCGAATGTGACTTCCAAGCCTGATGTGCCTTCAGAAAAGATTGGCCAAGCTTCGCAGGTACAAAAGGCTGTTGATGTATCCTCTGTTCAAGAAAGTGAAGCGAGTGTCCGTTCTGCGGAACAGGTGAGCCGGACTGCTGCTGTGACGAGTGTTGCGACCCCGTTGGTTGTGAAAGACAAAACTGCTGGTGGAGCTGTGCAAGCGACATCGAGTTTTGAATCCGTCACGGAGGTTAGTGATGCTCCGGAGGCTGATGAGCTTACCAATGCACTGAACAAGCCTACAGAGCAGGCAGTATCCGCTGACAAGAAAAGTACTACGCCCTCTGTCAGTATTCAGGTGAAGGTGCCACAGGAAAATGAGCAGGTTGCTTCAACAACGGCAATCGGTTGGGGGCTTGCTGCCGGTCCGTTGGATGGATCTGAAGCTGAGCTTGATTGGGAAAGTTCTGAAGCAATCTCCAGTACTGCTGCACGTTCTGACACTGCATTCCGTTCAATGGGCTCTCTGCCAACCTCTACGCTGAGGAATGTTGCGAATGCTGTGTGGCCTGAGATTGCCCGACAGGCAAGTGGCGGCGTTGATCGTTTTGAAATCCGGCTTGATCCAAAAGAATTGGGTGGAGTCGATGTTTCTCTTGAATTTAGTAAGGATGGCCGCGTACGGGCGCATTTGATTGTTGAGAGACCTGAAACTCTCGAACTTTTGCAGCGAGATCAACGTGGGTTGGAAAAGGCTCTTCAGGAAGCTGGGATCGAAAGCGATAAAAGCTCTCTTCAGTTCTCACTTGGAGGGCGTGGCTCGCAGACTTCAGATCAGCAAGAGAACCGACAGGTCAATGTCGGGCAGCTGGATCGAGCGTCAGAAGGCACTGAGTTGCCAGACGAAAACTATCTCGCACATAACAACTTAAATAGTGCTGCCCGCGCTGGTGGACTGGATATCTCGGTTTGATGCCGCGCATGAGGAAATAGACAATGACTACAATTAATGCACTGACACCGAATGCAAACTCCTCTGGCGCAAGCACCCAGAACAGCATAAATGCAAACTTTGATCTGTTTATTTCATTGCTGACCACGCAGGTGCAAAACCAGGATCCGTTAGAGCCTCTCGATTCGGCTGAATATACGAATCAGCTGGTTCAATACACGATGGTTGAGCAACAGGTTGCAACTACTGAGAAATTAGAGGAGCAGCTGACTCAGCTCAAAACGCAAAGTGCGAGTCAGTTTGTAAACTATATCGGTAAGGAAGTGACAGCTCAGAGCGCAACTGCGCAGCTCAAAGATGACAAAGCCTCGTGGAATCTTGATGCCGTTTCCGCAGGCAAGGCAACCATTACTGTTAAAAATAGTGAGGGTGCTGAGGTCTATCAGGAAGAGATTGATCTGAAGGAAGGTGACAATACCTTTGAATGGGATGGCGTAGCGACAAACGGCACAAAAGCTGGTGATGGCGCCTATTCCATTGATATTATTACCCAGGATGCCAATGGCGAGCCTTTCGCTGTTCAGACCGAAGTGAAAGGGAAAGTGGACGCCGTGGACTTCAGCACTGGCGACATTATTCTGCACATGGGGGATCTTAAAATTCCCGTGGGTGAGGTCACTGGAGTCAATGGAATTCTGTAGTAGTTAATATCCACTAAGATCCCCGGTTATGAATCTTACCAAAACATTGATGGGGGCTTAGCCAAATTTTAAGCGCCTTGTTCTATTCTCATCCTCAGCTTGGTCATGGTTTGTGTGAGAGTAGAATGACCGAACATATACGTTCACGAGTAAAATACGTCATCGGCCCCGATGGGAGCCCTCTGACGATAGCGGATCTTCCTCCTACCTCTACTAAGCGGTGGGTTATCAGGAGAAAAGCTGAAGTGGTTGCGGCTGTGCGTGGAGGCTTGTTGTCTCTGGATGAAGCATGTAACCGGTATACTTTGACGGTTGAAGAGTTTCTGTCTTGGCAGAACTCGATTGACCGACACGGTTTAGCCGGCTTGCGCGCTACACGCGTTCAGGACTATCGCAGCAACTAGTAAGCTTCAGGCAAAAAGGGTGTAATACCCAAACAGGTTTGAGGTTCTGAAAAGGCCGGCTGTCTCAGCCGGCCTTTTTGTATGTGGAAGCCACATTTTGTACAATTTTACAGATTAACCATGATGTCTTAACTGCTTCGGCAAAATCTGCCGAACAGGCCGCTCAAGATTCATTCGACTCTTCAAAAGCCTAGTCAAAGGCCTTTCCTGCGATATTCCACAATGCTTCTTTGTGGGTAGATTTCCCGTTTACCGATTATTAGGGTTTTATTAACCTTTTGTTAACTCTAAGGCGGGCAATTTTTACCTACCAGCAAATCAGGGGCAATTCACGCCGATTTCCAAGGTGTTGAGAGTATTGCTGGTACATTTTGAATGAGCGATTTGAACGTACGGGGCGGCAACTGTGAGTGGAATCCTTGACTTCTTGAAAGGACTTGGGCCCGCGCGACTGGCAGCGATGGGGGCGATGGCTGTTACGTTGATCGGCCTGTTCGGTTTCATCATTGTTCGTGCGACAGCACCGCAGATGGTGCCGCTCTTCACGGACCTTACTCTTGAAGATGCTGCAGCGATTGTTAGCCAGGTTGAATCTCAAGGTGTTTCATATGAGTTGGGTGTCAACGGACGTAGTGTTCTTGTCCCTCAGGAGAACGTTCATCGTCTGCGCATGACAATGGCGGAAGCTGGCCTGCCATCTGGCGGTGGTGTTGGTTATGAAATCTTCGACAAGACAGATACGCTCGGTGCAACCAGTTTTGTGCAGAACCTGAACCGCCTCAGAGCTCTTGAAGGGGAACTTTCCAGAACCATTCGCAGCATTGGCCGGATTTCTTCTGCGCGTGTTCATCTGGTGATCCCTGAAAAGCAGTTGTTCCAGCGTGATCGGGAACCGCCAACAGCTTCGATTGCAATTAAGGTGCAGGGTTCTTTGTCTGGTGGGCAGATCCGTGCCATTCAGCATCTTGTTGCGACGGCAGTTGAAGGACTGGAACCTTCCTACGTCTCTATCGTTGATGAGCGCGGCACTTTGCTTGCCAGCGGAACCGGCGATAAAGAAGGGCTTGCTGGTGGCTCTTCGCTGGATGAACGACGTTCGACAATGGAGGCTCGCCTGCGGCAACAGGTTGAAGAGATCCTCAATAACGTTGTTGGAACCGGTCGCGCTCGTGTTCGGGTTGCTGCAGAAATCAACTATAACCGCAAAACTGAGACACAGGAGCTGTATGATCCTGATGGGCAGGTGTTGCGTTCTTCTCAGAGTAAAGAAGAGAATGCATCTTCCACCAATGGTGAGGAGACGGTTTCTGTTGGCAACCAGCTGCCGAATGCAGACGCAGCTGGCAGTGCAACCGGGTCCAAGGATGCCTCGAATGTTTCTGAGGAAATCCTGAACTACGAGATTTCCAAGAGTACAGTGACGGAGATCTATGAAGCAGGTGGTCTGGAACGGCTGTCTGTAGCGGTTCTGGTTGATGGTACCTACACAACCAGCGAGGATGGCACGCAGACCTATCAACCGCGCAGTAAAGATGAGCTGGAGCAAATTGCTACTCTGGTTCGAACTGCTGTTGGCTTTAACAAACATCGCGGTGATAATGTTGAAGTGGTCAACATGCGCTTTGTCGAAGCTCCTCTTCAGGACTTTGGTGATAGCGAAGGTGGGCTGTTCGACTTTACACGTGCTGACATCATGAAATTTGCTGAGTTGGGTGTTCTGTTAGTGATCACCATCTTGCTGTTGATCTTCGCAGTCTCTCCGCTGATGAAGCGTATTCTTGCTAAAGAAGAAGAGAGAGCGGCGGCGGCAGAAGGCGGTGTTCAGATGCTGCCAGATGGCACATTGGTCGCTGAGGGCCCTGCGCAAATTGGAGGTGTTGTTGGTGAAATGGAGGAGGTTCCTTCTGAAATGCCAACAGCAGAATGGATTGAAGATGCCAAAATGCAGGCAGCTCTCCATCAAAGCTCAATTCAGCAAATAAGTGAGTTGATTGAAGATTCTCCAAGCGAAGCGGTCAATATCGTTCGCGGTTGGTTGAACGAGGCAGCGTAGGATGAGTGAGGAGATACAGCCGCAGGAATCGACAGCACAAGCCTTATCAGTCTCATCTGGAATAGCTGAACGAGAGCTTGGAGGTGCAGAGCGCGCAGCCGTTCTGCTCTTGGCGCTTGGGCAGGAGTATGGGAAGGCCATTTGGGCTGGGTTGGATGAAATTGAAGTGCGTCAGGTTTCCAGCGCAATGGCGAGTCTGGGTCCTGTTACACCGACCATGCTTGAAGAGCTGTTTGTTGACTTCCTGAAGCGGCTTTCCACCCGTGGTGCGTTGAACGGCAACGTGGATGTTACAGAGCGCCTGCTGAACTCTTTCCTGCCAACTGATCGTGTTGCGATCATTATGGAGGAAATTCGAGGTCCTGCAGGTCGGAACATGTGGGAGAAGCTTTCCAACGTTCCTGAAAACGTTCTGGCAAACTATCTGAAGAATGAGTATCCGCAGACCATTGCGGTGGTTCTTTCCAAAATTCAGAGTGACCATGCGGCTCGCGTTCTTGCGCTGCTGAATGAAGAGCTGGCGCTGGATGTGGTGAACCGTATGCTGCGTATGGAGTCTATCCAGAAAGATATTCTGGAGAAGGTTGAGCAGACATTACGGGTCGAGTTCATGTCGAACCTGTCTCAGACCAGCCGTCGTGATAGCCACGAGATGATGGCCGACATCTTCAATAATTTCGACAGGCAAACCGAAGGCCGCTTTTTGGCAGCACTGGAAGAAGATAGCCGTGAGTCTGCAGAGCGTATCCGCAATTTGATGTTCACCTTCGAGGACCTGTTGAAACTAGATTCCGCTGCCTGTCAGACCTTGCTTCGCAATGTTGAGAAGGATCAGCTGGCCATGGCTCTCAAAGGAGCTTCTGAAACTGCTGTTGTGTTCTTTACGGCCAACATGTCATCGCGTGCAGCAAAGATGCTTCAGGAAGACATGGAAGGTATGGGACCAGTTCGATTGCACGATGTAGATGAGGCGCAAAGCTCACTTGTACTGAAGGCGAAAGATTTGGCAGCCACTGGTGAAATCAGCATTAACAAGAAGAAAGGAGAGGAAGAGTTTGTCTACTAATCGTTCCTTTTCTTCGCGATCACCGGAGGCTCGCTGATGGTTACTGTGATGCCTCAAGGTGCTGTGCGGCGACGCTTTTTGTTTGATACTAAATCGATCGATGAGGCTGAGGCCGCAGCAACAGTCGAAGACGTCCCTCCGGTGGAACCTACTATTACAGTTGCTGAGCATAAGCAGCTTTTAAAAGCAGCTGAAGAGGCCGCGTTTGTTCGTGGTGAGATGAAGGCCCGGCAGGCCATTGCCGAGCAGCAGACGCTGAGTGCGCAGGAAGAGCTGGTGGTGTTGCGGGAGCGACTTGAAGTTGCTCTGGGTGATCTTGAAAGCCAGATCCGCGCTCAAGAGCAGAAGCTGGTTTCCATGTGTTTTCTGATTGCGCGCCGTCTTTGCAGTCACCTTATTGCGCGTGAGCCGCTTGCTGAAGTTGTGGCATTGCTTGCTGAATGTCTGGCTCCTTTGCGCAAGATCCCTCAGATTTTGATTGAGGTGCCGACAGAAGATACGCATGCGCTGGAAGACATGGTTGACGGTCTGGTTTTGAACAGCAGCTTTGAAGGCAAGGTGCATGTTGTGAAGTCAGAGAGCATGTCGCGCGGTGATTGCCGGATTGAATGGCCGGATGGTGGAATTATTCGTGATCGTCGCAAGACGGTTGAGCATATTGAACAAGTCATAAAATCTCATTTCGACGCCCGTGAGCGAGCCAGTCGAGCAGCGTGATTTTAGTTTTTGCCTATGACCGTGCTGGCTATGGCCGGTGCGGGATCAGAAAGGTTGATTATGAGCAGTGATGAACAGGGAATGGTGCTGGACCAACACCAGAGTACCCAGCGCGCTGGTGGCCTGGATGAAGAAGGTGCAGGCGGCATTAAAGCAGCTGAGGATTTGGAAGCTGTTTTTGATGTTCCGGTCCAACTGGCTGCTGTGCTTGGGCATACAAAGATGAAGGTTTCCGACCTTTTGCATTTGGATACCGGGATCGTTATGGAACTGGACCGGAAGGTGGGCGAGGCCATCGACGTTTACGTGAATAACAGGCTGATCGCGCGCGGAGAAGTTGTGCTCGTGGAAGATAAGCTTGGTGTCACCATGACTGAAATCATCAAGGCGGATAAGTGATTGTCATGGGGCGTACTGGAAAGGAACTGACATGCGGCTCTTGATCGTTGGGACCCTTGGCGGTCAGCTGACGACCGCAACCAAGATCGCGATGGAGCGGGGGGCATCTGTTACCCATGCGCCTGGCGTTCTTGAGGCCATGAAAGTCTTGCGTTCTGGTCAGGGTGCGGATCTTTTGATGGTTGATGTCAATGAAGATATCGGTCAGCTGGTAGAACTGACAGAACGCGAGCGTATCCATGTGCCACTCGTTGCGTGCGGGTTGGGAACGGATGCGCGCGCGGCTGTGTCTGCCATTCGGGCTGGAGCAAAGGAATACATTCCGCTGCCTCCTGATCCGGAGCTGATTGCTGCTGTGCTGGCGGCTGTTACGGAAGAGCGTGAAGACCTGATCTATCGCGACGCGGCCATGGCAAGTGTGATCAAGCTGGCAGAGCAGGTGGCTCCATCTGATGCATCGGTTCTGATTACGGGTGAGTCCGGGTCCGGTAAGGAAGTGATTTCCCGCTTCCTGCACAGCAAGTCCAGTCGTGCTGATAAGGCGTTTATCTCCATCAACTGCGCTGCAATTCCTGAGCATCTTCTTGAATCCGAACTTTTCGGCCACGAGAAGGGCGCCTTTACCGGTGCTGTTGCGCGCCGTGTTGGCAAGTTTGAGGAAGCCAATGGCGGCACCTTGATGCTTGACGAGATTTCCGAGATGGATGTTCGTCTGCAAGCCAAGTTGTTGCGGGCTATTCAAGAGCGGGTGATTGACCGTGTTGGAGGCAGTCGTCCGGTACCGGTCGATATTCGCATCATCGCGACGTCCAACCGTGATTTGGCTGAGGAAGTGCGCAATGGTGGCTTCCGCGAGGATTTGCTGTACCGCCTGAACGTGGTGAACCTGAAACTGCCGGCGCTGCGAGAGCGGCCAGCAGATATTCTGGAGCTGGCAAGTCACTTCATTGAAATTTATGCCAAGGCGAATGGTACTAAGGCACTGCCGGTTTCTCAGGAAGGTCGTCAGCTTCTGTTGGCCAACCAATGGAAAGGAAATGTACGCGAGCTGGAAAACACCATGCACCGTGCTGTTCTTCTTTCTTCTGGTAGCGAGATTGATGCAGACGCTATTCGCATGCCAGATGGATCTCCAATTGCCATGGGGTCTGGACAGCAAACGGCTTCGCGCGCGGCCCATGCAGCTGAAGCCGTCTCGCGCGATATGGTCGGGCGTACTGTTGCTGATGTGGAGCGTGATCTCATTTTGGATACGCTGGATCATTGTCTGGGGAACCGTACGCATGCTGCAAAGATCCTTGGCATTTCGATCCGCACGCTTCGCAACAAGTTGAACCTTTACACCAAAGAGGGTGTTGAGGTTCCAGGGCCAGGCGAAGCACGCGCTGGCACTGCAGACGCATAAGAACGGATAGGGCGCGGCGATGTCTGAAGAGACAAATACAAAAGCGGCTCAAGGAGGAAGCGACAGCGCTCCTTCTGCTGCTCGCGTGCCCGGACTAGGTGCAGCTGGTGGTTCAGCCTTTTTCCAAGACCTTTGGGGCGCCATAAAGCAAGGCGACCTTGGGCTTGCTGCAGGTGTGATGGTCATCCTTGTGATGCTCATTGTTCCGATGCCTGCGATGCTTCTGGACATGTTTCTCGCGATTTCGATCATCTTTTCAGTGATGATCCTGATGGTGGGGCTGTTCATTCAGAAACCGCTGGAATTTTCCGCATTTCCGACTGTGTTGTTGATTGCGACCATGTTGCGACTGTCGTTGAATATGGCGTCGACGCGACTGATTTTGGCACACGGACATGAAGGAGCTGACGCAGCCGGCAATGTGATTGCAGCGTTCGGTAGCTTTGTGATGGGCGGTAATTTCGTGATCGGGATTATCGTCTTTGCAATCCTTGTGATTGTGAACTTCATCGTTATTACAAAGGGTTCTGGCCGTATTGCTGAGGTTTCTGCCCGCTTTACGCTGGATGCAATGCCCGGTAAGCAGATGGCGATTGACGCGGATCTGGGTGCGGGCCTGATTGATGAGGAGACTGCACGGACCCGTCGTAAAGAGCTGGAGTCTGAATCCACCTTCTTCGGCTCCATGGATGGTGCCTCTAAGTTTGTGCGTGGTGATGCTGTCGCCGGTCTGATGATCACGTTCATCAACGTGATTGGCGGCATCGTTATTGGTGTGATGCAGCAGAACCTGACGTTCGCTCAAGCTGCCGAAAACTATACGCTGCTGACGATTGGTGATGGCCTGGTCTCTCAGATTCCTGCGCTGATCGTTTCCACTGCTGCGGGTATTCTTGTTTCTAAAGCGGGTGTTGAGGGTGCGGCCGATAAGGCTCTTGTCCGGCAGTTTACCGGCTACCCAAAAGCGCTTGGCATGTCTGCGTTTGTGATGGTCGTGCTGTCGTTCCTGCCGGGTATGCCGATGTTGCCGTTCCTAGCATTGGCAGGTGCTGCTGGTTATCTGGCGCGGCAGGCAAGTAAGAAGCATGCTCGCGAAAAAGCGGTGGAAGTGGCTGCAAAAGTTGAAGCTGAAGTGCCGGATGAGCCGCAGGAAGCGCCGATTTCCGACAGCTTGAAAATGGATGTGCTGCGGATTGAGCTTGGCTATGCGCTGCTGCCAATCATCAATGGGCGTAATAAGCAGGAAACAGATCAGGTTACGGAGCAGATCAAAGCGCTGCGCCGTCAGATTGCCTCTGATATGGGCGTGATCATGCCGTCAGTGCGTATCCTTGATAACATTCAGCTTGGCGCGAATGATTACATGATCAAGGTGAAGGAAGTGGATGCTGGCGGCGGTTCTCTGTTCCCGAACCAGTTTATGGTGATGGACCCTGCTGGTGGGCAGGTTCGCCTGCCGGGGACGCATACCACAGAGCCAACCTTTGGTTTGCCTGCGACCTGGGTGGAAGCGCAGTATCGGGAAGAGGCCAATCTGCTTGGTTATACGGTGGTTGATCCTGCGACGGTTATTTCCACGCACCTGACGGAGACAATTAAGTCTCACATTTCCGAGCTCCTTACCTACGCAGATGTTCAGGTTCTGTTGAAGAAGCTGGATGAAGAGCAGTCCAAGCTGGTGGAAGATATTGTTCCGACCCAGATTTCCATCTCTGGAATTCAGCGTGTGCTGCAGGCGCTGCTGGAAGAGCGCATTTCCATCCGTGATTTGGGAACAATTCTGGAAGGGATTGCGGAGGCGATTGGTTCAACGCGGAACCCGAATGCCATTGCTGAGCATGTGCGTACCCGTCTGGCGCGCCAGATCTGCTCTGCCAATCAAGCGCCTGGTGGTTATCTGCCTTTGATCAGCCTGAGCCCTGTATGGGAGTCTGCATTCCTTGAAAGTATTATCGGGGATGGGGATGATCGCCAGCTAGCGATGGCGCCTTCCAAGCTGCAGGAGTTCGTTGGTTTGGTTCGTGATGCTTATGATGCGGCGGCCAATCAGGGTGAAGTTCCTGTGCTGTTGTGCTCAGCTCAATCGCGGCCATTCGTGCGTTCCATTGTTGAGCGTTTCAGAGCGCATACGTTTGTTATGAGCCAAAACGAAGTTCACCCGCGGGCGCGACTGAAAACAGTGGCAACCATATAGGATCTCAAGTGTTTCGTGAGATTGGAACACTTGCAGCCTTTCCTTCTTCCCGCTACCCAGAGTGCATTGTTTCTTCCTAGTTTGAGAGAGTGGTATGGCGCATATTCAACTGGATCTTGATGGATACACAGACCTGCCAGAAGGCAAAGTCGCGACTGTGGTGACGCATCTGGAGATGTTGGAGAAGCCTGCTCTCAAACCGATTGATCGTCCTGACCTCACGCTGGAACGGGCCGGCAAGATCGATATCACCGAGTATAGAGCTCTCTTTAAACGTGTGGGTGAGCCGTGGCTTTGGTTTGGTCGTTTGGTGATGAATGATGCTGAGCTGGAGGCGACGCTGAGCAGGCCGACCAATGAGTTTTACTGGGCTATGAAGAACGGTGAGCCTGTGGGGATGCTTGAGTTGGATGTTGCCAAGGAAGACGAAGTCACACTGAGCTATTTCGGACTTGTGCCAGAAGCTGTTGGCGGTGGTGCTGGCCGCTGGCTGATGAACCACGCGATCAGCAAGGCCTTCTCGCGTCCTGAAGTGAAGCGCTTCTGGTTACACACATGCACAGGGGATAGCCCACGGGCGCTGCAATTTTATCTGCGCAGTGGCTTTAAGCCCTTCAAGCGGTCCATTGAGGTTGCTGATGATCCGCGTCTGAATGAGATTCTTGATCGATCCTGCGCTCCTCACATTCCTTTTTTGCCATAGGGCAGAGCAGGTTGATGGGCTGGACCTTTCGGTTCGCTTGGTAGACGCGTACATGCTTGCATTGGTGTTCTCACCTAACTTTGGGGTTGTGCGGCAGAAACCCCTCAGGGTTGGTGTTGGAAAAGTGCCCCAAAACGGGACAGTTAATGAGGTTTCATTAGAGTTTTATCTAGGATGTGTTAGTTTCCTTTTACCATGTACCTTTGATTAATCGTGGAAGATGTGTGAGGGCTGCACGCAAATCGATTGGTTGTACGTAGGTTGAGGGGCGGTTGAAACGGGGTGTGTTCAACCGAATATTCGGGAGCTGCCATGTCAGAGCTACATGACAACGTTGTGCCTCATGAAAAGGTGCGGTCGCTGAGAGATAGTATTCGCAAAGTGCGTGTTGCGGAGATGGAACGGACAGACGTTGTTGTGAGCCTTCAGGAGAGCGAGAAAGCACGCCTTGAATTGCTCAGCGAAGAGCTGATTGATGTGTTCAAGGAAGTTCCTGAAGACGACGACCAGTTTGCCTTCCAGATCGTTCCCGGTACCCAGCCTCGCCTATGGATCGACATGACCAGTCATGTGTTGATGGGTCGTGATCGACATTCTTACCGCTTTGTGAAGGAGACTCGTCTGGGGCGGATGGTGTTGCTTGAAACCGCTGATATTGACGATATGGCGGACTGCATTACCGAATATATTGCCGAGCGGATTATTGAAAAGGAACGTGCGCTGGAAGCAGACTGGATGCTCAATCGCATTCGCCAGCAGGATGTTCCAACAGGCAAGAGGCTGGACCAGCTTAAACAGGAAAATGCAGGCAGAGCTGTTGCAGCCAAGCGCAATAAGGCGCGTGACTTCTTTATTCTGATCTGCGGGCTTTTGCTGGGAACTGTTATCGGGGCGGCGGGGCTTGTAGCACTGGCTTTATATGCGAACCCTTTTGCGGGTTAAGCGCTGTCTTTGTGAGAGGCATCAGCATGCCTCTCTGTTTTTTAATCTGAAAACGAGCCCCACGTCTTAACTATAGGCTTTACGCTGCTTGCCTTAAGCTGGGTATGGACAGATCATGCTGTGCGATGTGATGCACGCCTTCTTCTGCCGTTGTAAAACCGCGTTCTTCCATAATGCATGACCAGCCGTCGCCATCTTTTTCAATGGTGAAGAGATTGTAGCGAGCAGGTGGCTTATGGCCACTCAGGCCATTTGATGCGGATGGAACGCAAATCACAGGCACTGGACCTTCCGGCCCGTTGATTTCCATACGGGTCGCCCGATGGGTGTGGCCATGCAGAACCAACTCCGCGCCATGTTCTGCAATGATGTTGCGGAAACGGCTGGAGCCTACCAGACGCTTGTACCAGGCTGTCGCGTTGCGCACAGGTGGATGATGCAGCATGACAACGCGGAAATCACCGCGCTCTTTTGCGCGGCGCAACTGGTCTGCCAGCTCGCGCAGCTGGTTGCTGCTGATGTGGCCTGTGGCCATGAAAGGGCCAGTTGCTTTGGCAGTGGAGAGGCCAATAATCGTGACGTGGCCTCGTCTGCGGGCAAATGGGAAGTGCGGATCAGTTCCCAGAGGCGGTGTCAGCCCCAAGCCCGGATCGCTTTGCATGTATGGACGCCAAGCGCCGTAGGCTTGCTTTAAAGCGCCTGGGACATAGGCATCGTGATTACCTGGTGTCAGGGATAAAGTCTCGGGAGAGCCCACGGTTGCGAGCCAGTCTTTGGCTCCAGCAACCTCTTTGGGCAGTGCAATGTTGACCAGGTCTCCGCAAAGCGCGATATGATCCGGCTGCTGCGCGTGAATATCGCGTATCAGTGCATCAAGATAAGAGTTGGTCATTGCATGGGCGCGGTTGCGCCGCCAATTTATGTAGCCAAGAATACGCTTCGAGACCAACTGAACTGGCTGAACGTCCGGCAATGGACCCAGATGTGGGTCAGATATGTGTACAAGCTTAAACATAGCCTGCGCATCATCGCTGCATTGCGCCTGAGGTCAAGGAGTTTTCCTTAATTCTGAGAATTACCCTCAAGCGCCTTTAACAGATCGGCAATGCTGACTTCCAATTTGCCTTAAAGGCAAGAAGACGGACGCAAAACAGCAGTGTCGTGGGTGTTTGCAGAATTGACTGCTGGTGCCCAATGGAAGCGTTTTGTGCGACGGAAACGAGCGAGAACTTTAGTAAGCATGACGTGTTACTCCTGCGATTTGGGAAACGCGGATTGGGTGTCTATTATAAGTAGGTGATGGGGCCGCCCTGATTAATTTTTGGGCGTATGCTTATTCTTTGATCTCTTTCTACGCCTATCCTGTGGGTTGTGTAGTGTTAGTTTTGCAAGGGTGGTATGCACTTTTTGCATAAATGATATTTCAGAATATAGTGCTGCTATATCAAACGGTTACATTGATTGTGAGGCCAGACGTGGCAAGCTTTAAGACACGAATTATCAATATTCTGGTGCAATCGGCGGCTCTTTTGAGTCGTGGAATGACGATGGGCGCGCGCGTTGCGGCATTTGATGCTGAAAACCGAGTCCTTCTCGTACGTCATCAATATCTGCCGGGCTGGTATTTTCCTGGTGGTGGTGTTGATTCCGGGGAGACGATGGCGGAGGCCGCTCGCAGGGAACTGGCAGAAGAAACGGGGTATGGATGCGGACCAGATGTGGCATTGCTTTCCATGCATCTTAACCGTGGTGGAACAGGCCGGGACCATGTCGGCCTCTTTAAGGTGAGCTTGACTGAGCAAGATCCAAACTGGAAAAGACCGGCTCTGGAAATCTCAGATCTACAGCTGTTTGCGTTGGATGCCCTACCTGATGATGTGAGCCCGGCGACGCTGCGTCGTCTGCAGGAAATTGCGGGCGAAGCTGAGCCAGATCCCTATTGGTAGTTGTTTTTCAAGGGCCTACGTGCCGGTGGCCTACAACTAACGAATACGCATCTGCACTTAGTTTTGTGCTTTACGACAGAAAATTTGCGTGTTAGTTAGTCAGGAGAAATTATATTTCGTGTGCTCTGGCATGCGATAGACCGAGAAACTGGGGTGTGAGCCTTATGGCTATTTGCTGGGAACAGCGACGACGAATGAACGCGCGGGACTTGCTCTCGCGTGGTGCATCGTGCCGTCCTTCTCTCAGTGTGCTCCCAACATCGGTCTAACTGCCCGAGCCACACGGATCGACGGTCTTCCTCCTTCGATTTGTGGTATGTGACATGATAGTTTCAAAATGGCTGGTGCGGCAGGAAACCCCAGCAGATTTCTCCGAAATTGAGCAGATGCAAGCAGAGGCGTTTGGCCCTGCACGGTTTGAACGGACTGCGTTCAAAATCCGTGAAGGCGTTCAACAAGCTTCTAGGTTATGTTTTGTTGGAGAACTCAACAGTCAGATTGCCGGGTCTGTGAAACTCACTCCCATCATGATTGGCAATAGCCAGAGCATGTTGCTGGGACCACTGACCGTAAAGGCCGCCAATAAAGGGCAGGGACTGGGTCGTCTTTTGTTGACGACTGTTGCAAATGAGGCCAAAGCGCAGGGCGTTCAGTCCATTTTGCTGGTTGGGGATCATCCTTACTATGGGCCGCACGGTTATGAGCAGGTGCCTCATGGCCAGATCACATTGCCGGGGCCTGTTGATCTGGATCGGTTGCTTGTTTTGAAACTGCAGGGCGGGCAAATGCCGACTGGTGCTGTGGTTGGTGGATACGTGAAGCCTGCGTTGGTAGCCACAAAGCAAAGTGAGAGCCAGCTGGTGGATGTGATGCAAGGCTCGTTGGCAATGGCGACTTGAAAGACTGAGCAGGAGAATTAATTCATCCTGCAGATCCCTTTTCCATCTAAGATGTTTTTCTATCGTCCTTCGCGATACCAGGTGAAGGACAGCAGCCCTAACAGCAAGGCAAGGCCGAGGAAGCCGATGAGAAGCGGATAGCGGTCTATGCCATTCAAGATGCTGGCGTCTGTTCGTTTGATGCCGATCCAACCGTTTCCATGATATTGAGCGGATGAACGCTGTGCGATGACGTTGGGCGGGGACAAGGATGTGCCGTCGTCACCGCCGATCCGCAAAGCTGTACCACCTGTCTGTTCTGTGATGCCAGAGAGTTTGTCTGCCGTTGAAACCACTTCCAGAAACTCTCTCGGATTTGGCGGGCCGACATTAATCAGTGCTGTATGTGCGCCATCGGTTGCTGAATAAAGGCCGAGTTCTTCCACTTTGACGGAGGCGGTCCAATGTCCTGATGTGTCTTTTATCAACTCCAGCTGCTCAGTTTTGCCGGAGGGCGTTGTAAGCGTGACCGGATCAACCAGATTTGCAAGGGTTTGTCGCTCTGTCAGCAGATTGGAACCGCGTAAAGACAAGCGCAGGGCTTCCTCTTCCAGATCAGGTTCCTTCATGAGCCAATGGGCCAGCCTGCGTAGAAGCGGGACGTGTGGGCCGCCACCCTCATAGCCTCTTGCCCAGAGCCAGACATGATCAGACAGCAGGGCGGCAACGCGGCCTTTGCCGACGCGGCTGAGAACCAGCAGCGGCTTATCGCCCAGCGCAGTCATGATGGGTTGGCCTTCTTGCACATTTGCACCGACGAGGCGGAACCATTTGCTCCATTGGGGCGGGCTTTCACCTGCACCGGGCAGATCGCGAGTTACTGGATGGCGCAGGCCGAGTTCTGAGACGTTGGCAAAGAAGGGTTCTTCAAAGACTTCACCAGTTGGTGCGGCTGGAAGCACGCGGCCCAGCGGGGTTCGGAAGATGCTGTTGGCTTCTGCATAGTCAGGACCACCTGCAATGAGGACTGCGCCGCCGTCACTGACGTATCGGGCGATGTTGTCGAAGTAGAGCAAGGGGAGGACGCCGCGGCGTTCGTAGCGGTCGAAGATGATGAGGTCGAACTCGTCGATCTTGACGGAGAACAACTCACGGGTTGGGAAGGCTATCAGAGACAGCTGGTTGATTGGCGTTCCGTCCTGTTTTTCCGGTGGCCTCAGAATGGTGAAGTGGACGAGATCGACTGAGGCATCTGATTTGAGCAGGTTGCGCCATGTGCGCTCGCCCGCATGGGGAGAGCCGGACACCAGCAGGACGCGGAGATTTTCGCGAACGCCATCAATGGTGACGAGGGCGCGGTTGTTCAGTGGTGTCAGCTCGCCATTGAGTGCTTCCACCTCAAACTCATAGATGTTCTGGCCGCCATGTTCGATCTCAACTGCGATTTCTGTCGGATAGCCTGAAGAGATAAACTGCTTGGACAGGATATCGCCGTTGCGGCGGACTATGATTTCAGCGCGATTGCCGAAGGGCTGCGGAGTGCCTTCCTCGATCAATTCCAGCTGGACGACCTGTGTTGAGCCAACCAGGCCAAAGCGCGGGGCTTTGGCGACTTTCAAACGACGATCAAACTCGCCTTCACGGCCTGTGATGAGCGCATGGACCGGAGCTGAGAAGCCGAGCTTTTCTGCAGTGGCTGGTACATCATGTATCTGACCATCGGTGATCACGATGGCTCCGGCTATTCTCTCTGGCGGGACATCAGCCAGTTCATTGGAGATTGCAGTGAAGGCACGGGTGCCATCGCCGCTTTCCATGGAAGTATCATTGAGAGAGACCTGCCGCAGATCAATGCCGTCAAGGGCTTTTAGTTGATTGACGATACCCTCTCGCGCTGCCTCAGTCAGCTCTGCACGATTTTCCAGTTGCTGGCTTTGGCTGTTGTCTGAGACGACAACGACGGTACTTGGCAGGTACTCCCGATCCTCTCGTAAGACCGCCGGATTGAGCAGGGCCAGAACCAGCAGAGCCAAGGCGGCGGAACGGATCAGGGCGCCGCGCATACCGACGAAGAGGAGGTAGGCACAGACCAGAGCTATGATCACTCCAAGCGCGATTATTGCCGGAAGGGGCAAAAGCGGGTCGATGGAAAGAGACCATGTCATGTGTGTAGCTGTGCTCCGCGTCTTGTTTGCTGGCTTATTATTGGCCGATACGTTCCAGTAGAGCAGGGATGTGGACCTGATCTGCCTTGTAGTTGCCTGTCATGGTGTACATGAGGATGTTGATGCCCACCCGCGCCGCCATCTCGCGCTGGTTGCCATCAGCAGGAATGGTTGGGTAAAGGTAGTTTCCTTGCGTATCAATGGCCCATGCTGCAGCGAAATCGTTGCCGCTGATCATGATGGGGGACACGCCATCGCCTGCGCGGACCGGGCGGCTGCCATCTGAGGTGGTCGCGCTGGCTTGTACCCACATGGGGCTTTGATTGTAGCGGCCGGGGAAATTATCCAGAATGTAGAAGGTTTTGGTCAGCACGTGGTCTTGCGGAACAGGTTCCAGACTAGGAATGTCCAATCCGCGCAAGAGTTGCTGAAGCTTCAGTTTGTTTGGAGAGTTTGAGCCTGTTCCAAACGCATCTCTGGTGTCGAACAGGATTGTGCCGCCGTTGCGCATGTAGGCACTGATCCGCGACATGGCCTCAGGGCTTGGCATCTGCATGCCTGCATCTATGGGCCAGTAGATGATTGGGAAAAATGCCAGTTCATGGCTTTGCAGATCCAGACCCACCGGAGCTTCAGGCTCCAATGCTGTTCTGTCGGTTAGTAATCTGGTGAGGCCGAACAGTCCGGCTCGGCTGATTTCGTCCACCTCTGGCACGCCTGTCATTACATAGGCGAGGCGGGTGTCTAATGAAGCATCGAGGGCGAACTGTTCTGCGTTGTCTTGTGCCTGCGTTTTATCAGCACCTGTCAGGCTCAGGCTGGAGGCGATGAGCAAGAGAATAGCAGCGTGTGTGAATTGGCTTCGACGTAGTTTACCAGAGAGCCAGAGCAAGGCGAGCGTATCCAGCAAAGCTAGCAGGATTGCGATAGAAAAGAACCAGCCACGAAGGTCCAGCGGTTTTTCTGAGGGGTAGTCGAGTATCTTTGCCATGGACAGTGGTTTGAGGTCTAACGGGATCAGATTGTCCTCATCTTCCATGAGGTTAAGTGCGCGTGCTGTATCGTCGGTGCCGTAGAGACCTGGGGGGGTATCGCGGCCTGGATGAGTGGTTGCAAAATCGCGCTCCAGAATAGGTTTGTGACTGGCAGAAGGCGGTGTGAGTTTGCCATAGCCATCCAGCATTTTGAGCAGAGGCAGGGCGGAGGCTGATGTTGTGCCGTCAGCTTCATCATCCGGATTGAAGACCGCCGTTGAGGAGATGCTTGTGATGGCTCGCAACATATCCACAAACCCACCGGAAAGAGGCAGGTTGGACCACTTGGTATCAGGGGTGACATGGAACAGGACAATGGTTCCGTTGCCATGTTTCTTGGCCGTGACGAGAGGTGTACCGTCTTCCAGTGAGGCCCATGTTCTGTCAGGCAGGTCTGCGGTTGGTTCTGCAAGCACCTGACGGTTTACGGTGACGTCCTTAGGAAGAGCGATAGAACGGAACGGGCTGTTTTCTGAAAAAGACTTGAGTGCCTGTGGCTCCTTCCAGGAGAGAGAGCCACCCAATTTACGGTCGCCCAAACGGAGAGCAACAGGGATGAGCGAATCTTGCTTTTCCGGGAGTTGCGGGCCAGCGAAGCGTATCAGTGTGCCGCCTTTGGAGACCCAGCTGGCGATGTCAGCCTCTGTGGTCTTGGGCAGTGTGCCGACTTCAGCGAGGACGAGGACTGAGATACCTTTGTCAAAGTAGTCGGAGATGGCTGTGGTGATGTCTGTGCTTTTTGCTGGCGGAAGGTCTGCAAAAGGGGCAAGTGCACGTTCCAGATAGTAAAGTGGCGAGAGCAGAGGCTGAGAGCGGTCGGCGAAACCGCCTGCGAACAGGCCGACTTTTCGGCGGCGCCATTGTTCATCCACGAGCACCGTGCTGCCAGCGCTGGACTTACCAAGAATTGCGAGTTTGGTGATGTCGTTGCGCAGCTCTGACGGAAGCTCCAATGAAATTTCGGCGGCGCTTTTGCCTGCTTTCATCTCGATGGTTTGTTCTGCAATAGCGCGTTGCTTGCGATCGAAAGCGCGGACCGTCAATGTTTCTGCCAGTGGTGCTGGGTGGCGGAGGACTGTGGTCGTCATGGCGCCAGTGGTGTTTTGCAACTGTTTAAGTGCGTAGACCGGGGTGTCGGAGCGGTAGATAAGGAAAGAGCTTTCGCGCACGTCTGACGCTCTGGCAATGCTGGCTAATCCCCGTGCAAAGCTTGTGGTGGATGGTTCCTCAAGCGGTGATGAAAACCAAAGGATTGCACCGGGCGCGTTTTGCTCTGCTTGCTTTTGCAGGGTAGGAATGAGTTCTGACCGGGCGGCTTGCCAGCCTTGAGGTGTCAGTGCGCGAAGCTGGTCGGCAACCTCCTGCGCACTGGACAAACGCAAGGGCTGGGCAGGGCCATCTGCTGTTGTCACCAGCATGACGGTTCTGTTGTTCTGCGCTGCACCGTCTACCATGAGTTCCGCCATACGGATTTGGCGGTCCCAATCTGCTGAGGCATCCCATCCATTGTCGACGATGATCCAGAGTGGGCCTGTTTTGGGCTCTGCAATATCCAGAGGTTTCCAGACGGGGCCAGCCATAGCGATGATCAGGACCGCAGCCAGCATAAGGCGCAGCAGGATCAGCCACCACGGGGTGTGTTGTGGGGTTTCCTCTTTGTTGCGAAGAGACAGCAGGAGGCGCAGAGGTGGGAACTTAACGTGGGCAGGTTGAGGTGGTGTGGTGCGGAGCAGCCACCACAGAACGGGAAGAGCTGCGAGTGCGGTGAGTACCCACGGTGCTGCAAACCCAATTGGGAGAAGAGAACCGATCATCGCAGGTCTCCTCTCATTTTGTGCTGTGGGGCGTCAGCCAGACGGGAATGGAGCAGCATCAAGGGCTCGACCGCTGGGCGGTCTGTGTGGTGCAGGGTATAGCTCCAGCCGAATTTGCGGGCGAGAGAGCTGATCTGATCCTTATGCGCGGCCAGACGAAGCAAGTACTCCTGTTGCCAGGTTTGTGCGCGGCCTGCTTTGAGCTGCTCTCCGTTTTCCGGGTCTTCGAATTGGGTTGGGCCTGTGAAGGGGAATGTCTCTTCAATCGGGTCTAGAAGCTGGATGAGGTGGCCTTTAGCGCCTGTGCCGGCGATGTTGGCCATCCACGCTTCCAGCTTTTCCGGTGGGTCGAGCAGGTCTGAGAAGAGTACAATCTCAGAAAAACGGCGGATTCCTTCAGGGTTGGGTAGCGTTGCCTCAGGGTTCTCGTGCACCAGAGTTTCTGCGATGGTCTGCATTGAATTTCTACTGGCCAGTGGCCTTGTCAGGCCAGTCAGACCGACACGTTCGCCAGCTTCATTCAGGGCATACGTCAGAGCCAGCATGAGCAGCAAAGCGCGGTCGCGTTTGGAGGCGGTGGCTTGTCTGCTTTGGAAGCGCATGGAAGCGGAGAGGTCTGCCCAGACCCAAATGGTTTGGGCTGCTTCCCACTCGCGCTCACGCACATACAAATTGTCGTCGCGGGCGGAGCGGCGCCAGTCAACTTGCTGGGCGGCTTCTCCAGAAAGGAAAGGGCGGAACTGCCAGAAGGTTTCGCCGGGGCCTGCTCGGCGGCGACCATGCCAGCCAGAGGTGACATTAGCTGCAATGCGTCTTGCCTCAACCAGCAGCTCTGGCAAGGTATCAGCAATGGACTGCGCTTCGCCCGTTAAGCCGAAGATGTTTTCCTGTCTGTCTTGAGGAGCGGTCCTCGAAGATAACATATGCGATCCTGTCGGCTTGTTGTTAGGCGATGCGTTCTTTTATGTCTTTGAGCAGTTGCGGAATGGTTTTTCCGTCGGCTCGTGCGGCAAAGGTGAGAGCCATGCGGTGTTGCAGCACAGGTTCGGCCAGAGACATGACATCGTCAACGCTTGGAGACAGGCGTCCATCTGCCAAAGCACGGGCACGCACGGTCAGCATAAGTGCCTGACTGGCGCGCGGTCCTGGGCCCCAGGCGATGTATTGGGCGAGATCGTCAAAGCCATCTGCTTCGCCGGGGCGGGCTGCTCTGACCAGTTTCAGGATTGCGTCCATGACGGTTTCGCCCACGGGAATGTGGCGTACCAGTTGTTGCATCTCCCGCAGCTCTTCAAGTTGCAGGACCTGTTTGGATTTGGCTTCTGTCGCCCCTGTGGTTTCCAGCAGAATACGGCGCTCTGCATCTATGTCCGGATAATGGACATCAATCTGCATGAGGAAACGGTCGAGCTGTGCTTCCGGAAGTGGGTAAGTGCCTTCCTGTTCAAGCGGGTTCTGAGTGGCCAGTACGTGGAAGGGGGCAGGCAGGTCGTGGTGATGGCCTGCGATTGTGACGTGGTATTCCTGCATGGATTGCAGGAGAGCGGACTGGGTTCGCGGGCTGGCGCGGTTGATCTCGTCTGCCATCAACAACTGGGCGAAGACCGGGCCGGGAATGAAGCGGAAGGAGCGTTTGCCATCCGGGGCTTCCTCCATCACTTCAGAACCCAAAATGTCCGAGGGCATCAGGTCTGGTGTGAACTGGATACGGCTGGAATCGAGGCCGAGCACTGTGCCCAGAGTTTCCACCAGTTTGGTTTTTGCAAGACCGGGAACACCAACAAGCAGACCGTGGCCGCCGGAGAGAATTGTCACCAGTGTGCGTTCAACGACGCTTTCCTGACCAAATATGGAACGGGCGATTTCCTCTTTTGCCTGTCGGATTTTCTCACAAGCCGCCTCTGTGCGTGCGACTATATCCTCTGGTTTGGGGGGCATGCCTGTCATATTGGTGTTCATCGCTGCTCTCTTTTCGTCGCGCGTTGCAACCCTGCCTAGCTCACCTTTGCATCATACTCGGTTTTAAAAAAGGCGATCCCTAGCAAATTTATAGGCCTGTACTTTTCAGCAATAGGCTGACTATGCAGGCAGAAGTGCAATGCAAGGCGCGAAAGCCAGTTTCAAAATGTTTTGATATGATCGGGGTCAGAGCATCCCTGGGTTATAGTTTGGTTGGCTCTACCCTAACGGCATTTCTGTGAACAGATAGTGAGTCTGAGGACTGAGATTCTGTTTGCCCCTGAGAATTGAGAGCATTGCGCACGTAATAGAGACCACCAATGACGTCTCTATTTTGCTGCGTCGATGCTTATCGCAAAGGTATAACTTGGCGCGGGCTTTGAGGGAGGGTAGCGTTAGAGCTTGCGTGACACCATATTACCCCAATAGTGGTGTGTTCCGATGTATTGGTAGAATGACCGTGGTGAGCGAATTAACAGAAAAGAGCATTCCGGAAATCAAGGAGATGCCGAAAGGTCTTCAGGCTTTGATTTCGCGTGCGGGAAAGTCCAAAAGCCTGCCTCCCATCCATCTTTGGAACCCGGAGTTCTGCGGTGATCTGGATATGCAGATCAAGCGGGACGGATCCTGGTATTACATGGGCACGCCTATTCAGCGTGAGGCTCTGGTGCACCTGTTCGCGACTGTTTTAAAACAGGAAGACGACGGGAAGTATTATCTTGTCACGCCTGTTGAGAAGATTGGCCTGAGCGTTGAAGATGCACCGTTTGTGGCCGTGGAGATGGACATTCACCAGCAGGACGGAGAGCAGGTGATCACCATCCGGACCAATTGCGGTGACGTGGTTGAAGCTGGGCCTGACAATCCTATCCGTTTTGTACAGCAGGAAGAAGATGGCGGGCTGAAGCCTTACATCCTTGTGCGTGATCGGTTGGAAGCATTGTTTGCGCGGACACTGGTTCATGAGCTCGCGCCGCATTTGCAAGAGCGTGAAGGCGAGGGTGGACGGGTTGTTGGCATTGAAAGCCATGGCGCATTCTTTGTGGTGGATACGGTCCAGAACCTTGGATTTTAGGAAGAGACATTAGGACGGCGTATTATCTTGTCTGAGTTTACAGCAGAGAATTTCAGATCTCGGGTGATGGACCGGTTGGCCGGTCAAGCCCATGAGCCTGCAGGAGATCACATCCTCAATCCGGATATTCCTGATTATGGTGAGGATCTGGAGCAGGTACGGGATGCTGCTGTTCTGATCGGTATTGTTGACCGGGGGACAGAGGCGTCCATTCTTTTAACCCAGCGTACCGCGCACCTGCGTTCTCATGCAGGGCAGATTGCGTTTCCTGGTGGCAAAATTGATGAGGATGATGACGGGCCTGTGGGTGCAGCCTTGCGAGAGGCGCATGAAGAAGTTGGCCTGGACTCTGACTTAGTAGAGATTTTAGGTGATCTTGGCGATTACTACACGGGCTCCGGGTATCGGGTCGTGCCGGTTCTTGCGACGGTCAAACCTCCGTTGATCCTCTCTCCCAATCCGGCAGAGGTGGATGAAGTATTTGAAGTGCCTTTGTCTTTTCTGATGAACCCTGAGAACCACCAGAAAAAAAGCGGAGAATTCAGAGGCAAAACGCGCTACTATTATGCCATGCCGTTTGAGCAGCGTTACATATGGGGTGTCACCGCTGGCATCCTGCGCGTGCTTTACAATAGGGTTTATGCCTGATGATACGAATGCTCCTGACACATGGGTTGTTGTTCTTTGTTCCTTTTATCGCCTACGCAGTGTGGGTGATGGTGGTACGTAAGGCAAAGAAAGACAAGCGATTTCGCGATGGCCCGATGTTGTGGTTGAGCATCAGCGGAATAGCTCTTGTCATCGCCAGCCTGATGCTGCTTGCAGAAACAAGCCGCGCGCCTCTAGGCTCACAATACAGACCAGCGCAAGTGGTGGATGGTGAGTTCGTTCCAGGTGGATACGAGACTCCTCAAAAATGACCAGATTACAACAGAGCGGCTGGCTGGACAGTGCTGCTGTTCAGCGGGCTTTTGACGTTCTGGAACAAGACGGTGATGTTGCGCGTGCAGTTGGTGGAACTGTGCGCAATTCTCTACTTGGTGAAGTGGTGGATGATGTTGATATTGCCTGTACTGCCTTGCCGGATGTGGTGCTTGCCAGAGCGGAAGCTGCTGGTGTCAAAGCCATCCCAACTGGTGTTGACCATGGAACGGTGACGCTGGTTATTGATCGCCAGCCAATTGAAGTGACCTGTCTGCGTGAGGATATTGAAACGCACGGACGCCACGCGACGGTTAAGTTTGGGCGTGACTGGACGAAAGACGCACAGCGCCGCGATTTCACAATGAATGCGCTTTACGTGGACCGTCATGGTGAACTGTTTGATCCGCTAGGCGGTCTGGATGACTGCCTCAATCGGCATCTGCGGTTCATTGGAGATGCGCGTGCGCGTATTCGTGAAGATTATCTGCGCATCCTACGGTTCTTCCGGTTCTTCGCGACTTACGGGCAAGGGGAGATCAACGCGGATGGGTATGCTGCCTGTATTGAGCTGAAAGATGGCCTTTCTCACCTTTCCAAGGAGCGTATCACCAAGGAAGTTCTGAGAACGTTGTCTGCACCGCGTGCTCTCGATTCATTGCTTCTGATGGAGCAGGGCGGAATCTTGCAGCTCATTTTAGGTGGAGAGGCTGCGAGCTCTCGCTTGGCGCGTCTTTTAGACCTTGATGATTTGCCTGAGGCAGCTCTCCAGCCAGTGTTACGGCTTGGTGGTGTTGCGGGGTCGAAGGTTGCTGAGCGCCTGCGCCTTTCTAATGCGCAGAAGAAACAGATTGAGGTTGCTGCTGATATTGCTGAGGCTTTGCGTTTACACGGGCAGAGCAAGCAGCAGTTGAAAGCGTTGTTGGTTGCTCACGGTACAGATGCTATTGTTGATGGTGTTTTGACTGCCTGGATGAGCGACATCGTGCAAAGTGAGGCGGAGCTGAAAGAGCTGTTGGCCTTTGCGCAGAACTGGGTGATACCGAATTTTCCGCTGACTGGTAAGATGATGCTTGCTGGCGGTATTCCTGCCGGACCTGATATGGGTAAGGCGATGCGGCTGGCACAGCAGATCTGGGCTGATGCGGATTATCAGCAATCTGCTGAGAGTTTGCTGGAGCAGGTGAAAGTGCTGCTGGCTGATGAGGTGAAGTGATCATGAGTGTCAAGCTGCGTGGTCATCACTTGCTATGCGTGCTTACATTTATTGGGCATGGCTATTCTCCTGCGTTTTCCAAGAACTATGAGGCTGTGGTGAAGCGCCTGAATGCGGGAGAGGCTGCCCTACTGGTTGAGGGGCCGGATGAGATTTGTGCGGTTCTGATCAGTGAAGAAGAGCAGCCGCATTGCTTTAATTGCAGTGTGGTGGAGCGTGATAAAGTGGCTGTGACGTTGATCTCTCGTCTGCTTGGGACTGAGCTGCGTGTTGGCGATGAGCTTGCGCTGAGTTCGCATTTGGTCACCAAAATGCGGAAGGCATATGCTGAGGGTGTTTTTAAGACAGCCTGCCAAAACTGCGAGTGGGTGCAGTTTTGTGATGAAATCTCTTCATCTGGCTTTGAAAAAGTCCATCTTCGCAATCCAATGAAGCTCTGAAGTCGTTTGCCTTTATTTTGAGGGACTTAAGCTGCTTCTGAAATTTTCATTGGTGCGTATTCTTGTCCGAAAACCAGCTTCCACTTTTCGGGAATGCACTTTGGTCTTCAAATTTTAACAGAATGCCCCCATATGGAGGGCAACATGAGTTTAAGGGCAGGTTTAGGGGTTACATGCTTGCATTGAATAAGTTTCCAAAGTTTCTCACACTCTTGGTGTTTTCGATCGGTCTGATTTTTGTGACGGCTGACTTTGCAGAGGCAAAGCGTGGGTTCAGTTTCGGTAGCCGCGGTTCACGCAGTTACTCAGCTCCAAAAGCGACCAAGACCGCACCAAAGACGGCTCCGGTTCAGCGGACCATGACACCTAACAACGGCACTAACACAGGTGCGCAGCAGCAGAATGCCGCGGCAGCCTCCAAGGCAGCTACAGGCCAGCGCCGTGGTTTGTTTGGCGGTGGTTTCCTCGGGTCTATGCTCGGTGGTCTGGCACTTGGTGGATTGCTGGGCATGCTGTTCGGTTCCGGGTTCGGCGGTATGGCCGGGTTCTTCGGCCTAATCATGCAAGTGTTGCTGATCGGCGGTGGTATCATGTTGCTGATGCGGTTTTTGCGGGGACGCCAACAGCCACAGGCCGCTGGTGCTGCCCATGGATACCAGCAGGAGCCACAGCAGAACCAGTCGTTCAGCTTTAATGATGCGGGTGCGCAGGATGCGCCGCGTCGTTCAGGATCTTCTGGCATTCCGAACACCGGTTTTGGTGGTGGTCAGGCGCCTCAGTTTGAGGAAAAGCCTGTCTTTTCTACCGAAGCGGATGATGAAATCGGCCTGACTGCGGATGACTTTGATGCCTTTGAAGCGCTGCTGACAACCGTCTGGACTGCTTACGGCTCTGAAGATTACGGTAAGATCCGCGAAATCGCGACGCCTGAAATCATGGGCTACTTTGCTGAGGAACTGGGTAAGGCTGCGTCCAACGGTCTTGTCAATGAAGTGCGCGGCATCAAGCTGCTTCAGGGTGATCTGAGTGAAGCCTGGCGTGAAGGTGACAAGGACTATGCGTCTGTCGCAATGCGTTATGAGGCTATTGATGTGATGCGTGAGCGGGCCAACAACAAAGTGGTTGAAGGCAATCCGGATGTACCGGAAGAGCGGACAGAGATCTGGTCGTTTGTTCGTGATGCCGGTGAGAGCTGGAAGCTCTCAGCTATTCAACAAGCTGATTAATCAGAGCAGATAATAGAAATTGGAAAGGGGCCTCATGGGCCCCTTTCTCTTTAATGGTTCGATGGGTCTTGTGCTGCTAAAGCAATTCGCGTTTAGCTGAAACGCTTGATCTGCTTTAGCTTTTGCTTTTGCGTATCTATCTCCGAAAACCGATAGGCACTTTTTTTGGAGATACGCTTTAGGTTGCGACAGAAAGCTTTACATCGATGTTGTTGCGGGTTGCGTTGGAATATGGGCAGACCTCATGCGCTGCAGCGACGAGTTCTTCTGCCTTGGCTTTGTCCATGCCCGGTACGGTAACAGCCAGAGCAATTTCCAGACCGAAACCACCTTCGGAGCGTGGGCCAATGCCAACGGTTGATTCTACATTTACGTCAGCAGGCAGAGCGATGTCAGACTGCTGAGACGCTACAAACTTCATAGCTCCGATGAAACAAGCGGCGTATCCAGCAGCGAAGAGCTGTTCTGGATTGTTGCCTTCACCACCTGCGCCACCCAGTTCTTTTGGAGTTGCAAGTGTCAGTTCCAGAGCACCGTCCTTTGTTTTTGCAGTGCCGTCCCGGCCACCGGTAGCAACTGCGCTTGTTTCATAAAGAACGTTAACTGGCATTTGGTATTCCTCGTTGTTGTTATGTATCGTGCACGATTAAATCCTATGCGATATAGTTAAGAAGAAATGTGGGGTGCTGTCAATCAAAACGTGAATTAATCGTGTGCGATTTAGTTTGACGGCTTTTATATTGATGGGTAGAACGAGGAAAGAGGATGTTACTCAGGACTGGAATACGGTGATGGCCGAGAAGAAATCTGAAGAATTTCAAGGCTTTGGTTTAGATCAGCATTTGTGCTTTGCCATCTATAAGGCCAACCACGCCTTCAATCGGTTTTATAAACCGGTGATGAAGAAGCTTGGGGTCACGTATCCGCAGTACATCACTTTGCTTGCTCTATTGGAAAAAGACCATCAGCGCGTCTCCGAGTTGGGGGAGCGCTTGTTCCTTGAGTCGAACACTCTGACACCGTTGCTTAAGCGCCTTGAAGAAATGGGCTTTCTTGCTCGTGTGCGCTCCAAAGAAGATGAGCGGCAGGTTATTGTTAGCCTGACGAAAGAAGGGCGAGATTTGAGCGATGGCGTGATTGACGTACAGCACTGCGCCTTTTCGAATCTGGATGTGCCGGTAGAAACCATTGGCCAGCTGGTTGAGCAGCTTAATGACATTCAGGAGATGTTGACGGAAGCCAAAGAGAAGGTTTCCAGCTAAAGATCAGCTGTCGGGCAGCATCGCTTTTTCAAAGGGATCGCGGCCATGCTGATCATATACGCAGCACAGGTCCTGCACTTCCTCCTTTAACAAGACAAACTGAGAAAAGCCGACGAGCTCTCCGTCAATATGTATTGGGGAGACGGTGACGAGTATGGTGGTGGTTCCGTATGGATTGGCCACATAACGCACCGGGTCTTTGCGGCCATCTTTGAACAGCTGCAGCATGGCATCAAACCGCGGGTTGGTGATGGCGCGGCGGTGGTTTTCTTTTACGTTGTGCCCGATGTGGCGGGGCTGACGATCCAGATTTTCTGAAGCCCATTTGTTGTAGTAGAGCAGCTTGCCGTCTTTATCGATGATGGTGACACCGATGCCTGCTTCCTCCAGCAAGCGGTCAGCCCAGCCCGATAGCCTCCACGCTTCCAGAATGCGTTGTTCAGTGACTTCCGGCAGTTCGCTCTTGTTGTCAGTCATGTCTGCTTACTCGCTGTTCGCCCAAACCTTAGCGAAGGCGAGTAAGCAATTGCTTTCAGAAATACTCGGGTTTTCTAAAGCTATGAGAATGCGGCGGCTGTTTTGAACTTGCGCTGGCGTGCCCAGAGAATGCCCAGTGAACCCGCCGTCATGATGACGCCTGCCAGAATGGCGATTGGATCTAGGAGTGTCTGAGGCAGATAGCCAGCTTTGTCGGCGATGAGCTCAAACAGCAATGAGGTGAACGGCAGGGCGGCGATTGTGGCAACGTAGTTCTGACTGCCAACCAGATTAATCGCCTGCATGGACAGGAACATGGACACACCGCGCAGGGTTATGCCGACACAAATGGCCGCGAGCCACATGGTTGGGCTCCAGACCTGTGTCAGGTCGATGAGTGGCAGGTTGCTGGTCCAGTCCGTTGCTTGCTGTGTTGCTGCAGGACCATCGGTGATGAGAGAGAGGGCGGCCAGGGCGATGAGCATGATCAGTGCGCTGGCCACCAGCATGACACCGCTGAGCGAGGCGCGTTCTTTCAGATCATCTCCCTGATTTTGCGGGTGGAACTCAGCGATAATAACGGAGGCAACCACTGCGAATTCTGAGAAGATCATCAGATAGACGGCGGGGTTGGAGTAGGTGCCCTCCAGTGAGGAGATCAACAAAACAACGCCAAGAATAATGATCAGATGGCCGGGCAGTTCCAGAGCGGTGGGGAGCCGGAAAAACAAGAGAGCAAAGGCGAGCGCTGAAAACGGAACGGACACAAGGCCGAAAAAGCCTGCGTTTGCCGCACTTATGTACAGCAGAGAGGCTGTGAAACAGGCAGCAGAGAGGACGCGGGCAACCCCATAGGCCCAGGTGTAAGGGCTCTTGAGCGCATCCATTGTTGCGCCCACCTTTCGGCTGACGGCGATGAGGAACAGGCCGCCAAACATCAGCTGAATGATAGTGAAGATCCATGGATCAAGATTGTAAGTAAGCAGCAAGCCTTTGCTTATGACAATCAGAAACGCCCAGCTTACCATGGTGGCAAGGCAGACAATCAAGCCCTTGGGGGTCAAACTTAGTACTCCTCTCCGACGAATTCGCCGGTGATTTTCAGGCCATCAATTCCGGTCTGGCCGTTTTCTTTATAAATGCGCCTTGGGTATGCCCCTGCATGATTGGCAATATGATCAGCAAGTTGCTCAGAATGTGTGACGAGCCAGATCTGGCTGCGCTCTGAGGCTTTGGCAATGACTTTGGCGAGTGGTTCCAGCAAGTCAGGGTGCAGGCTGGCTTCGGGTTCGTTGAGGGCAATGAAGGAGGGCAGGCGGTAGGACAACATAGCGCCAAGCAGGGCGAGATATTGCAATGTGCCGTCCGATAGTTCCTGAGAGGGGAACGGGCGGCGGATTTCCGGTGTCTGTAATGCGAAGCGGCAATCCTGCCCATTGGCTTCGATGATCAGCTTGCTGTTGGGGAAGGCATCATCGACCGCTTCCTGGAGATAGAAGGTGTCCTTGCGGATTTCCTTGAGGGTGGCGAAAACCGCTGCGAGATCGTTGCCGTCTGATGAGAGCGTTGGGGTGGTGACATTGGGGCTTGGGCGACGTAACAGGCTGTCCCGATCACTGCGGAAGGTGTGGTAGAAACGCCAGTCTGCAATTGCGCGGCGGACCAGATCTAACTCCGGAAACTGGCTGCCATCTCGAATGCTGGCAAGGGCCGTCTCGGAAGGCAGAAGCTCGTTGTCGTAGGTTACTTTGCTGCCGTTGCTGGCGCGCAGAAAGGCACTTGGGCCTTTGCGGTTCATCAGCACGACAGACTTGGAGCCTGTCAGA
Organism: Pseudovibrio sp. Ad5; assembly: GCF_001623095.1. Taxonomy (NCBI): domain Bacteria; kingdom Pseudomonadati; phylum Pseudomonadota; class Alphaproteobacteria; order Hyphomicrobiales; family Stappiaceae; genus Pseudovibrio; species Pseudovibrio sp. Ad5. The sequence goes on along the minus strand of NZ_LMCH01000065.1, from coordinate 264,324 downwards.
AGGTTTAGTTCTTCTTCTCTCACCATGGTCTCATAGGGCAGGGCGGGATCAGAGATCGGGTTGGGCAGGCCCAGCTGGATGCGGTAGGAAAGATCCCCCAGATCGGCACGCAGGATGATGCGCTTCTTTTCGTGGGTTTTCAGCTCTCCTGCCCACATGACGCTGTCTACACCGCCTTCCTCTGAAACGGCGCGGGTGATACGGCCCAGTGCGGCTTGCTGCAGAAGTTCAAGCGACTTGTAGAGGTTGGTTTTACCGACGCCATTGTTGCCGACAAACACGTTGACGGCACCAACTCGCATGAACAGCTTATGTACGGATCGGTAATTCTCAATACCGATCGCCGAGAGAGGGGGCATAGACATCTGGTGAAACTTTTTTGATATATCTTCGGTAGGTATGATTGAGAATAAGCAGGTTGGCTCACGAATGTAAATTGAACCGCGGCGTTCATGCACCGGAAATTCACGTTTTGTTCGCCTGTGGTTGATGAAGCCCTGTGCTTCATGGCAGGGTTGTCTAAACTGTTTTATGGTTTCGTTGTCGTGTGTTCTCGCCTGAAGGGGATCGTTCCTTTTTCGGGACTGCGCTTGAGAGGAAAGTGTCAATGTCTGATCAAAATTCTGATGGTATGCGGCAGGAATCCGATAGTTTTGGTGTGCTGGATGTTCCCATTGGCAAATATTGGGGCGCGCAAACCGCACGGTCTCTGATCAACTTTCCCATTGGCCGGGAGCATCTGCCGCCTGCGCTGATCCATGCGTTAGGTGCGGTGAAGCTGGCTGCTGCCAGGGTGAATATGGAAGAGGGGCGTTTGTCAGAAGATCTGGGCAAGGCCATTTGTCAGGCAGCGACCGAGGTGATTTCCGGCAAGCTGGACGCGCATTTCCCGCTGGTGATCTGGCAGACGGGGTCTGGCACGCAGTCCAACATGAACACCAACGAGGTGATTGCCAACCGTGCCATTGAGTTGCTTGGCGGTCAAATCGGCACCAAGTCTCCTGTGCACCCCAACGATCACGTGAATATGGGGCAGTCCTCCAACGACACCTTCCCGACGGCCATGCACATCGCGGCAGCTTGTGAGATCAACAAGGTACTGCTGCCGGCCCTGACACATCTGCACGACACCATGGAAGCCAAGGTGGCGGCCTTTGCGGATATTGTGAAAATTGGCCGGACGCACACGCAGGATGCGACGCCTTTGACATTGGGGCAGGAGTTTTCTGGTTATGTGGCGCAGCTGGAGTATTCCAAGGAGCGTATTGAGCAGAGCCTTGTGGGGCTTTATCGCCTTGCGCAAGGTGGTACAGCTGTTGGAACCGGGCTTAATTCAACGCCGGAGTTCGCCAGTGCGTTTGCTACTCACGTGAGTGAGGTGACAGGCCTGCCATTTGTGACGGCGGTCAATAAATTTGAGGCATTGGCCACGCATGATGCAGCTGTGTTTGCACATGGTGCGCTGAACACGCTGGCTTGTTCGCTGATGAAGATTGCCAATGACATTCGCTTCCTTGCCTCCGGTCCGCGTTCCGGTCTTGGTGAGATCAGCCTGCCAGCCAACGAGCCGGGCTCTTCCATTATGCCGGGTAAAGTGAACCCGACCCAGTGTGAAGCGGTGACCATGGTCTGCGCTCAGGTGATGGGCAATCAGACAGCTGTGAGTGTGGGCGGATCGACAGGGCACTTTGAGCTGAATGTGTTCAAACCTGTGATTGCCAACAGCCTGCTGCAATCCATTGAGCTTCTGGCAGATTGTATGGTGAGCTTTGCGGACCGCTGTGTTGTTGGCATTGAGCCAAACATGGAGCGGATTGAAGAGCTGCTGGAGCGGTCCTTGATGTTGGTGACAGCGCTTGCGCCCACCATTGGCTATGATAAAGCAACCGAAATTGCCAAGTCAGCGCATAAGAACGGCACAACGTTGAAGGAGGAGGCTCTTCGTCTTGGCTATGTGTCTTCGGAGGAGTTTGACCGTGTTGTCCGGCCAGAAAAGATGGTCAGACCTGGGTAGGGTGGTTGCCGCCTATCATGATGTCCAACACGTGTTTCAGGCAGGCTCTTGCGTCTGCCTCCTCTAACTGTTGAGCCCCAATGAGCGTTGCGTAAAGGATCTGGCTGTTGGTCTTTGCATGCTTCTTGGTCTGCGGGATTTGTGAGAACAGGTTTTCGACGTATTCCAGACGCCGCTGATCTATCTTACTCATATAGGCGCCGGCGAGATCATCAAACTGTGCCCAGTTGCGGATCGCGGCAGAAACACCGTTTGCGCCATACTCCAATGAGACTTCCTGTGCTGCGATCTCAATCAGATCAAAGAGACGCTGTTTGGGGTCGGGGCTGCCTGCATCCACTTGCGCGATGATTTGTTGTGTGGCCAGTTGCTCCCAATGGTCCAGCATTGCTTTTTTCAAAGCAGCCACATCCTTGAAATGCCAATAGAATGAGCCCTTGCTCACCTTCAGTGTTCTGGCAAGCGCTTCTGCCTTCAGGCTTTGGGGCCCTTTGGTTGCCAAGGACCGAAAGCCACCTTTGATCCAGTCCACTGCTGCGAGTTTGGTTTTCTCTGTCATTTTGCTACCATACGCTACCGTATTGACAGGGTCCAGCATTAAGCTAACATACGCTGCCGTATGGAATTAAAGATGAGGGAATTCCAATGAATAAGTGGCTTTTGGCTTCTGGTATCCTGTCGTTGCTATTGATGCTGGTACATGTGTTTCTGGGTGGGCCAGAGATCCTCGATCCTGTACTGGGCAGTGATCTTCATCCTGTGGTGATCGCGGTGCTGTCGGTGGTCTGGCATGGAATCACTGTGGTGATGCTGGTGAACGGCGTGTTGTTGTTGGCAGCTGCCTTTAGAGAGGAACTGGCCGCTGGTGTTGCCTGGGTGGTGATTGGGCAATATAGCGGGTTCACGCTACTGTTCATCTACTACGGCATCACCCAGTTGGGTAACCTGATGGATATGCCACAGTGGATTTCCTTCGCGATTATAGCCGGCTGTGTGGCGATGGGATTGCGGAAGGCCGGGCGTGCAAATGCATTGCGGAGTTCTGTAGCCTGAGTGGTTGATATGGGTGACGCCCAAAACTGCTGCGTGTTGACATTTCGCGGTTGGCGCTTTTATTGTCATCATCGGTCGGCAGTTCCCAAGGCGTCGCTGCCCCGTAAGGGGAGCTAAACCTGCCATTCACTTCGACAGCAATCGACATTCTTGTCCGATGCCGCTTCGCAAGCCAGCGACCACGAAAATGTAATGCGGCTCGAGAGGATTTTTCAATGTCGAGAGTCCCAGTCCCTCTTCGTTCGCCTGATATCTCCAAGTTTGCGCGTAGTGTTGCCCGCCAGATGAAATCTCGCGGTGATACTCCCTCGCATGTGGAGTTGATGAACATGCTCGCCAAAGCGGCGGGTTTCCAGAACTTCCAGCATCTAAGAGCTTCGCATTCTGCTGGTCGTCGCCTCGATACAGAGCCGGTTGTCGAGACGGTAGACCATCGGCTTGTTGAGCGCGCCCTCAATCAGTTTGATGATTTGGGGCGATTGGTGAGCTGGCCGTCACGGCGGCAGGTGCAGGTGCTTTGTCTTTGGCAGCTGTGGTCCCTTATTCCGGCTGGTGCATCGCTTCGGGAGAAAGAGATCAACATGCTGCTCAAGGAAGGACACTGTTTTGCTGACCCTGCTTTATTAAGGCGTGAGCTGTTTAGTCTCGGGCTTTTGCATCGTAATCGGGATTGTTCTGATTACAGACGGCAGGAGCAGCAACTACCGCTGGAAGCGCGTGATCTGATCAAGCGTTTGAAGGGGAGAGGTTTGGAACGTGAGACTGGCAGTTCTGCCATGTCGTTCATTGTCAGGCCGAGCGCTTAAGCTGGTTTTCACTTCCAAAGAGACAGGAAGCTCCCCAATACGTGGGTTGGGGAGCTTCTTTCGTTTTTCTGGCTTATGGCCACTTTACCACGGGTGGCATGGAGGACAGGATGGAGGAGACGTTTCCGCCTGTCTTGAGGCCGAAGATTGTGCCGCGGTCGTAAAGGAGGTTGAACTCCACGTAACGGCCACGACGGACCAGCTGTTCTTCACGTTGTTCGAGCGTCCATGGGGTCAGGAAGTTTTTGCGGATCAGCTTTGGATAGATGTCGAGGAAGGCGTTGCCGACGGATTTGGTGAGGGCAAGGTCTGCATTCCAGTCGCCGGTGTTGTGGCGGTCGTAGAAAATGCCACCGATGCCGCGTGCTTCGTTGCGGTGAGGCAGGTAGAAGTACTCGTCACACCACTTCTTGAAGTGCTCGTAATCTGCGCCCGGATGGTCTGCACAGGCTGCTTTCATGGCCTCATGAAATTCGACAGTGTCCGGATCTTCCTGCGTGCGGCGTGCGCTGAGCACAGGTGTCAGGTCTGCTCCGCCACCAAACCACTGCTTGGTGGTGACGACCATGCGGGTGTTCATATGCACTGCTGGTACATTTGGATTGTGCATATGGGCGATCAGGGAGATGCCGGAAGCCCAGAAACGCGGGTCTTCGCTGGCTCCGGGGATCTGGTCGCGGAACTCTGGCGAGAACTCACCGTGTACGCTGGAGACGTGTACGCCAACCTTCTCGAACACACGTCCATGCATCAGGGACATGACACCGCCGCCGCCGTGGCCGCCGCTGTGGTCTGTACGTTCCCATGGGGTCCGCTCGAAACGTCCCGCTGGCTGGTCAGAGAGAGGGCCGTCCAGTTCCCCGACTTCTACTTCCAGCTGCTCAAAGGCATTGCAAATGTTGTCACGCAGCTGGCTGAACCACGCGGATGCCTCTTGTTTTTTGTCTTCCAGATCTGCTGGAAGCGTGTTTTGTGTCTCGCTCATAGTCCCTCCTTGAGCGCAAAGCGTTCTTTGCTGTTCTATGTAAGGGAGCGCAACTGAGAAGTACAGGTGAGGCGGAACGGTGCACGGAGCTATTTGGATCTGTCGAGGATGACCGGATACTTTTCAGGCTGGACGTAGTTGCCGTCACATTCGGGCTTGGCACGGAACTCCATCAGTTGGGGGTAGCCATCGGATGTGAACTTGTGGACCTCGTAGGTGCCACAATCTCCAAGACCGCGGCCTTCCGTGAAGCTGGTCAGATCTCCGGTCTTGATGTCCCAGACACCGTTGAAGACCACGTCAGGGTTGTCGTTGCCTTCATGTTTTGGGCGTTCAAAGGTCAGCAGCTTGGCGTTGTTGGGCTGGCGGGAATCTATACGGATGTAGAGGTGGGCCATGTTGTAAAGGTTGTTGGCGCACATGAACTCCAGCACCTTCACGTCCTTGCTGAACTGCAGTGTATTGTTGCCGGACAGGTCGTAGGCGTCTTTCCAATCACAGGGATAGGCTGCATCCAGCATGTTTATGTAGCGGTTCAGGATTGATGGATCGTGCTGTGTGACGGGTTTGACAGGTTCGGCGTGTAACGAGCTTGCCAGTAGAGTTTCGAAGAGAACGGTTGCTGCAAAGCAGGCTGTGAATGTTCGGGGCAAGGTTTGGAACACGGCGATCTTCCTCTTTGGACAACCCTAAAGCAGTTCGCATTTAAGTTGAAACATATGAACTGCTTTAGCCTTTGTTTTTGCGTATCTTTATCCGAAAACCGATTTCCACTTTTCGGAGATACGCTTTAGTCTTCTGGCTGTGTCTTTGAAGATGCCTTGCCTGCCTTACTCTTGCGCTAAAACTCTTGGTTTCATCGTGCTTACCAAGAAGCCTCGGGCTTTAATGGACTTGCGGTCGCTTTTATCTTGGCGGGTAGATCAGCGGATAATTCGTTGGCTCTCGGAATTTGCCGTCACACTGCCGCTTGGCGCGATACTCCACGAGTTCCAGATATCCTTTGGGTGTGAAGCGGTGGATTTCAAAAGAGCCGCAATCAGAGAGGCCGCGATCCACTGTGAAGCTGGTGAGAGCGCTGCGATTGTGGTCCCAAAAGCTGTTGAACAGAATGTACCGGCTGGTGACTGGCTGGTCCTCAGGACGATCGAGGGAGACGAGTTTTGCAGGCTGTTTTGAGTTTTTGGTGCGACGGATATAGAGGTTCGCCAGATTGTGCATGCCAACGGTGCAGGAGAACTCGAGCACCTCGATGCCGTTGCCGAGGTCGTAGAGGTTATACCCGCTTCGTGTGTGTGCATCATGCCAATCACAAGGGTATATCTCGTCCAGCAGGTGGAGATATCGATTCAGGACGGCTTCGTCATGCAGGTTGGCATGGAGGACGGGTTCGACCGGTGCTCCTGCGAAAGTGGGCTGTGGAACTGACAGCAAAAGTGCAAAGCAAAACAGATGAGCGAATTTTCTCGAAAGACTCTCAAACATCGCAATAAAAACCTAAATCGCGCAAAGCAACGCATTCAATAACGCAACTAGTTTAGGTTGTGTTTTATTCAAAAACAATCTGTTTGACGAAGAGCTTCACCCAGGACCATGCCAGTGGAAACGGCCATGTTGAGAGAGCGCATGCCGTTCTTCATAGGAATCAGCAGTCTTGCATCAGCAACTTGATGGATATCTTCCGGCACGCCCGAGCTTTCGCGGCCCATCAGGATCAGATCCTCTTTCTTGAACGCGAACTGCGTATAAGGGCGTGATCCTTTGGTGGTCATGAGGATAAGTCGGCGTTTTTCGGCTAACTGCCATTCACGAAAACTCTCCCAATCCATATGGCGTTGGAGTTTGGCGCGTTCGATGTAATCCATACCCGCCCGTTTAAGTGCATGATCAGACAGGGGGAAGCCTGCCGGTTCGATCAGGTGTACCGTCACATCCATGCAAGCGGCCAGCCGTAATAGGGTCCCGGTGTTCTGCGGAATGTCTGGCTGGTAAAGGGCAATATCTGGCATGTTGTCGGGTGCTCGCGTTGTTTCCTGAAAGATTGGCTTATGGAAGCATCTCTTGGGCATCTAGAGGAACCCAAGGAAAATCTCCAGAAAAATCATAGAGTTTGTTGATAGGTGGAGCGTTCCGGTGGGTGAAACCTAATGGAAATCAAGAGGTTCTATCTGAATTCGTGATATATGTTGCGAAAAAGATACACCACATCCTAAAGTGGTTTTCCGTATTTTTTGGGGCTAGGCATGTCTCCGCCTTTATGAGTATAAGCATCTCGCACCGGCCGAGAGCCCTCATCTTACTTGACGAGACTCTCCGAGTTGCTGATCGCCCGATCAGCTATTTTTTAACGTTGGAACTAGGGAGACATACATGATTACTGAATTTGTGCTCGTGAACGTAAATGTTCTCCCAGCGACTGGCGCATGTGCTATGCATCCCGCCAAAAACGCAGGTTACGCCGTTTCCGCTTAGAAGGCGGATTTCCAACACTTTCTAGCTCGTATTTTCTTAATGCAGCCCTCTTCACGGACGTATTACGTCTGCGGTTGCATGCATATGTTGTCGGAGTATCTCCAATGATTACGTCATTTATCTGGGCGCAGATCGCGTCCCGTGACGATTCTGCATCTCAAATTCCGGTCGATGGTGGCCGGTATGTGCGCTCGGCTGGTTCTGAAAAAGGAACATTTTCTCAAAGCCTTGGGCACGCATTCTGGTTCTTGATGATTAGTGCCGGAATCGCATTTTTTACAATTATTCCAACGCTCTACGCAGAGTTGGCTACGGTAGAAATTGTAAGAGCAAACGGAATCAATGAGGCTGGCTCTCTGTTTCAGGGACGTTTGATTGATACCCTGGTTGGAGCTTTTGCTGTTGGGGTTGGAATTGCCAGTGTTATCTGGACTTTTTCCGGCTCTCCGAAAGATAACCGGGATCCTTACGATCGAGATGAGCGGCTGCAGTAAGCAGCCGTCATCCTCTTACCATGTTGACGTGGTAGCGCACCTTGCAAACCAAATATCTTAATTGGGATTTGTCATGTTCTCTTATTTTGAGAAGCTTATTGACCCATTCAAAATGGAAGAGATCGAGACTCCTCCAAGTAAGTTTTGGGGGTTTATTTGGTATTATACCAAGCCTGTTTCAATACTACTTGTTGTGATCGCCTTTTTCGCTGCATCTATTGCAGTAATTGAAGTGGTCATCTTTACGTTTATGGGTGATTTGGTGAACTGGTTAGGCACCGAAGACCCGGAAACGTTCTTTGCCGACAACTGGGGCCATCTGATCTGGATGGGTGTTGTTCTTCTTGTGATTTCGCCGATCATGTCAGCAGTGTGGGAGATGTTCTTCCATCAAGGATTGGTTGGTAACTATCCAATGCTGATCAGGTGGAAGGGGCACCGACAGTTACTTCGACAGAGTTTGACTTTCTTCCATAATGACTTTGCAGGTCGCATTGCTAACAAGCTGATGCAGACTTCTCTTGCTGTGCGGGAAGTTATTACGCGTATTGTCGATATATTTGTCTATGTAATTGTTTACTTCCTGGCTGCGCTTGTTGTGCTTGTGAGCGCAGATTGGCGTCTTGCATTGCCGATGATCGGTTGGTTGCTCTCCTACTTCCTCGTCATGTACGTCTTTGTTCCCAAGCTTAAGCGTATTTCCAAGAAGCAAGCAGATGCCCGGTCTGTGATGACTGGTCATGTCGTTGATGCCTATACGAATATCTCGACCGTAAAGCTGTTTTCACATGCATCGCGTGAAGAAGACTATGCCAAAGGTTCCATGAGCACTTTCATGGATACCGTGCATAAGCAGATGCGGAATGTGACAAAGCTGAACATCTGCCTGACGCTGATCAATAATCTGCTCTTGTTGTCTCTTGGCGCTCTGTCCATCTGGCTTTGGCAGAGGGCTTTGGTGACGACTGGTGATATCGCGATTGCGATTGGTCTGGCCTTGCGTTTGCAGGGTATGTCTCAGTGGATTCTTTGGGAAGTTGCTGGTCTGTTTGAGAATATCGGTACGGTTCAGGACGGATTGGGCATGTTGTCCCGGCATACTGAGGTCACTGATAAGCAAGATGCGAAAGCGCTTGTTGTTTCTGACGCGGAAATTCGCTTTGAAGATGTGAAGTTCCACTATGGCAAAGGCAGCGGCGTTCTGGAGAACCTGTCGCTCAACATTAAACCGGGTGAGAAAATCGGGATTGTTGGTCGCTCGGGTGCGGGTAAATCGACCCTGATGAACTTGCTGCTGCGCTTCCATGATCTGGAAGGTGGACGCATTGCCATTGATGGTCAGGATATTCGCGGCGTGACGCAAGAGAGCCTGCGCCAGAATGTTGGTGTGGTTTCTCAGGACACGTCTTTGCTGCACCGGACGATCCTGGAAAACATCACCTACGGCAAAGACGGCGCAACACTGGAAGAGGCAACTGAAGCGGCGAGACGGGCTCATGCTCTGGAGTTTATTGATGGCCTGAAAGACCCTGAAGGGCGGACTGGCTTTGATACTCTGGTGGGCGAGCGCGGTGTGAAACTCTCTGGCGGTCAGCGTCAGCGCGTCGCTATCGCGCGCGTCTTGCTGAAGGATGCTCCGATCCTTGTTCTGGACGAAGCAACGTCTGCTTTGGACTCAGAAGTGGAAGCTGCGATCCAGGAAAGCCTGTTCGAATTGATGGAAGGTAAGACAGTTATTGCAATTGCCCACCGACTTTCCACAATTGCGGCAATGGATCGCCTCATTGTCATGGATCAAGGCAAGATCGTCGAGATGGGTACCCATGAGGAACTTCTGAAATCCGAAGGTATCTATGGAAACCTCTGGAATCACCAATCTGGCGGTTTCCTTGCACAAGTTGCCGCCGAATAAGGATTCCTGACAGGGAATCAAGCGGTTTAAACCAAAAGTGGTTCGGGGAGAGTTTGCGTCCTATGGTCCCCGAACCACTCGACTTTTGACTCATATTTGCGTGTCAAAATCTCAATTGATCCCGTTTTTTTCCTCTTATGCCCAAGTTGTCTGCGACAATAAGTCCGCAAATTTTTAACCAGTCTAGACAAGTGCGACCATTGGTGGCAGATAGCATCCGTCAATATAAGTGCGTATTTAGCGCATTTTCACCTATGTCTTCTTTGCGGTGTATAGACAGTGACCGGTTTTGACTGGTTGCGGGCCTGTCCTCACAGAAGAGATCGTAGGTGTTCTCTTTCAATTTTGTTTCGAGAGGACGCGACCTTGGAACACACGGACACGGCTGAACCGTCACGCCGCGATTTTCTTTACATCGCGACCGGTGCCGTGGGCGCGGTCGGTGCGGGAGCTCTGGCTTGGCCCTTTATCCATCAGATGAACCCCGATGCATCTGCACTGGCTTTGGCTTCTATCGAAGTTGATGTTTCTGCGGTTGAAGTCGGGCAATCCATCACTGTGACCTGGCGTGGTAAGCCGGTCTTTATCCGTCAACGTACGGAAAAAGAGATCGCTGAAGCGACAGAAGTGCCTATTGCTGATCTGCCAGACCAGTTTGCACGTAATGCTAACCTAGAAGATGGTGCGGACGCATCTGACGCAAACCGCGCTACGACAGGTAAAGAAGCCTGGCTGGTTATGGTTGGCGTTTGTACGCACCTGGGCTGTGTGCCTCTTGGTGAAGCTGGTGAATACGGCGGCTGGTTCTGCCCATGTCACGGCTCCCACTACGACACTGCTGGTCGTATTCGTAAAGGCCCGGCTCCAGAAAACATGCTCGTGCCGCCTTACAAGTTTTCCAGCGACGACGTTGTTGTAATCGGCTGACGAGGCCCTTTCAGGAGGCAGCTATGGCTGGTCATTCTACTTATGAACCGCAAAACGCTGGCGCCAAATGGCTTGAGCGTCGTTTGCCGGTACTCTCCCTTGTACATGGGAGTTTTGTTGCGTTTCCTACCCCGAAGAACCTGAACTACTGGTGGACCTTCGGCGGTATCGCATTTTTCGTGCTCGTTGTTCAGCTCATTACCGGTATCGTTCTGGTAATGCACTACACGCCGAATGATGCGCTCGCATTTGCATCCGTTGAGCACATCATGCGCGATGTGAACTACGGATGGTTGATGCGTTATCTGCACTCAAATGGTGCATCCATGTTCTTCTTCGCAGTGTACATCCACATCTTCCGCGGTATGTACTACGGTTCTTACAAAGAGCCGCGCGAAATTGCATGGATCCTGGGTGTGTTGCTGTTCTTCCTCATGGTGCTTACCGCATTCATGGGCTACGTGCTTCCTTGGGGCCAGATGTCTCTTTGGGGTGCAACGGTTATTACGAACCTGTTTTCTGCAGTTCCAGTTGTTGGTGAAGCAATCACCACATGGCTCTGGGGTGGTTTCGCAGTTGGTAACCCAACACTGAACCGCTTCTTCTCACTGCATTATCTGCTGCCGTTCGTGATCCTTGGCGTTGTGATGCTGCACATCTGGGCGTTCCACGTTGCTGGTAACAACAACCCAGTTGGTGTTGATCCTAAGTCCGATAAAGACACAGTTCCATTCCATCCGTACTACACGTTGAAGGATCTGTTCGCGATCGTTGTCTTTATGATCCTGTTCTCCTGGTTCGTGTTCTACCTGCCAAACTATCTGGGTCATGCTGATAACTACATTCCAGCGAACCCAATGGTGACACCAGCGCACATCGTTCCAGAATGGTTCCTTCTGCCATTTTATGCGATCCTGCGTGCGATCACTTTCGATATTGGTCCAATTCCTTCCAAGCTCGGTGGTGTGATTGCCATGGGTGGTGCGATTGCGATCTTGTTCGTGTTGCCTTGGCTTGACACTTCCAAAGTTCGTTCAGCGAATTACCGTCCTGTTTACCGGTTCTTCTTCTGGCTCTTCTTCTTCACCACAATCATGTTGGGGTGGCTTGGATCTAAGCCTGCTGAGCAGCCATACATTGCCTGGATCCAGTTCTTTACGGTCCTCTACTTCGCACACTTCCTGATCGTTCTTCCAGTTCTCGGACTGATCGAAACGCCTCGGAAAGTTCCTGACTCAATCAACGATGCAGTGCTGGGTAAGTCCAGTGATGCGGCTTAAGGGCAGGGGATTTTAAAGATGAAAAATCTAATGTTCAAAAGCGCTCGTGCTCTGGCTGTTGTTGCAGGTCTTGCTGTAGCTGGTCCGGCTCTTGCAGCTGGCGAAGGACCTCACGTCGAAAAGCAGCCTTGGTCTTTTGCTGGCCCATTCGGTCAGTTTGACAAAGCGCAGCTGCAGCGCGGCTTCCAGGTGTACCAGGAAGTTTGTTCTGCCTGTCATGGACTGAGCTACGTCGCATTCCGTAACCTTGCTGAGGAAGGCGGACCAGGTTTCTCTGTTGATGAAGTGAAGGCTCTTGCAGCTGAATACTCCATCGAAGATGGCCCGGACAGTGAAGGTGAAATGTTTGAGCGTGACGGTAAGCCGTTCGACAAATTTCCATCACCATTCCCGAACGAGCAAGCTGCACGTGCTTCTAACAATGGTGCTTACCCACCAGACCTTTCTTTGATGGCAAAAGCGCGCGCTGCCCTTCGTGGTTTCCCTTGGTTTGTTCTTGATGTTGCCACGCAGTATCAGGAAAACGGCCCGGATTACCTGTACGGCCTGCTAACTGGCTACCATGAGGCACCTGAGGGTGTTGAGGTTCCAGAAGGTCAGTACTACAATCCAGGCTTCATTTCAGGGTCCACGCTTGCAATGGCGCCTCCGCTGTCTGATGAGCTGGTTGAGTACTCCGACGGTTCTCCAATGACTGTTGATCAGTATGCTCGTGACGTTTCTGCATTCCTGATGTGGACTGCTGAGCCTCATCTGGAATCACGCAAGCGTATCGGCTTTGGTGTGATGGCATTCCTGATCCTGTTCGCATCGCTGCTGTACTTTACAAAGCGTAAGATCTGGAGAGATGTTGACCACTAAGGTCACATTTATAAATTCAAAAAGGGCTATCCTAATCGGGTAGCCCTTTTTTTTGGGGTTGCTGGCTGGATTTGATGTACCGCCAACTTCCTATCAGTGAATCAGGTAAGGTTGCGCCGACACAGGCAAAGCGGAGAGAGCGATATGCAGGCGGTTCTGGGCATTATCGGAGGTTCTGGCCTCTACAATATTCCTGGTTTTGAAAATGCCCGATGGGAACGGATCGAAAGCCCGTGGGGTGAGCCAAGTGATGATGTTTGCATCTGCGAGATTGGTGGTCTGAAGGTTGTTTTCCTGCCTCGTCACGGTCGTGGACATGTGCACTCTCCAACCGAGATCAATTATCGTGCAAATATTGACGTGCTTAAGCGGGCTGGTGTCACAGACCTGATTTCCGTCAGCGCCTGCGGGTCCTTGAAAGAGGAATATGCACCGGGAACTTTCGTTCTTGTTGACCAGTTCATCGATCGTACGTTTGCGCGCGAAAAGAGCTTTTTTGGAACTGGCTGCGTGGCGCATGTCTCCGTTGCTGATCCTATTTCGCCACTGCTGGTGGATGTTGTTGAAAGTGCCTGTCAAGAAGAGGGCCTTACGTATAGCCGCGGCGGTACTTATCTGGCTATGGAAGGGCCTCAGTTTTCTTCCAAGGCAGAAAGCCTCCTCTACCGCTCCTGGGGCTGTGACGTTATTGGTATGACAAACATGCCGGAAGCCAAACTGGCCCGTGAAGCGGAAATCAGTTATTCAACTGTGGCGATGGTAACGGATTACGACAGTTGGCATGCCGACCACGGAAACGTAGATATCAACGCGATCATCAAGGTTCTACACGAGAACGTGGAAAGTGCTCAGAAGCTTGTCCTAGCTGTTGCCCGGAAACTGCCGAGAGAGCACCAGCAGTGCCCGGTTGGTTCCAACACGGCACTTGATTTTGCGATTATGACTGCTGAGGACAAAAGAGACCCGGCACTGCTTGCAAAGCTTGATGCTGTTGCTGGACGTGTGCTGCGCAAATAATCGAGCACAGATCGCTTATGGGGCCCTCGTTGAAGGGCTTCTTACAAAAACTATGCAATTCAAACGCGGAAATGACCATGACTGACATAACTAACAGTATCTCAGAGGAGCTGATTGCGTCCATTCGGACCATTCCAGACTATCCAAAGGAAGGTATTCTGTTTCGCGATATCACAACACTGCTGAGTGATCCTCGCGCCTTCCGCCGTGCGGTTGATGCACTGGTACAGCCTTGGGCTGGCTCCAAGATTGAGCAGGTTGCTGGTATCGAGGCGCGCGGCTTTATTCTTGGTGGTGCTGTGGCTCACCAGCTCTCCGCCGGTTTCTTGCCAGTGCGTAAGAAGGGTAAGCTGCCGTTTAAGACCATCGAGCAGGAATATGAGCTGGAGTATGGTACCGATACCATTGAGATCCACTGTGATGCTGTAAAGCCCGGTGAGAAGGTTATTCTGGTTGATGACCTGATTGCGACTGGTGGGACCGCAGAAGCTGCTGTGAAGCTTCTGAGAAGCGCTGGGGCCGACATCGTGGCTGCGTGCTTCATTGTCGATTTGCCAGAACTGCAAGGACGTGCAAAACTGGAAGCACTCGATATTCCTGTCAGGACATTGGTGGAGTTTCCCGGTCATTGAATGACGCCTTTGTAGAGAATGGCCCGCAGTTTTCTGCGGCCTTCAATCACGATTTTGAATTGCTTTTGAAATGGCGCCGGGATGTGCGCCATTTTAAGCAAGACATTATTGATCGCGAAACTGTTGATGAGCTTTTGCGATTAACTGATCTTTCCCCAAGCGTCGGCAACAGTCAGCCGTGGCGCTTTATCGAGATGAGCCAACCTGCGAACCGCGAGGCTGTTTATCTCAATTTCCAACAGGCAAATTCTGAAGCTCTTAAGGGCTATAAAGGGGAGCGGGCAGAAAGCTATACCAAGCTCAAGCTGCAAGGCTTGACCGATGCTCCGCTGCAATTTGCTGTATTTTGTGATCTTGATCCAACGCAGGGAGGTGGGCTCGGACGGCAGACAATGCCAGAGACGCTGGCTTATTCTTGTGTTAGCGCAATTAATTGCCTCTGGCTTGCTGCTAGAGCAAAAGGCATTGGTGTCGGTTGGGTGTCTATTCTCAACCCTGACAGTATCGGGCAGTTGTTTGGTGTTCCTGAAAACTGGAAATTTGTTGCCTATCTTTGCATAGGTTACCCCTGTGAGAACAACGAAGTCCCCGAACTGCAGCGCACTGGCTGGCAGGCACGTACTGCCACTGAATTGCGAATGTTAAAAGATATTGATCTAGTCAGGCCAGAAGCCAAACAGGAGTCTTCTTCGTGTCAATCCAAGTAAGAGCAATTGAACCAGAAGATCGAGAGCAGGTTGTTGAACTGCTCGTTAACCGGTGGACCAGTCCTGAGCAATTGCTTGATGGTGAAATGGTGGATGCCTCACGTCTGCCCGGATATCTCGCTCTGGATGAAGGGCGTCTTGTGGGGATGATTACGTTGATCAAGCGGGAGCAGGAATGGGAGATCCTTACGCTGGATTCGCTACAGCGCTGGGGCGGCATTGGTACGCTTCTGCTGGATGCTTCCGTTGATGCTGCGCGGCAGGAAGGTCTTGGCCGGATTATGGTGCGGACCTCTAACGACAATCTGGATGCATTTCGGTTTTATCAAAGACGTGGCTTCCGCTTAGAAAAAGTGGTGCAGGGCGTCATTGATGAGGAACGTAAGGTAAAGCCAGAAATACCAGTCACAGGCTTGCACGGCATACCGCTGCGTGACGAGGTGATTTTTGGACGCGACATCACCGGCAATCGATCTTAGCTTTACATTCAAACGGTATTTGACTAATTTTATGAAAGATTAAATAAAATTGTATATGAGGGTTGTGTTGTGATCGTCCGCATAATCGAATTGGTGCGACGCTATAGAACGATACGGCTCTCCTTACTGGCCACTGTACTGGATTGCTCTGTCGATGAGATCCTGTATGCCGTTGATGGCCTGGAAAACAACAGTATCATGCGCGTGCGAGGCAGTTCCCTGGTTTCGAATGAGGCCATTGCAGAGAGTGATATCAGCGTGCGCATGCACTCTCGGTTTGCCGAGAAGAATGCCATTGGCAAACTTGCTGCCAGCCTGATTAAGGATGGTGAAAGTTTGCTGATTGAGGCGGGCAGTACGCTTTCCCTTTTTGCCAATCATCTGAAAGAGAAGAAAAATCTCTCCATCGCGACGACAAGCCCGCTGATTGCGGAGAGCCTTGTCCGGCATAGTCGTACATGTAATGTTGAGTTGATTGGCGGCAGGTTGGAAGCGCATACCACTGCGCTTCATGGGGAAGAGACACAGGCGCGTATTCGTGATCTGAAGGTGGACTGGACCGTCCTGAGCCCGACGAGCATGTGTATTCAAAAAGGGGCCTGCTACTTCCACAAGGTTGATGCTGAAACCAGCTTGCTTATGCAGCGCAGTGCGCAGAAAACTATGATGTTGAATGATAGTTCCAAATTGGGCGTTCCCAGCCGCTATACCGCGCAAACAATGCAGGGTGTTGATGTCTTTATTACTGATAATAATGGGGAATTAGGCTTTGCTGAAGTCGATCATCATCTTAGAAAAGCGCGCGTTTTTCATGCGATTTCCGAGGATGCTGACAGCGAAGATTTCATTCTTCTGAACAGTTGATAAATTTTAATCTTTTTCGATAAAAATGAACATTGTTTACTACCGGAATAGTATCTGGGATCTAGGCCAATTTAGATGATTAATGACTTAATGGTGGACGTTCTCGCCAATCTGGTTAAGCGCCACAGACGTATTTCATTGACTGCTGCGGCAGATATTTTAGGAATGGATTTTGAAGAACTCACCAGTCTGGCGAAGGTGTTGTCGGATCGTGAGGAATTTGAACTCTTCGATAATTCTATTTGCTTCCTCATGCCACGAGATCAGGATGCCTATCGAGTAAGGCTTCGCAGCCATTACATCGAGAAGTATGCGATTGGTCGGCTGGCGACTTCGTTCTTCAAGACTGGTGACCATGTGGTTGTTGAGTCCGGAAGCACAATGACAATCCTGGCGCAGCATCTTGCTCAGGTGCCGCAGATAAAGGTTTCGACCAACTCGTATGCGGTCGCCTCAATGATGATTGGGGCTGAGACAGCTGCAGACATCCATGTGATTGGCGGCAATCTCTATACCGATGGGCAGGGGGCTTTGGGGCCGATTGCTCTGGGTACGGTTGAGAGCCTCGAGGCGGACTGGGGGATCATTTGTCCTGTCGGTTTGTCCACTGAGGGGGATCTCATGTACTACGTGGAAGAGGAAGCTAAGTTTGCGCGGGCCGTCATGGCGTCTTGCAAGCGAACTATGGTGCTGTGTAACTCCAGCAAGATTGGCGTTCCGAGCCGGTTCGTTGCTAATTCATGCGCTCAGGCAGACATGCTGATCGTGGATAGCGGCGTTGAGCCAAGTATTCTTGACAAGCTGATCGCGCAGGGCGTGAAAGAAGTCCATGTGGCTGATGTGGAGGCAGAAGCTTCCAGTGAGATTGTTTTGTTAGATATTTGATTCTTATCTCATTGATTTTTCAATAAAAAAGGCGCTCGATTGAGCGCCTTTTGTTTTATAGCGATTGTGCCATAGACTTATGTATTGAACTTGAAGAGCAGCACATCGCCATCCTGAACGATGTATTCCTTGCCTTCGTCGCGTGCTTTGCCTGCTTCTTTAGCCGGGTTTTCGCCGCCAAGCTCAACGTAGTCGTTGTAAGCGATGGTTTGTGCGCGAATGAAGCCGCGTTCAAAGTCCGTATGGATGACGCCAGCAGCCTGAGGGGCTTTGGTGCCTCTTGATACGGTCCAGGCGCGTGTTTCTTTCGGGCCAGCTGTGAAGTAGGTGATCAGGTGCAGCAGGTCGTAGCCTGCGCGGATCAAACGGTCTAGGCCAGGCTCTTCCAAGCCCATGTCAGCCATGTATTCACGCTGCTCTTCGTCTTCCAGTTGTGCAATTTCTGCTTCAATCGCGGCTGAGATGACAACGGAGGCTGCGCCTTGCTCTTCTGCCATAGCCTGAACCTTAGCGGACAGGCCGTTGCCTTTGTCTGCTGATTCTTCTTCCACGTTACACACGTAGAGAACTGGCTTGGATGTCAGCAGGTTCAGCATTTCGAGCTGTTTGACGTCTTCCGGGTCGGTGAGGCCAAGTGCGCGCACTGGCTTACCATCCTGAAGAATTGCGAGTGCCTGTTCCATAATCGGAAGAGCCATCTTGGCGTCTTTGTCGCCAGACTTCGCTTTTTTAGCGAGCGGCGCAATACGCTTTTCGAGGCTTTCCATGTCAGAAACCATCAGTTCGGTTTCGACTGTTTCTGCATCAGCGATTGGATCGATCTTGCCATCAACGTGCGTGATGTCGTCGTCTTCGAAGCAGCGCAGAACGTGTGCGATCGCGTCTACTTCGCGGATGTTAGCGAGGAACTGGTTGCCCAGGCCTTCCCCTTTGGACGCGCCGCGCACGAGGCCTGCAATGTCTACGAAAGTCAGGCGGGTCGGGATGATCTCTTTGGAGCCAGCGATTGCTGCAATCTTGGACTGGCGTGGATCTGGCACAGCAACATCACCAGTGTTTGGCTCAATGGTGCAGAACGGATAGTTTGCTGCCTGCGCCGCTGCTGTCTTCGTCAGAGCGTTGAAGAGGGTAGACTTACCAACGTTAGGCAAGCCGACGATGCCGCACTGAAAACCCATTTATTCTTGTCCTTTCGATCCAAACAGCTGCTCAAGCGCTGACGCGAGCGGCCCTTTTTTGTTAGCTTCTTTGTCCTGATAGCCCGTTGCTTTTGGAGCTGGCTTTTTTTCTGGTTCAGGCTTGGCGGGGTCCTGCTTCTTTTTAACAGCAGCCTCGCGAGAGCTGTCCTTTTTGTAAGGTTTACCAGAGCCTTCCGGGCGTGTTGCCAGTGTCACCTTGTTGGCGAACTGGTTGTCGTGATGTTGTGCAAGCAAAGGAGCGTTGTCTGCAACTGCCTCCAGAAGAGGCTCAAGCCACTCCTGATCCGCTTTTGCAAAATCACCCAAGACCCATTGATGTACGCGGTCTTTATGGCCGGGATGGCCAATACCAAGGCGTACACGGCGATAGGCATCCGTGATGTGTGCTGTGATGGAGCGCAGGCCATTGTGGCCTCCGTGACCGCCGCCATTCTTCATGCGGAATTTCGCAGGAGGCAGGTCCAGCTCGTCATAGAGCACGACAACATCTTGTGGGGTGAGCTTGTAGAAACGGAGTGCTTCACCTACGGAGCGACCGGATTCGTTCATGTAGGTCATTGGCTTCATCAGCAGGACTTTTTCACCTGCCAAAGTGCCTTCAGAAACCTGAGCCTGAAAGCGAGCCCGCCACGGGCTGAATGAGCTATGGCGGCGATGAATTTCATCTGCCGCCATGAACCCGATATTGTGACGATTACTCTCGTATTTAGGGCCTGGATTACCGAGGCCGACTAACAGCTTCATAGGTATTGTCCCAAGCCCTAGTTAGAGAATTACTCTTCGCCTTCACCTTCTTCAGAAGCGTCGTCGTCTTCTTTCAGACCTGCTGGTGCAACAATCGTGGAGATTGTGAAGTCGCGGTCTGTAATGGTCGGAGCACAACCAGCTGGGAGCTTAACAGCAGAGATATGCTGAGAAGAACCGAGGTCAGCTTCACCAAGATCGATTTCGAGAGCTTCTGGGATAGCGTTCGCTGGAACAGTCATTTCAACAGTGTGACGTACAACGTTGATAACACCACCGCGCTTAAGGCCTGGGGAAGTTTCTTCGTTGAGGAACTTCACTGGGATTTCAACGGTCAGAGTAGCGTTTGCAGAAACACGCAGGAAGTCAACGTGCATCAGAGTGTCTTTTACTGGATGCAGCTGGAAGTCTTTTGCAATTACAGAAGTCTTTTCGCCGTTCAGGTCGATTGTACCGACGTGAGACAGGAAACCGCCCTTATGCAGGGTCATGGTTGCTTCTTTAATTGGCAGGCTGATAGACACTGCTTCTTTTTTGTCGCCGTAGATTACTGCTGGTACAAGACCTTCACGACGAGCTGCACGAGCGGCCCCCTTGCCGGCCCGTTCACGCACCTGTGCTTTCAGCTCATAGCTGTTTGCCATGGTGGAATCTCCTAGTTTGATTATAAAAGTAAGGCCGCGGGAGCGACAGATTTCTGCGCTCAACTACGGCCAACTTCGCACGCCTCCTCCAAGGGTGTCGACGTACGCGGCTCGTATAACCGATACTCCCAGAAAGAGCAAGGGCAACTGCTGAGCCTACAATAAGAAAAACCGAGGCGTACCCCGGTTTCTCAAAGCTTGTGATTAGAGCTCGTTATGAATCGAACAAGCTGGAAACAGAGCGTTCCTGCGATGTGCGATTGATCGCTTCGCCCATGAGTGGGGCTATAGAAATAGTGCGGATGTTTGGAGCAGCCTGAACAGCAGCCGTTGGCTCGATGGAATCGGTGATTACCAGTTCTTTGAGCTTGGATGCTGAAACGCGTGCCACTGCGCCACCTGAGAGGACACCATGTGTGATGTAGGCCGTGACGGACTTGGCACCAGCAGCAAGAAGTGCATCTGCTGCGTTGCAAAGAGTTCCGCCAGAATCGACGATGTCATCCACAAGGATACAATCGTAGCCGCTCACATCACCGATGATGTTCATGACTTCGGATTCACCAGGCTTGTCGCGGCGCTTATCAACGATGGACAGAGGAGCTTCAATGCGCTTTGCTAGTGCACGCGCACGAACCACACCGCCAACATCCGGAGAAACAACCATGACGTTGGTTGTGTCATAGTGCTCTTTGATGTCACGGGTCATCACCGGCGCACCGTAAAGGTTGTCGGTTGGGATGTCGAAGAAGCCCTGAATCTGCGCAGCATGCAGGTCGAGTGTAAGCACTCTGTCTGCACCAGCATTGGTGATCAGGTTGGAAACAAGTTTCGCAGAGATTGGCGTACGAGGCGCTGACTTACGGTCCTGACGGGCGTAGCCAAAGTATGGAACCACTGCGGTAATGCGACGTGCTGAAGAACGGCGGAGCGCATCAATGATGATCAGCAGTTCCATGAGGTGGTCATTTGCCGGATAGCTTGTAGGCTGAATGACAAAGACGTCCTCACCGCGCACGTTCTCCTGGATTTCAACGTAGATTTCTTGGTCTGCAAAGCGGCGAACCTGGCACTTCGACAATGGTACATCAAGATACTTTGAAATTTGCTCGGCCAGCGCGCGATTGGAGTTACCCGCGACGATTTTCATAACCCGCAAGTCCTTCTTGGGCTTTGATCTCACCGTGTGACATTCGTCGGTGGTGAGGTGGAAATTTGCGTCCCTTGGTGGAACCCGATTTCTTCTGGTAAGGCGTCCTGACAGGTCGCCTTGCGCGCCTTTTAGCAACCTCGTCTTAAGCCGACAATAGCCAGAACGCACAGCAGCTCAGCTTTTTTGCAAAAGCTGAGCTGCGTAATTGTGTATCTATTTGATTTTATTAGGTCACTTGCTGTGTAACCATGCTTCTAAAGAAGCAATTGTTCTGGTCGCAATTCTTCGCAGTGCATCGCTTGAAACATCAGCCCATGGATCGCCAGAGTTGCCGCCAGTTTGCTCCTGGCCATCGATCCGGTGAACACGGTTGCCATTTGCGTCAATAATATCAAATACATAGAAGACGGTGGTGGTGTACTGATCGCCAGCTGCGGTCAAGAATCCTTTGACTCGGTACGTTGCTGGTGCACCAACGCGTCTGACGAGGTTGAGATTCGCTGCTGCTGCGCGATTCCCAAGTTGCTCAGAGAGATCGTCGGCAATATTGCCAGGCAGTCCGGTCAGCTGCTCAAATGCAAAAGTTGCTTTTGCCGGAGAGACAGTCGGAGGAGCTGACTTGGTTTCAATCATGTCCCCGATGCTGGAAGGGGGAAGAGGGTTTGCCGCACAGCCTGCAAGAATTGCCATAGCGGCAATGATTAATACCCGAGGTAAAAGTACGAGCTTCAGCATGTCAGTCCTTAAAGTCCACTCAGAGAATCAGCGTGGGGTGCCCCCAATAGATTCGTAAAGGTTAATTATGGCAGTCTTTACCCTGCCTTCACAGGGAGGTCGAGAGAAAGCTGTGATAAGCTTTCAGGGCCATCTGCGTGTGTGATGTAAGTTTGGCCCAAAGTCATAGCGGTTTCGCTGTCTGAATCCATGATGATCATGTGCATAAACAACACCATGTTTTCATGAATTTCATGTGCATTTTCTTTGAAAGCCATGTAGGGCGGCTCCATCCAGCTTGGTGTGAAGCGGGCACCAAGTGAATATCCGCAGGCATTCAGGCGGTGTGGCATCAGGCCGCGATCATCCAGAATGTTGGCGTGTGCAGCAAACAGGTCGCCAAATGTGTTGCCCACCTGCATGGCTTGTTCAACAGCCAGAAGGGCATCTTTTGCGGCGCGGTGGAGCTCCAGATGGCGCGGCGTTGGCTCACCCAGAATAACTGTGCGGATGGAGGCAGCGTGATAATGGCGGTAAACCCCCGCCCATTCGATGGTGAGTTGATCGTTTTCTGAGAGGGTTCTGCGACCAGATTTGTAGCGGCAGAGAAGGGCGTCTGGGCCTGAGCCAATGACGAATTCGTTTGCCGGATAGTCGCCGCCGCCTTCAAACACTGCGCTTTGCATCTTAGCCAGAATGCGGCCTTCGTCGGCTCCGGGTTTGATTTCCTCCATACCGGCAAGGAAAGCAGCATCGGCGAGTTTGCCTGCGGTTCTGACATATTCCAGCTCAGTTGACGATTTGACCAGACGGAGCTCCTTTATGATGTCGGAAGCGTCATCGACGTCTGCAAAGGAGTGCAGAGATTCGTCCAGCAACCGGCCATTGGCAGCGGTGAGGCCGTGGGTGTCATACTCTACGCCGATGCGGGTGCCGAGCAGGTCGAGATCAAACAGAAGCTCTTTTACCTGACCAACCGGAGATTTGCCTGCGACGTCCATCCAGAGGCGAATGTCTTTGAGGTTGGAGGTGTTGCGGGCTTGGCGCAGATCAGCGGAGCGGGTGAGAAGGATAGGTTCTTCACCAGGGCGGTAGATCAAGCACTGGAAGAAGCAATAGCCGAAGGTGTCAAAACCTGTCAGCCAATACATGCTCTCCTGTGCGAAGATCAGCAGGCAATCGAGATGACGCTCTTTGAGTTTGGCGTCCAGAGCAACACGGCGCTCAGCAAATTCTTCCGGTGCAAAGTGCAGGGCCATGGTCTTCTCCCAATCCATAGTTTGCAAAGCAATGTGAAACAGAACTTACTCTTGCTCGTCCGTCAGCACAATCAGGTGGTCAACATGATAGTTGATATCTGACGTCCGTAATCTGGTTCTTTGTTATGGGTGGTTCTTCGGTAGGAGAAGAACCTGTCCGCATCCGCATAGGTGCATAGTTTGAGGTCGACGACGTCTTTGAGGCCAAGTTTGTCCAGTTGGGCTTTGATGAAAGCCGGCAGATCAAACATGCTGTGCAGTGGCTTTTGTGAGGGAATGAAGAATCGCTTGTTATCCTGAGACTGTTCGAGGAAGCGCACCACAAATTCCGGGCCAACCTCATAGGCCTGCTGTGAGATCATCGGGCCCATCACAGCTGTGACGTTCGACGGGTTTGCACCCAGTTGTTGCATGGCTTGAACGGTGTTGGGCAGGATGCCATCGACGGCGCCTTTCCAGCCTGAGTGGGCTGCGCCGATAACTCCGTTGTCCGGATCCGCGAACAGGATCGGGCCGCAGTCTGCGGTCAGGATGCCAATGGCGAGGCCGGGAGTGTTGGTGACGAGAGCGTCTGCGCGCCTGTCATCTTCCTCAGCAAAGGGCGCAGATACGTTCAGCACCTTGGCCGAGTGGATCTGGTAGGGGGTAACCATCCGTTCAGGTGTTGTGCCGAGTTGATCGGCGACGCGGCGGCGGTTTTCCAGAACGTCTTCACGGACATCGCTTGAGCCCAGACCGACGTTGAGGCCTTTGTAGATGCCGGAGGAAACACCTCCTTCGCGGGTGAAGAAGCCATGTGAAAGGCATTGCATTGCGTCAAGCTCTGGCACTTTAATCATTGGCTTCTCCCTGCTTCGATGCGTTCAATTCTGGAAAGGAATTGGTTTTTCTGAGGTGTTGGTGATGCTAAGGACTTTGAAGAGCGTGCCCATCTGGTCATCGGCTGCGAGGCGCTCCACGTCTTTGCGGATCTGGTCCTGATCCAGTGTGGATTTGCCAGTCCCAAGTTGTCCAGTGCGCTCCAGCAGCCCAAGGCCGAGCAGAAACTCGCCCTGACCGATTGGGCCGTGCACGTTTGCCCCTTCTGCAGTGGCTGCGCTGGCGAGTGCCTGAAAGTTGACGTGGGCGGTTAAGTCCGCTTCGCCGCAATGTTCCAGCGTGGAGACGTATTCGTGCTTTTTGAGGGCCTGAAACGTGTCGCCTGTGGCCGTCTTTGCATAGCCGTAATCTATGAGCAGAGCAGCACCGCCGTCTGCCTTGAGGCGCTGACCGATTTGTGAGGCAATTGCGGTGGAGGCTGGAGACAGCTCCAGTGTATCGCCCAGTTTTGCCTGTAAACCGGCTTTGGCGACGTCTGTCGGAGACAGAGTGCCTGAGCCGATGCCAAATGTCAGATTGCCATCGTCATCCAGCCCAACACAGCGCTCACGCCAGCCTTGCTCGGTGAGCTGGTACTGGTGGATCGGGAGAGCATCGAAAAGTTCATTGGCAACGAGCAGGGTTGGTCCATCCGGGATGGTCTCCAGCGTGTTGTGCCACTTGATTGTGTAGGCTTTGAGCAGTTTGCGCTGTGCTTTACGTAAGGATGGACTGGTTTCGACCAGATGTATCTGAATGTTGGCGAGCATCTGCGGGCGTAACGAGATAACGCGCAGGATGTCTTTCATTAAAGTGCCGCGGCCCGGACCCATTTCGACCAGATTCACCGGGCCTTTCAAATCCTGCGACAGCCATTGATGCATAAGCCAGGCACCGATCAGTTCGCCGAACAGCTGTGAGATTTCTGGCGCCGTGGTGAAATCACCTTTCGTCCCGAATGGCTGCTGTCGCATGTAGTAGCCATGCTCGGGATCAGAAAGGCATATGCCCATATATTCAGCGAGGGTCATTGGACCATGGTCCGCGATGCGTTTTTTGATTTTTTCCTGAAGTGGCGTGGACGCAGAGCTGGTCATTTTGCTTCTTTGATTTCCGTGTTTCTTTTGAGAGCCCAAATTACGACGACAATGCCGATCAAAACCATTGGCAGGCTCAACAGCATTCCCATGGTAAAGAAGCCAGCGAGGTAGCCGATGTGGGCATCCGGTACGCGGTAGAATTCTACGAAGGTGCGTGCCAGACCATAACCGATGGCGAAGCTGCCTGCGAGAACGCCCGGTTTTTGCAGCAGTTTGAAGCGATGGGACAACAGGCGCAGCACGAAGAACAGAAGTGCTCCTTCCAGCGCTGCTTCATAAAGCTGGCTTGGGTGTCTTGGTTCTGGCCCGCCGGTTGGGAAGACAACGGCCCATGCCACATCTGTCGGGCGGCCCCATAGCTCTGAGTTGATGAAGTTGGCGATACGCCCGAAAAAGAGACCGATTGGAGCGGCGATGGCGGCCAGATCAAACATGGTCCAACCAGACAGGCCACGTGCTCTGGAATAGATGATCAACACGACAATCATGCCCAGCAGACCACCGTGGAAGGCCATGCCTCCCTCCCATACAGCCAGAATGTCTGCTGGATTGGCGAGGTAGTAGGGCAGATTGTAAAACAGGACGTAGCCGAGGCGCCCACCCAGAACAATGCCGAGCGTTGCCCACATGACGAAGTCGTCGATGTCTGTTGCTGTTGGATGAGCTGTCTTGTTCCAGAGTGGCGAGTTGCGGACGGTTACGATCATGTAGCGCCATGCAAGAAGAATTCCGGCGATATATGCCAGTGCATACCAACGGATGGCCAGTGGTCCGAATTCAATCAGAACCGGATCAATCATCGGGAAAGGTATTGCTAAGAGCGGCATATGAAACCCTTCTGTTATTAAAGTGCCTTGCGCTCAGAGACCTTCACGCACTTTACTCTAATTCGGTTTGTTTGAGCGCATTGCAAGTGTTTGATCGGAGGTTATCAAACCTCATGCGCTTCAGTTCAGCGAGCATTCCGACAAGTGAAGGATTTGGTCAAGTGGTTTGTGGCAGGTGTTCAACACAAGCTTTCGACATCTTACTGACAGGTTCTTTAGGGTTCTGGGTGCAAATCAGCTCTCAGCGCTTGAAACTGACGGGCCGGACCAATACTTGTTTGTGAGAGAGAAATTTAAAGAGGACGCCATGAGCCAGTCTCCAAATCGTATGTTTGACGAGTTTGCAAAGCTGATGACCGATGCCGCTGGTGTTGCGCAAGGTGCCAAGCGGGAAGTAGAAACCGCATTCCGAGCGCAGGCCGAGCGTTTCATGTCGGATATGGATCTGGTTTCGCGTGATGAGTTTGACACAGTCAAAGACATGGCGATCAAAGCGCTTGATGAAGTTGAAAAGCTTGAAGAGCGCCTTGCAGCAGTAGAAAAGCGCCTTGCCGATCTAGATGAAAAAGCTGCGCCAGAAGACAAAGCGTAGGTTTGGCTGAAAATTACATGTGAATATGCTGTGGGCGGCATTGAGTCGTCCACAATTTTCGCAATGATCTGTCTATTCCCCCTATAGGGGAAAGGCCAAATCTATCGGTATATTGGCAAAAAAGGGATTCGATGTCCTGCATCAACAGTTCCGGTCTGGAACTTCCTTTGTAGTACATGCTTCTATCCAAGAGCACGTAAGTGTCTGGTCCATGATCACTCGACCCGCGTCCGTCCGGAGTGGGTAGACAAACCATTCCTCAAACGGAAAGAGGACCGGAAATGAGCCTTATTGAGTTCGGCACGGAACGCCCCCTGAATCCGGTTGATACCATTGAAAACCTTGCAACCGGTAATGACTGGTGCTTTGAACGACTTGGTGATGATGAAATTTCCATTTCGGTTACAGGGACTTGGTGTGATTACCACGTAACCTTTTCATGGATGGAAGAGTTGGAAGCACTGCATATGGCAAGTGCGTTCGACCTCAAGGTTCCTGCTCCCAGAAAAGATGAGATTGTTCGTCTGCTTGCGCTCATTAACGAGCAGCAGTGGATGGGGCATTTTGATATCTGGGGTCGTGAAGGTGTTGTTATTTTCCGTCAGTCGCTTTTGCTGGCTGGTGGTGCAGAAGCCAATTCATCTCAGATAGAAGTCCTATTCTCTAATTCTCTTGATTCATGTGAGCGGTATTATCAATCGTTCCAGTTTGTCGTGTGGGCTGGCAAGACAGCACAGGAAGCGATGGAAACTGTGATGTTTGAAACTGCCGGTGATGCATGAAACTAACGAATGAACGCCCGCTTGTTCTGATTGGAGCAGGCAAAATGGGTGGTGCCATGCTTGCTGGCTGGATGAAGCAGGGTATGGCACCTGAACATGTTGTGGTTGTTGACCCTAACCCACCATCAGACACACTTGAAACCATTACTGCAAACAGCATCACCTGGCACAAGAGCGTGCCAGAAGGTGTTGTGGCGGGTGTGCTGTTGATGGCTATCAAGCCGCAGATGATGGAAGAGGTGCTGCCAACGCTTACTGATGTTGCTGATGAGGGCAGCATCATCCTTTCTGTTGCAGCGGGCACAACAATCAAGCGCTTTAAAGCAACGTTCGGAGCAGCCCAGCCTGTTGTGCGCGTGATCCCGAATACGCCTTCTCAGGTAAGGCGAGGTGTGACTGCAGGTTATGCTTCGGTTGAAGTTCTGGATGAGCAAAAGGCTTTGATGAGCTCCCTGCTTGAAACAATTGGCGCGTTTTACTGGGTGGATGCTGAAGAGCAGATTGATCTGGCAACAGCTGTCAGCGGTTCCGGTCCTGCCTACGTGTTCCATCTAGTTGAAGCCATGAGTGAGGCTGGTCAACGATTGGGGTTGAATGCCGAGCTTGCAGAGGCTTTAGCCCGTGGAACAGTCGCAGGTTCTGGTGAACTGCTCCATCAATCTCCCGAGAATGCTGATGTTTTGCGCAGGAATGTGACGTCTCCCGGTGGGACGACAGCTGCTGCGCTTTCCGTTTTGATGGGAGACGACGCTTTGACAAACCTGATGAGTGAGGCTGTTGCAAAGGCAGCTCATCGCGCCACTGAACTTGCTGACTAAAGCTGCACCTGTTTGTGCAGGTTCTGCCGCGCTGCTTTAGATTTTGTTGTGGCGTCTCTTTAGCGTAAAACCGGTTTCCACTTCTTGGAGATACGTTTTCAGCAGGTTCCAAAATTGCTCGATATTGAAGTAAAGCCTCGGTTACTAGACTGAGGCTTTTTCTTTGTATCTGTGCTGCTCCTGTGTGTATGATTAGGTGTTGATGCGTAGTTAGAGCAGGTCGCGTTCATTTACATTCACGCTCCGCACTCTAACTTCTTTAGTGGAGCGAATTCTTAGTGTTTGATTGAAGCCAATCAAACGGAACGCGCTCTGGAGTGTTGGCCATACAGGAGCGTGCCATGCCCACCGAAAAGACCCATCAGAAAGTCATCGCAAGTTTTATTGAGTTGCTGGAAACACACCGGATTGAAGAAATCACTTATACAGCGATCGCGGACAATGCTGGTGTGAAGATTGAGGTGGTGCGGGCGTGTTGCAATGGAAAGCTGGATCTGCTGGCAGCGTTTATGCAGGACATTGACCAGAAAGTCCTGAAAGAGCGCGATCCTGACCTTATGGATGAAACACGGCGTGATCGGCTGTTTGACGTCCTCATGTGCCGGTTAGATATCATGGAACCGCATAGAGAGGCGATCCGTAACCTACGCAAAACAGTGGTGAAAGACCCGGCTTTGGCCATGCATATGCACAAATTGGTGACACGCTCGATGAAGTGGATGCTGGTGGCAGCAGGCATTGAGGAATTTGGTTTGCGCAGCGTCGGCATGTCCAATGCCTTGGCTTTGGGTTTTGAGCGGTTGGTTCGTGTTTGGCTTGAGGATGACGCACCGGGGCACCCGAAAGTTATGGTTGCCGTTGACGATATGCTAGCGAACGGTGAAAAATGGATGGGCCGCGCTTGCCGCGTTGAGAAAGTGGCAGCCCCCTTTATTGAAGGGTTGGGACGTTTGTGCCAGAGACCTTCGCGCCCAGCAGGTAAAAGCACACCTCCACCTGAAACTGCGAATGGTGGGGCTGAAGCCAGTCCCTAAAGCCGTTTGTAGTTAAGCTGAAACACGCGAACTGCTTTAGTCTTTGTTTTTGTGTATCTTTATTCGAAAATCGGTTTCCACTTTTCGGATAAGGATGCGTTGTAATTTGAGTTATTGAGAAGAATATGGACCAAAAAGAAGATACGAAAACCATCGGTATTGATGATTTTTTGAATGTGGATGTGCGTGTTGGCACTGTTGTTGAAGCCGTTGATTTTCCCGAGGCCCGCAAGCCCGCGTACAAACTGAAGATTGATTTTGGTGATGATATTGGTGTGAAGAGAACATCTGCTCAGATCACTGCTCACTATACGCCTGAGGCGCTTGTTGGTCGTCAGGTTATTGCTGTTGTGAACTTCCCACCACGCCAGATCGGGCCATTTATGTCTGAGGTTTTGACACTTGGCTTAGCGGATGAGAATGGAGATATCGTTCTGCTTCATCCTGACAGCAAGGTGCCTAACGGTGGCCGGATGCACTAAAGCAGTTCGTATTTAGGTTGAAACATCTGAACTGCTTTAGCCTTTGTTTTTGCGTATCTTTATCCGAAAACCGGTTCCCACTTTTCGGCGATACGCTGTAGAATACGCTTCAGGTTTGCCGGACCTTTATGACGTGAGGGGAAAAAACTTATTCCCCTCCTGAATTCCTCCCATACTCTGAACCTATGCCTACGTAACGGGCTGCTGGCGGAGCGACCGTCAGTTTGTCGTAGGTTGGGTGGGGCTATTGGAAGACGTAACGCACCTTTCAGTGGTCCGGTGAACCGAACTTCAAACGTGACCGCATGGTTTGAGGGGAAGGGCCCAGGACTATAGGGTATCACGCGGTGATAGGTGCAGATGTACCGGCAGTAAAACCTGCTTTTGCAGATGTGTTTGTCAAAGACGGAGGAACTGTTTGGGCATGGAAACGTGTCTGGATAAGCCACTTTCTTTCTGGGAAACCGGCTATCGTGCCTTATAGGCAAAAGAGGCGACGTTGTTCATTATAAAAAGCCCGGGCAAGGCGTGTAGCTGATGCCGAAGACTCATTACTAACAAATAGCGCAGGTATTGCCTGCCGCCTTGCTCATCCCGACTTCCGGGAATTCTGGTTCAACACTGCATGGATTGCCATGTGGTGCTATTGGTGTTTGTGCAACACTGTGAGCTAGATCGGAATGCGAATGCGAACGCGCAGGCCGCCCAGTGGAGACTGGCGCAAGAAGATTTCACCCCCATGACTTCTTACAATATCCCTTGCAATCGCCAGGCCGAGGCCTGAGCCACCGCTGTCCTGATTACGGGCCGTGTCTAGCCTGTGGAAGGGACGGAAGACGTTCTCTCGTTCTTCACGCGGAATGCCCGGGCCATCATCATCAACGGTGATAATCAGCCAGTCAGGTGTTCGATTGCCCTTGATGCGCAGCGTCTTGCCATAGCGCGCGGCATTGGAAATCACGTTCAGAAGACAGCGCCGGAAGGCTCGGCCTTTGACGATGACAAGGGGATCTCCGTCGAAGGAGGATGCAACGTCAGCGCCAACAACCTCTGCTTCGACCTCCAGATCCTCCAGCATGAGCGAGATATCAACCGGAGCAGGCGGCTCGTCACCATAGCCTTTGGAGAAGGAAAGGTAGTCCTCCAGCATGCGGTTCATTTCGTCGACGTCTTTACGCAGAGCATCCGCCTCAGGGGACTGAGGAAGCAGGGCAAGCTCAAGCCGGAACCGCGTGAGGATGGTTCGCAAGTCATGGCTGACGCCTGCAAGCATGGTCGTGCGCTGATCAACATGGCGCTCA
Source organism: Pseudovibrio sp. Ad5 (assembly GCF_001623095.1). Taxonomy (NCBI): domain Bacteria; kingdom Pseudomonadati; phylum Pseudomonadota; class Alphaproteobacteria; order Hyphomicrobiales; family Stappiaceae; genus Pseudovibrio; species Pseudovibrio sp. Ad5. The sequence goes on along the minus strand of NZ_LMCH01000065.1, from coordinate 233,429 downwards.
ATTCTGCGGCGCATGTCCACGAAAGCAAGAGCGGCACGGCGGACTTCACGAGCGCCATGTGGGCGGAAGTTGGAGACTTGCCGGCCTTTGCCGAATTCCTCAGCAGCATCTGCCAGTTGCTCGATTGGCCGGATCTGATTTCTGAGGAACAAGACTGCGATGATAATCAGGACCAGAGAGGTGGCGACCATCCAGACGATGAAGATGTGTGAGTTCGACGCATATGTCTGGCTGCGACGGGCAATGATACGGAGTGTTTTGTTTTCCAGCTGAATGCGGATTTCGACATATTTCGAAGCTCCAACGGTATCAATCCAAAACGGCTTGCCAATGCGCGCAGCAATCTCACGGGTCATATACCGATCCACCAAGTCAAAGAGTGGCTTCGGTTTTGGTGGCGGGAGCGGCTCTTTGGGTAGCACTGTTACAGACAGGCCCAGAGCTCCAGCACTGATTTGCTTCAGTGTCGCGTAATTGTCGTCGTGATTGTAGGTTTCTGTCATATCGACAACAGCTGCAATCTGTCGGACTACGGCTTCAGACAAGCGCTTGGTTACGAGATCGTAGTGGCGCTCCATGAAAACGAAAGCGAGGACTGATTGCAGGATCAGGAAGGGGATAACGATGATCAGCAGAGCACGGACATAAAGGCCCTTCGGAAGCCGATAATGCAGCCAGCTGGTCACCGCGAAGTAGGGCTTTAAAAGCGTTCTGATCCATTGTGGAAGTGTGAACCGGTCTGATAAGCCCATTGTCCTCTCGCTGCTCGCCTGTGCGCTGGCTGCTATAATGGCAGCTAGTTGGTAATAAGCCGATAACCTATCCCACGCACGGTCTGCAGGTATAGGGGATTGCCGGGGTCTTCCTCAATCTTTCTTCTCAAGCGGTTCACCTGAACGTCGATTGTGCGCTCGCCAAGTGCAGCATCTGCTCCGACAAGGTCAGTTCGTGCTACAGTTTGACCAGGCTTCTCCGCGAAGGTGTTGAGGATTTGTTTTTCCCGATCAGTCAGACGGACATGTTCGTCATTGCGTTTTAGTTCACCGCGTTCTGCATTGTATTGAAACGGGCCGAACGCCAATACTTCGAGTTTCATTTTTGGCTTTGGGCCACCTCTGCGGAGAATGGCGGAAATTCTAAGGAGTAATTCGCGTGGTTCAAACGGTTTTGAAACATAATCGTCGACGCCAGCTTCCAGTCCTTCAATCCGATCTTCAATATCGGAGCGGGCTGTGAGCATGAGGATGGGGACAGCTTTGGAACGGCGCAGGTCTTTTGCGAGCTCAATTCCGCTTTCGCCTGGCATCATGACGTCCAAAATGAGTAGGTCGAACTCCAGGCCGGATAATCTGCGGCGGGCTTCTACTGCGTCTCTTGCGACGGTTACCCGAAAGCCGCTTTCTCCGAGAAACCTTTGGAGCAGGTCGCGGATACGGCTGTCATCATCAATCAGGAGAATGTGAGGTGCATCATCTTCCAGAAGAGCAGAGCGGGCCACGGTAATTCCTCAATCTGTTTGTTTGGTGATGAGACGGGCAACTTCGCTGCGATCATTCTCATCAATCATAAGATATAAAAACTGGCGGACAATCTCATCACTGCCATCTGGCATCATGGAGATCGCCTTATTAATACGTTGGGACTGGAGTTTGGATAGTCGGGCACAAAATTCTGTACCTTTTTCAGTGGTATATAGCAGGCGCTGACGGCGGTCCAACGCTCCTGGTTCCTGACAAATGAAGTCATCATCCACCAACTGTTTCAAAACACGTCCTAAACTTTGCTTCGTGATTTTTAAAATGTCGAGCAGGTCAGAGACTCTGATTCCGGGGTTTCTGTGCACAAAATGAAGAACACGGTGATGGGCACGACCAAAACCCAGCTCATCGAGAAGCACATCCGGATCACCCGTAAAATCGCGATAAGCGAAGAAAAACAGTTCAATAAGGTCAAACCGTGGTGAATCGCTGTCTTTTTTATTCATTTCCTGTCCCGGATAACTGCCTATTTTTTAATCTCACAAAAAATACGTCAGTCATGTTGACTTATTTCAGAATGATAGTTACAAGTTACTCATCGCTGAAGAAAGGAAAGAACTCAACACGTCGCATGTGCGCAATAGTTGAAAAATTTATTTCTTCAACGGTTTTACGTCGTGGGTAGGTATTGATCATCTGTAGTTGTAATACGGCTGCTCTGTATACCTATCCTTTATAAACTCATTGATTTAGCTAGAACACACCTTGACTGGCAAGTCCTTGCCTTGCCTGCACCGTGAATTGTTCGCCATATGGAGAAGAGAAATGGCGGGTATACCCTTTGATCAACTAGAAGGCTCAATCTGGTTGGATGGAAAAATTGTTCCGTGGTCAGAGGCCAAGGTGCACGTGCTCACGCATGGATTGCACTACGGAAGCAGTGTGTTCGAAGGTCAACGCGCCTATGGCGGCGAGATCTTCAAGCTGGAAGAACACACCAAGCGCTTACATGCTTCTGCAGAGGTTCTGGGCTTCACTATTCCGTGGAGCGAAGAGCAGATTAACGGTGCGTGTAAACAGATGCTGACTGAGAACAACCTGACAGACGCTTACCTGCGTCCGGTTGCCTGGCGCGGCAGTGAGATGATGGGCATTTCAGCTCAGTCCAACACCATCCATCTGGCGATTGCTGCCTGGGAGTGGCCAAGCTACTTCTCTCCAGAAGAGCGCTTGAAGGGTATTCGTCTGGATCTGGCAGAATATCGTCGCCCTGATCCAAAGACTGCGCCGTTCAAGTCGAAGGCAGCTGGTTTGTACATGATCTGCACAATCTCCAAGCATGCAGCAGAAGCAAAAGGGTATTCCGATGCTTTGATGCTGGACTGGCAGGGCCGCGTTGCTGAAGCGACTGGTGCCAACGTATTCTTTATCAAAGATGGAACAATCCATACGCCGATTGCAGATTGTTTCCTTGATGGTATCACACGCCGTACTGTGATTGATCTGGCACGTGCTCGTGGTATCGAAGTGATTGAACGTCGTATCATGCCTGAAGAGATGGAAGGCTTTGAACAGTGCTTCCTGACTGGGTCTGCTGCTGAAGTGACACCGGTTTCTGAAATCGGACCGCACAGTTTTGTTCCGGGTGATATTACGAAGCTGATGATCGAGGATTACATGGCTGCTGTACAGCCTGCGAAAGAAGAGTTGCTTGTTGCAAGCTGATTTCTTCGCCGCATGAAAATTCAAAGCCCGCTGCTCTGACTGAGTGGCGGGCTTTCTCGTTTTATTCGGTTGCGAGCTGTTGTTCGTGCTGCGGTTTGAAGAGTTTGCCGTTTTCTGTGATCAGCACGCAGATCAAGCCAAGGATCGAGAACAAGGCGACACCATAGACGAGGGGCAGTTCGGTCCCATTGTACAGCTTGCCAATGCCAGCACCGAGCAGGGCTCCGATCAATGTGGTGATGAAGCCTATCATTGCCGAGCCAGCGCCTGCAACGCGCCCCAATGGTTCCATTGCCATGGTGTTGAAGTTCGGGCCGATGAAGCCGAAGAAGAACATTGCCAGTGATTGAATTGCTATGAATGTCACGATGGTCAGATTACCACTGTAGGCAATTGCTGCTGTCAAAACAGAAGTTGCGGTAAAGCCAAGTAATGCCATATGCGACATTTTTCTGAGGCCATACTTCTCCACCATTTGTGAATTCAGGTAGGAGGAAAGGGCCATTGCGATTGAGATTGCTGCAAACACGATTGGGAACAGGTCAGCGAGCGCAAAGCGTTCCATGAAGACTTGCTGTGCAGAATTGATGAATGCGAACAGGCAGGCAAAGATGAATGTCATGGCCATCATGTAGCCAACAGTCACACGAGTGGTGAGGGCTAACCGATATGCACTGAGGACAGAACGTAATTCCAACGGGCGCTGATTCACGGGGTCGAGGCTCTCAGGAAGGCGCATCGAACACCAGACCAACAGGAGCACTCCAAACAGAGTTAGGGCAGCGAACACGCCTTGCCAAGGAGCGACCCACAAGACGATCTGTCCGAGAAATGGAGCAATCACGGGGGCAATCTGGAAAGCCACCATGACCAGGGACATCACTTTGCCCATTTGACGACCGCTGTACCAGTCCCGGATCATAGAAATAGACGCAACGCGCGGCGCGGCAGCTCCTATACCCTGAAGGGCTCGAGCTGCGAGCATGTGCTCATAGCTTACAGCGAATGTCGAATACACTCCGCCAATGATGTACAGGCTGAGGCCGATCAGCAACGTGGTTCGGCGACCAATCGTATCCGAAAGCGGACCGAAAAAGAGAGAAGCAAAAGCGAGACCAAGCATGTAGGCTGTGATCACCAATTGGCGATCATTGTCGGCGACGGACAATGCAGCGCTCATGGCCGGAAGAGCCGGGAGCATCATTGACGTCGCAACCGCGTTCAGCGCCATAAGCGCTGCAACAAGGCTGACAATTTCCCATAAGGAAAGCCCAGGATGAGGTGCTCGCTCATGCTGCAGATCAGAAACTGCAGACATCAGAGACCTGTTTGTTGGGTGCAAAAAAGGTAAGAGGTCGCGATTGCGACCTAATAAACTCAAATTAGCTTCTATTTGAACTGGCAAACATGGCTATGTCAAGGCAAGTGCCAGTTCATTGTTGCGTGCTGCATGTTTATGGAATGCTGGAGCTATTTGGTTTTCTGCTCGTCCCAGCGCGCTGCATCGGCATCATCAATTGCTTTAGCCTCGACCCAAGTTCCCTCGGATGCCTCTTTGAGATGCTCTTTCTTCCAAAATGGTGCCTGCGTTTTCAGGAAGTCCATTAGAAAGTCAGAAGCTTCGAAGGCGGCTCGACGATGAGAGCTGGTTGCTATGACCAAAACAATGTTGTCGCCTGGAGGAATTTTGCCAAAACGGTGAATGATCGTGAGGCCTGTCAGAGGCCAACGTTCAACGGCTTGCTGCGCAAACTTTGAGATTTGGGCTTCGGCCATGCCTGGATAATGTTCCAGTTCTAGCGCCTCAAGCGTACCGCCCTCATCCCGGCATAGGCCAGTGAAGGTAACGATAGCTCCGACATCTTTGCGGCCTTTGGCGAGGATTTCGGTTTCTGCTAAAACGTCAAAATCTTCAGCTTGAACGCGGACTGTAAATTCTGTGGTGGTGCTGTTTGACATGGTACTCGCAGACTTTGAGATATGCTGGAGGGAAGGTGTTCCTCAACCACCTGTCATTGGCGGGAAGAATGCAACTTCTTCAGTTCCAGACAAAACGTGATCTTCTTCCACGTGTTCCTGATTGACTGCAATGCGAATGGTTTCTGGTTGTTCGAAGGCAAATGCATAGCCTTCATCACGAGCTGCGAGCCAACTCATCAATTCGCCTGCGGTTTTAACAGTTTCTGGAAGCTCAATGATTTCCTCAGAGGTTCCAGTGCGCTCACGCAGCCAAGCGAAGTAACGAATTTTCATGAGATTGAGCCCCGGTATTGTATGGCTTCCTTTTTGTGGAAGCCTTGTCTTTTACAGGAATTAGTCTTCAATCAGATGGCCAATTCCGGCGCGGAAGTAGTCATACCCCGTATATAGGGTTAAAATCGCTGCGACCCAAAGTAGCACTATACCAGTTGATGTGGTGTAGGGGAAAACAACATCTCCAGCATCACCTGCGAGCAAAAAGCCCAAGGCAACGAGCTGGACAGTGGTTTTCCATTTAGCCAGTTTGGTAACAGGGACTGAAACTCGAAGCTCAGCAAGGAACTCACGCAGGCCAGAAACAAGAATTTCTCGGCAAAGAATGATGATGGCAGCAAAGATGGACCAGTTTCCGATTGTCTGATCCCATGCCAATATTAGGAGACAAACAGAAACAAGAAGTTTGTCGGCAATTGGGTCCAGCATGCGACCAAGAGCGGACTGTTGCTGCCAAATTCTGGCGAGGTAGCCGTCAAAGAAATCTGTGATTGCAGCTATGAAGAAGATACTCAATGCAATCCAACGGGCGGTGTGGGTTGGGAAATAGAAACACACAGCCAGAGCTGGCACAGCAGCAATACGGCCGTAAGTAAGAATATTTGGAAGCGAAAATATAAGCTTACGGGACATATGAACCTTCAAGTTTACGCGGCTAACAAGCGCTCATACGCAGGGTGTGCACATCCAAGTGCGTCCTGTCAATTGTAGCACGCTTATTTGTGCAGGACTTCGGGGGAGTATACGGGATTATGTAAACATCCCGTCACCCATTTCCTTAATGATCTGCTTTGCCTTGCGTGAAGAGAACTCTTTTGCTTCATCCTCAGAGCCATGTGTGTCTGCGCGGATAAAGGTATGCTCTTTGGTCTCTTCATCAAATTGTTTGGTGATGCGACCCGCAGTTTGCCACTGTCCACCACGGCGAGAAGGTTCAGAGTAAATCAGGTAGCCTTCAAATTCTTCTGCCTTCGCAGCTGGCGTTGATTTCTCGTCTTTGTTGCCGCCAAACAGATTTGAGAAAAAGCCCATGTTTATTCTCCCAGACTAAACGTAGTTTTATTGGTCTACAGGTTCGCACATCATGTCGGCGAGTGCATCCTTGTTTTCACCGTTAGGTTCTCCAAGTTTGCGCATGGACCAGTGTTTTCTGCAAAGTGAGATGTAGGATTCCTCACCGCCAATGACAACCTGATCGCCTTCTTCGACAATGTTTCCGCTTTCGTCCACGCGGGCCACCATTGTTGCTTTGGATCCGCACCAGCAGATGGTTCTCACTTCGCGGAGGATATCTGCAATGGCGAGGAGTGCGGCGCTGCCTGGAAACATCTTGCCCTGAAAGTCAGTTCTCAAACCGTAAGCCATTACAGGAATACGAAGATGGTCCGCAACATGGGCCAGCTGCCAGACCTGTTCTTCTGTCAGGAATTGTGCTTCATCAATGAAGACCGCGTTGAACTGGTGCTCTTTGAGTTGTTCCTCAATACAAGCGAACAGATCAAGCTTTGTGTCGTAGATGAGGGCGTCTGATTTCAAACCTATACGCGATGAAATTTCTCCGATCTTGGTGCGATTGTCGAGAGCTGCTGTGAACAGCAAACTGCGCATGCCGCGCTCCTGATAGTTATAGGAGGCCTGCAGCAGCAGAGTGGATTTACCAGCATTCATTGCGGAGAAATTGAAATATAGTTTTGCCATTGGCCCTTCGCGGCGCGGCGCGCCTCATCGCGTTCAATCTGATTAGGTCTTCATACATGGATTCGTGAGAGAGGCCAGAACCCTGGGAGGTTACTCACAAGGTTCCACGGCAAACTTTTAGCGTGAGGCGTATCCAGCGACCAAACTTGGTAATTCACGCATGCAGGCTATGGAATGATCCGGAAGAACAGGGGATCGATTGGCATGCTGCAGAGGGTTAAACCAGACAGAAGTGGCGCCGATATTGTTTGCGCCTGCGATGTCGTGTTCCAAAGAGTCGCCAACGTGAATGAGTTTGTCGGGGCTCATACCAGCCATTGAAAGCATGGCATCAAAGAGACGGGGATCCGGTTTTTTGTATGGGTACTCTTCTGCCATCACCACGAAATCGAAGAGGTGGGCGATGCCTGCGCTTTTGGGGCAGGAGTTGCCGTTGGTGATGAGTGCTGTCTTGTAGTTTCGCTTCAGCGTCGCGAGCGTTTCTTTGACATGAGGGTAAAAGTAAGGGTCCCCGAAGCGGACTTTTTTGAAAATCTCCAGCGCCTGCTCAGACAACTCCTTAGCATTACTCAGTGGATTAAGAGCTTGTTCAAATGAAGCTCTTCGAATTTCCAGATAGCGAATATTGTTGGGGTCTGCGTCTTCAACGAGGGATTTATGTATTTTTTTGAGGCGTTTGGGCGTGATGGGTTTGTCGGAGTAATGGCTTAAAAAACTTGCAGTGGTGATGAGGGCTTCGTCCAGAATTCGTTGAAAATCAAAGAGGGTTTGGTCTGCATCGAAGGATATAAGCAATTCTCGTGGCATTCCAAATTTCCCTCCGGACCGATCCCTATAAAGTTATTATATGCTTACTTTAGGGTAATATGTGAAGTGTCGCGAAGATTGGAAAATGGTCTGAGCCGACATCTTCGTCAATTATGAGGTCTTTGATTATAATTTCTTCAGAAGAGGTGATGTGATCGACTTTTGATCCCAACACTTTTCCAAGAAATGGATTGATAAAATATCGAGTTGTCTGCGGAATGAGGCTGGTGAACGTTGTTTTCAGCTTCAAATCTGAAAGCAGTTTCTGAAAGGTATCTGACCAGACAGGGGTGTTCCAGTCCCCTAAAACCATAATGGGTGAATCTGTCCGCTGTTCCCGGATGTAATTTGACACGAAATTCATGTAGGTCGTCCGTCCGTCCAGGCGACGTTGACTGCGTGGACTTGCCGGGTGGATTGCATAGAGCTGGATCAGGGTGCCGTTGATATCGACATTTGCGCTCAGGAACTCGCGCGGGATGTACCCGTTTTGCCCAAGGCCAGGTATATGGACTCGTTTTGAGTTCTTTAGCGGAAATTTGCTGAAGACTGTGAGATCAGTGTCGCGCTTTGCTGGGGGCAGGATAGCGTATTGATAATTCTCTGTAAGGAATGTTTTCAGACGGGGAGTTGCGCTTGCGGTTTCCTGGAACACAATCAGGTCTGGTTGACGTTTTTCAATCAGCTCTTGCAAGGCCTCCTTCTCGAACTGCATATGCAGGAGATTGAGGCTCATGACGTTGAACGTCTTGCTTTTGGGGTGGTTATCCAGAATTGCGACAGGTTGAGTGACGAGACGGATGCTGGTGACCATCCAGAAGCTAGAGATGATCAATCCTAAGAGACAGAGTAAATGGAGCCAGTGCAGCTTTCTGGCCAGTACGAGCCAGAGAAGGAGACCGACAAAACCTACTGCGATAAGCTGAGGGATGAAGAAAGCTACCGCCTCGCTCAACAGGTTTCCGGGAGCGAATAAAGAGGCGAGGAGCAAGAAGGTGACCGCAAGTGTTCCTGCGCGCACCAGATGAAGCAAGATCGGGGTATTGGGTTTTTTCTTTGATAATACCCTGTCTGAACGCACTGCTCTCACCTTTGGTTGCTAAGTTTCGATGAGAATAGCGTATAGTCGTTTTCTATTTGTGAAAACAATGCGTTATCCCGTGATTATTCGTGGAAGTGGTTGTAGATCAGTTTTGCAATGCTTTCGGAGATTCCTGAAACAGCTCGCAGATCTTCGATGCCAGCTTTTGAAACTGCTTTTGCAGTGCCGAAGTGACGAAGTAGAACGCGCTTTCTTGTCGGACCAATACCTGCAATTTCATCCAGTGGATTTGCGACGATTGCCTTCTTGCGGCGGGCTCTATGGGAGCCGATCGCGAACCGGTGTGCCTCATCTCGCATGCGTTGCACAAAGTACAGGACCGGATCACGTTCAGGTAACATGAAACTTTGTTTGCCTGTGACGAAGAACTTCTCGCGTCCTGCATCGCGATCAGGACCTTTTGCGATGCCGACCAATGGGATGTCCGTGATGCCCATCTCTTCGAGTGTTTCGCGGACGGCGCTGAGCTGACCTTTACCGCCATCGATGAGCACCAAATCAGGCCATGCAGGGATGTCAGCATTGGATGGTGCAACATCCTGCTCTTCTTCACCGGCTTTTTGCTCAGTTTTTGATTGTGCAGTGAAACGGGCAGCTTGCTCGTAACCTTCCGGGTTCTCCTTCATCAGGCGGGCGAAACGGCGTGAGAGCACTTCTCGCATCATTCCGTAGTCGTCGCCCGGGATCAGGTCTTCCGACTTGATGTTGAACTTTCTGTACTGGCCTTTTGCAAAACCATCTGAGCCCGCAACAATCATTCCGCCAACAGCATTGGTGCCTGAGATGTGGGAGTTATCGAAAACATCGATGCGACGTGGTGTACGGTCCAGGTCAAAGGCTTCTGCAACACCCTTCAAGAGCTTCAGCTGGCTGGATGTCTCAGCAAGCCTACGGCCAAGAGCGCCCTTGGCATTGGTGAGCGCATGCTCCACCAATTCGCGTTTTTCGCCGCGCTTTGGTATTGCAACTTCGACCTTGCGATTGGCCCTTGCAGAGAGGGCTTCTGCCAGTAGTTCTTGCTCTTCCAATTCATGAGAGAGCAAGACCATTCGTGGTGGTGGTTTATCCTCGTAGAACTGGGAGAGGAAGCTCTCCAGAATTTCCGAGGGTTCGTAGCTTTTATCCGCTTTAGGGAAGTATGCGCGGTTGCCCCAGTTTTGTCCTGTGCGAAAGAAGAAGACTTGTACGCATGTCTGGCCGCCTTCCTGATAGGTGGCGAAAACATCTGCTTCTTCAATACTCTGCGGATTGATGCCCTGATGGCTCTGGACATGGGACAGTGCAGAAATGCGGTCGCGATAGACAGCCGCCTGTTCAAAGTCGAGGTTATCTGAAGCTTTTTCCATAGCGACCGCCAGGTCTTGTTTGATGAGCTGGCTTTTGCCTGAGAGGAAGGATTTTGCTTCAGCGACAAGTCCTTTGTAGTCCTCAATGGAGATCTCACCAGTGCAGGGGGCTGCACAACGCTTGATTTGGTAAAGCAGGCAAGGGCGTGAGCGATTGGAATAGTAGCTGTCGGAGCAGTTGCGGATGAGAAACGCCTTTTGCATGGCGTTGATGGTGTCATTGACAGCGCCAGCGGATGCAAATGGTCCGAAGTAATCGCCTTTGCGGGCCCGAGCACCGCGGTGTTTGATCAGGGCAGGGGCTTCATGGTCGGCACTGATCAGGATGTATGGAAAGGACTTGTCGTCACGCAGGAGAACATTGAAGCGAGGGCGCAAACGCTTGATGAGGTTTGCTTCCAGCAGCAAGGCTTCTGGTTCTGTGCGGGTTTCAACGAACTCCATCGCAGCAGTTGCCATGATCATCCGCATGATGCGGTTGGACTGGCCCTGAAGCCGAGTGTAACTTGTGACGCGCTTCTTCAGTGACCGAGCTTTGCCCACATAGAGGACTTCGCCGTCCTCATCAAACATGCGGTAGACGCCGGGGCCAAGGGGCAAGCGTTTTACGAAGTCTGCAATGACTTCAACACCCTTTACGCCAGGTTTGCGCGGGGCGGCGTTGCTTTCAAACTGGATGTCTGGATTGCTTTGGGGCACATCGACATTGTCTTCTGCTTGAGCAGGCATGTCAGATGTGTCTTTAGCCATGATCCAATTACTCTCGGTGTATGCTGAAATAAAATATGGAAACGCACCTTATCCGATTCAACGGCAGGTGCGGTCTCTCAGAAGTGTTTTAGTTGTGTGTCCTAGACGAAATCCAGAGCAAATACGCCGTAGATGTAAGCGACATAGGCAACGCTAAGGAATATGCCCCATGCTTTGCCCAGGCACAGACGCTTGGCGGCAAAGATATACAGCAGTACAGCACAGGCTAGCATGACCCAGATGTCGAAGACGAGGATCTGTTCTGGGATCGGGATTGGGATGATTGTAACCGTGATGCCCATGATCGCCAGCAGATTAAAGACATTGGAGCCAATGACATTGCCGAGCGCGACTGCAGAGTGCTGACGGATGGCTGCCATAACGGTTGTTGCAAGCTCTGGCAGTGATGTGCCAAGTGCAACGACAGTCAGGCCGATGACAGCATCGGACACGCCCCAGGATGATGCCACATCAGTTGCGCCAGAGATGGTCAGTTGTGCCCCAAGTGGCAGGCCGATCAGGCCGAGAACGAGAAAGACTGCAGCAATTGCTTTGTTTTCTGGAACGGAATCGACGTCAAGATCGTCTTCTTCGTCTCCATCAGAAGCCGTTACACAGCAGGAGCCGTTCTCTTTCTTATGCTTCTTGGTTGCGCGTACTGAATCTCCCAGAAAGATTAGAAGCAGAACAAGAAGGCCGATACCTGCATAGTGGGTGAGCGTGCCCATGAAGCAGAGTGCTGCGAAGATGACGGAGACCACCAGCATGAATAGAGCGTTTCTGTGAGCTCCATTCTCATCGCATGGTGTTGTTGCGATCAGGGCAGGTACGCCAAGAACAAGCAGCACGTTTGCGATGTTGGAGCCGACAACGTTACCGATTGCAACGCCGCTGACACCGTCGAGCGCAGCTTTCAGAGAGATAAAGAGTTCTGGTGCTGAGGTACCAAAGGCGACGATGGTCAAACCGATGATGAGAGTTGGAATTCCCAGAGCCTGAGCAATTGACACCGCGCCGCGTACAAGCAGGTCACCGGCAAAAATCAATAGTGCGAGACCTCCGAGGAGGGCAGCATATGAGAAAAGCATAGGCTGAAATTCCAATTATGTAAGGTTATTTGCTACACCAAAGGGGGCATACAGGAGTCTGACCGGGTATATAGACAGGTTTGGCGCGTTCTTGAAGTGTCTCAGATCACTTTTGACACCAGATCTCTGCAAAAATTTCAGTCGGTAGAATTGATCACAGCTTGTGTATAGTAAAAAGGCCACTCAAATAGTATGCATTACCTAGCGTAAACAATAGGTTGTCAAAGGTGCCATATTCTTTCTGTAGTTTGCCTTGAATTAACCAGAATTCGTGTCAGATCCAGCCACAAAGTCAAATCATACCTTTCTCCATCCCGGGGCGGTCTCATTTGGTCGCCTTCCCCCAGCGGATGCGTTTCATGCGCTCCGTTTATAATTTGTTGGAGAATGATACATGCTGCGTATTGCGTCTTGTACCGCTATTGCTTTCGGTCTGATGGCCGGCACTTCCCTTGCTGCTGACCTCCCTCAGCCAGTACAGCCAAGTCAGCCAGAAATTTCTTATGAAACACCAGCGACCTTTTCTGCGTATGACTGGTCCGGTGCTTACATTGGTGCCAACGCTGGTTGGGGATTCCTCGGCGCTGATGGCAAAAGCGGTGCATCCGGTGCATTGGATGACGACCAGAATGGTGTAACTGCGGGCGTTCATGCCGGTTACAACTTCATGGTTGCTCCAAGTGTTGTCCTGGGTGCTGAAGCTGACATTCAGTACAACGACCTTGAAGAGAAAAGCGCTGGCGTAGAGCTGCAGTCCGACTGGAATGCAACCGTTCGCGCTCGTGCAGGTTACGCTCTCGACCGTACGCTTGTATACGGTACAGGTGGTGCTGCATTCAAAGACCTGACTGCAAAATCCGCTTCTGGCAAAGATGAGAAAACCGCTATTGGTTACGTTGTAGGTGCTGGTGTTGAACACGCAGTAACCGACACTCTGACTGCTCGCCTTGAATACCTGTATCAGGATTTCGGCGATCAGAAGTTTGACTTCGGTGGCAACACTGAGAAAACTAAGATTGATGAAAATCTGGTACGCGCAGGCGTTTCCATGAAGTTCTAATTGAACTGATTTTCTGCTTTAAAGGCGCATGCTTCCGGCATGCGCCTTTTTCGTTTTTAGCTTCTCTCAAGCATTTCTGGTGCCTGCGTTTCGTTGTAGGCGGGAACCTGAGCAACAAAAGCATCATGCCAGTGAACCAGTTTCGGGTTGTTCTGCCGCCAATCCCCATTTGCGCGTAAGTCGAGATAACCTAATGAGCAAGCAAGTGCGATCTGGGCACAGTCCGGAATGCCGTTGGTTTCGGTTGGAGTTGGCAAAGGATGGTCATTGAAGGCTTTCAATGTGCGATCAACTTTTCCTTGCTGACGGTCGATCCAGGTCCGGTTCCAGTGCTCTGCCGGGTGGTTCCTTGTTTCAATCTGAGCCTGAATGGCGGCATCAGTGATGCCATCTGCCATTGCTTGTTTTGTCAGGACTGAGATGCGGGTGTCGTCTGCCGGGATGATTTTGCCCCCGCCAGCCAGAGTGTCGAGCAGTTCCAATGCGACGCGGCTGTCGTAGACGATATCGCCGTTTTCCAGCAGAAGTGTTGGGACTTTTGCAAGCGGGTTTTGCTCGTACAAAGAGCCTTCGGATGCTCTTGTGTCAGCCCAATCGACTTTCACCTGTTCCTGAAGCCCCAGAACAGCAGCGGCGATACGCGCTTTGCGTCCATAGGGGGAGGTTGGTGACGTGCGGAGTATGACCATTCTGCCTAAGCTCCCGGCTCAGCTTTGGTTTTGTCGAATGAAGGTACGCTAGAAGCGAAGTCATCCAGCCATGCAACGAGTGTTGGATAGGATTTACGCCATTCACCTGCGAAACGAAGATCAAGATATCCAAGAGCACATGCGAGTGCGATCTGAGCTGCATCCGGAGAATTATGCTGGACCTTTGGCAGAGGGTTGTTTTCGAAGGCTGTCAGTGCGCGATCAACCTTGGCCTGCTGGTAATCCACCCAGTCCTGATGTTTCTTTTCTTCCGGACGCATACGGCTTTCATAAACGATCTGGATTGCTGCATCACAGATACCATCTGCAAGAGCTTGTTTGGTCAGAATTTCAAATCGTTCAGCACCTGCTGGAAGCAGCTTTTCGCCGCCAGCTGTATAGTCCAGATATTCAGTGATGACGCGGTTGTCGTAGAGTACGTTGCCGTCTTCAAGGACAAGACACGGGATTTTGCCGAGTGGGTTTTGCTGGCGGAGAGTGTCACTGGGATCGAGTGTCTGTGCAACTTCAACATTCACTTTGTCTGCGAAGCCTAGCACGTACAGTGCGAGCTTGATTTTGCGACCAAATGGAGAAGCGCTGGAGGAACGGAGAGTTTGCATGGCAGCCACCTGTAAAACACTAGATCTTGTTGCAGCGCGCATCCTTATCCGAAACCCGGAGGTGCATTCGGTGATACGCTCTAGGAGAATTGAGTGGTCTGCACGATATCCGTGTTTCTTCCAATAATGCAAGGGACTTCGATTTGATTGTGTCAGAGCTTGCGGCTACTGGGTGAGTTCCTTCGCAAAATGCTCGACAGCATTCCAATCGGTAAATTCGACAGTGAGTTTGGGATCTGTCGGGCCATTGGTCATCTTCATGATGAGCTGGATCATCACTCGATCCCACGGCTTGTAGTCAGGGTAGTTGAGAGCACCTGCGAAGACGGCGGCCTTCTTTGGCTCAAACTTCGATTTCTCTAAGTATTTCCTGAGGTATGCGTTGGTTTGAGGGGTGCTCTTCTCCGGCTTTCTGGCCGTAAGGTTGACTGAAAAGAAAGCTGTATGTGCCTGATTTAACTCGGCTAAATTGCGGCTGATAAACTGGCGAACCGGGCGTAAGTGGAAGCCATAGCGGATAGGGGATCCAATGAGAATTCGATTGTTCTTCAGATCAGGTGGGAGCTGTTCCATCCCTGTTATAAGAGGGAGAAAGACGATCTTTTCTCCATTCTTTTCAAGAAACTCTGAGATCTTGCCAATTATTTTTTTAGTCTGGCCATCATGACTGGCGTAGGCGAGATAGTATTTCATCAATTGTGAACCCGTAGGACTGTGCTGAGATATAATATAAGTCTCAAGTGCGATCAGTCCTACGAGGCATGATGTAGCAAGGTGCTGTGTTAGCGAGGGATGATTTCCTGCTCTGGTCGAACTGTCCGGCATTCACCGTCATAGACCCTGAATTTATCGAGGCCATCAAGGCAAGCTCTGACACCCCATGAAAGGCCAAGGAAGCCATCATACTGCACCAGTGCATAATAGATGCGGTGGCGGGTGTCGTCGGTCAGCGTTGCGACGCCATTACAATAGCGGCGACCCACTGGACTTGGGCGCCTGATTGTGAAATCTGACTCGCGAATTTCTTCGATCAGCTTGATCTCTAATCCGTCATAATAACTTGGAACAGCACGTGCGATTTGCCGTGCGACGGCTCTTTGCGCCTTGCCTGAGTCACAGGCTGGCAGATAGTCGCCGGACCAACCGAAATAGACTTTCTCATTTGGATCGATGAAATCTTCTTCGTCTATCTGCGGGATGGTTGTGTCATAACTCCCCGGAGGAACCAGATCAGCAGCAAACGTTGTTCCGGTGGCAACACTCAGTACAGTTGCAGTCAATAGGGTTAGGATTGATCTCGCGCGCATTAACACTCTCCACGGAAAGGCTGGCTGGTCTGAAGCAGCGGACAGCTGCTTGCAGGAAGCGTTTATGCACCAGCCTCTTTGTGAGGCGCGACGAGATACTAAAAGCGCATGAGCTTTGGCCCTGCGCTTCTAGCAATCAGTGATTTGCTGTTTTGGGTCAATCAAAGGTTCTGAGGGGTTACTCAGGAATAACCTGTTCCACGTTCCATGACGGGTTGATGCCTTGCGTCAGAGTTTTGCAGAGCCATGGCAGAGCGGTGTTCATGTCTTTTGTGAGTGTCCAAGGAGGATTGATGACCATCATCCCGCTGGCCTTCATTGGTGCGTCCTTACTGACTTTACCTGCCGACAATTCGATCTTCATCGTGTTGCGGACGCCAGCTTCGTCAAGTGTAGCAATGAGTTGTCGAACTGCACTGAAGTTTTTGACTGGATACCAAATGGCAAATGTTCCGGTTGGCCATCTCTTCCAACCGCGGATAACACCATCTGCAACGCGTGCGAATTCATCTTCCACTTCGAAGGCCGGATCGATCAGGACGACACCGCGTCTTTCTTTTGGGGGGAGGAAGCTACCCAATGCGAGCCAGGCATCCAGTGCAATCACCTTGACCTTTTTGTCCCCGCCGTAATTGTTCTTCAGCTCTTCAAAATCTTCTGGATGAAGTTCTGTGAGCGTTAGACGATCCTGTTTTCTGGCGAGCATACAGGCAATTTCAGGGGAGCCAGGGTAAAATTTTACGCCGCCACCCGGGTTGAGAGTCTCGACGGTCTCCAGCCAGGGAGCGAGAACTTCCTTCACAGGACCTGGCGCATCGCCAAGATTTTCCAGCACTTTGCCGACGCCTTGCTGCCACTCTCCGGTTTTCTGGGCCTCTTCAGAGGTCAGATCATACAGGCCAACTCCGGCATGCGTGTCCAGTACTCTGTAGGCTCCATCTTTTTTCTGGAGGTACTTCAAGATGTTGGCGAGGACGATATGTTTGAGTACATCGCCAATGTTGCCTGCGTGGTAAATGTGCCGATAGTTCATGGTGGGCGCCTGTTGGCCTTTATCGCGCGCTGCTGCCAGGGTGGAGTTCTCTAGAGGCGCTCTTGTTAATAGGTTTGTTGTCGGCCTTATAGTCTGATGGTGGGCAGGGACACAAGGCGCAAAGCATTCTCGTGAGCGCAAAACTAAAGGCAGCAAAGTGCTGCCTTTAGTAAATCAACAGTGCAAGTCCAGAATGGTTAGTCCTGGCCCATGCTGTCAAAGTCGTCGCGCATCTCTGGCTGAGCTTCAGCTGGTTCAGATGAAGCTGCAGTCCCGTCTTCCAGTCGCAGTTCAACTGCCTTTGGACCTTTGCCCCGGCGATCAGGTTCAGTCTCAAAGGAAATCCGCTGCCCGCTATCAAGCGTCGTCAGACCGGAGCGCTCAACAGCTGAGATATGGACGAATACATCGCTTTCGCCATCATCTGGTGTGATGAAGCCGAAGCCCTTATCCAGCTTGAAGAACTTGACAGTGCCAGACTGGCGAGGTCCCCGTTCAACTGGTGGGTAGCTGCGTCTTCCGCCTCCACCACCGTTTGGTCCGTCCCGGAAGCCACCGCCTCCGGCGCCTCCACCACGGTTGCCGTACCCGCCGCCACGGTCATTGTCGCCATGCCCGCTCGCGCGATAGTCGTTGTTCCGGTCTCCGCCGTATCCTCCCGGACTGCGGTTACCGTAGGGACCTCTGCGTTCATTTTCCACCACAGGAGGCGCGTAGGCGCCGCGCTCGGAATCTCCTGGAAAATATGCTGGTGCCCCAAACTCCGGGCCGAAATTCTGCGAATCCCCAAATTCGCGCTTGCCGCCTCGCTTGCTGCGTGGACGACGACCCGAATTCCCATTATGCATTACAATATCGCCTTTCCTGCGGATTTAAACCTGCCAGTATCCGCATGTACTCGCTTTCTCAAAGCCAATTGCCCGTCCGAAAACACACAAAGTAATAATCAAATGTCTTAGTGGGGCTTTGGTTAAGAGCTCCTACCTGCCTTGCATCGCAAACACTTCCTAATTGCTTGGCCGGGTAATAATAGTGGCCAGTTCAACATAGGCAGTCTTTACGTATGCGCGGCATATAATAGGGTTCAGTTTGGTAATAGGGCAAGCTTTTCCTAGGGAAGGCGGAGGTAAAACCCTATGAAATTGGGGGTGTATCCAGAAATGGGAGGATAAAACCCTATTGTTTACATCTAAAAGATCGAATATTTTTGCGAAGACAAATGATATTTGCATGTTTGACTGTGACTGCAATTTTAAATGGTATTCGTTTGGACTTAGTTTTGAGGTTGTATTTGAAAGCCGTAATATTAGCTGGTTTCAAAAGAGGCTGAGAGTAGCCCGGCATATCTGATTACTGTATGGTGCGAAGAATTCGGAATTTGGAGATGAAGCACTTATGAGTGATGCCAGCAATAAAGCAGATCTGACGGGAATTCAGATAACTGTTGTTCCGGTCACTGCCTTCCAGCAGAACTGTAGCATCGTGTGGAACAAGAATACGCGCAAAGCTGTTGTTGTTGATCCGGGTGGGGATGTGGATCACATTCTTGCTGCGCTTAAAGAGCTGGATGTGACTGTAGAGCATATCCTCATCACTCATGGGCATATCGACCATATCGGCGGTGCTGCTGAACTGGCAGAGACGCTGGATGTTAAAGTGATTGGCCCTCATGAAGATGATCGCCCACTGATTGATCGTGTTGAAGATCAGGCCAAGCAATTTGGTTTGGACGCGGTCAGAAAAGTAGAGCCAGATCAATGGCTTGTTGAGGGTGATGTGGTCACGGCTGCGGGTGCTGAATTTCAGGTTCTACACTGCCCAGGCCATGCGCCGGGGCACGTTGTGTTTTACAACAAGGATCTGAAACTGGCGATTTCGGGTGATGTGTTGTTTGCAGGGTCGATTGGGCGAACTGATCTTCCGGGTGGTGATCACGATACGCTTATCGCCTCAATCAAAGAAAAGCTTTTGCCGCTAGGCGATGACATTACGTTCCTGCCGGGGCATGGGCCAGCTTCTTCGCTCGGCCACGAAAGGCTGAACAATCCATATCTGAAATAGCCGATGGCTATCTGAGTGCGTGAAGGGGAGTTTGAGCTCCCCTTTCTTATCGAAGGATTGCCTGGAGTTCGTCGATGCGCTCGTTGATGAGCCAGCCGTAGTAATTTTCTCGCGGCAAATGTGCTGGTGTTATTCTGCGCTTGTTCCTATAGGAAATGGCGCGTTCCCAAGGGTTTCCGAGATTATACAGGGTCGACGTGATGCCTGGATTTTCAGAGATATCGACGTTAGCGACCTTCTTGTAGGCGTTGATGGCATCTCTTAGCACTGCTGCGGTGTAGTGGATTGATTTGTTTGGGTCCATCACCGTTTTATAAAGGCCTGAGGCATCTTTTGAGCTGAGTTTTGGCAGGCCGCTGATGCTGCTGACCATGTCATTCATCTTTAGGGCTGTGAGCGGCGTTATCTGACCTAGACCGAAGCTTTGACCTGCGAACATTGGTCTGAAAAAGGCCCTGTGAAAAGGTTCTCGCGGGTAGCGGACCGCGCTGATTGTTTTGCCCATAAACCTTGTGTTCCAAATGAGTTCATAACATCTCCAGCGGCTGTTGCTGGTTTCCTGGCGGCGGCATGTGTTGAATTGCGGGCGCTTTACAAAACTCCAGACTTTCTCGCCATCATGTTGGAAAGAAATAGGAATTCGCGCGTATTGCAGAGCCTTCATGTAATAGCCCTGAGCGCTGTCGAGGCTATCATAATTGTAGGTATGCTCTCCGACGATCGCTCCCAGAATGTGGACCGGGTCTATGTTGTACAGACTGGCGACCTTCTTGATGTTCTTGATCAGGCGGCCTTCTCGTTTAAGCACTTTGAGAATGCGCTGGAACTTTTTTTCATAGGTTCGATTAAAGGCTTTGGTGCGTGTTGCGGATGCGCTGGGGATGGTTGGCTGGCTTTGAAGGCGATTGCCAGCGGGAACCTTAAGCGGAACATTCGCCTGTGCTGAACTTAGCAATAAGTCAGGTGAAGATAATATTATGGCTGTTGCTAGAATGAATGCACTTACTTTTTTGTGTAATGTCATAGCAATCGAACTCTGCACTATTAATTGCTGTTGGTTTTGATTGCTTTATGTCTAGATGAATTGTCCTAAAAATCTATTCAGATATGAATTTTTGCTTTCTACAATAAGTATGGTGCTATTTTTTACAATTATGCCCATTCAGGTATTTCTTAAATTCATTGGCAACTGAAATGCGTACGTGTGTGACGCCGCTTTGAATAAAGCCCAGTTCCGAGGCTGCTGCTTTGGAAAGATCAATCAAGCGGTTTTGAGCATATGGGCCGCGATCATTTATCCGTACTGTCAGAGATTTGCCGTTTGACAAGTTGGTTACAAGAACTCTTGTGCCCATTGGCAGTGTTAGGTGAGCTGCTGTGAGCTTGGCCGGATCCATCATTTCCCCGCTCGCCGTTTGAGACGTGAGGGCATACCAGGAGGCTTCTCCGCATTGAGATGTTCTTTTAATTTCCACCTGATGAGGGCGCAGGATGAAGGCGACAGACACAATCAAAATGGCGATGATGAACAGGAGGAGATCGTAAATGCGACCATTGCGATGAGCCAAGCTTTTGTTGTTACAAGACATTCTGGAGCCTATTGGCTATTTTACTCCGCTAATTATACAGGGTTTCCCTCGTTTTAGGGACCAGAGAGATTTTCTGTGTTGGTGAGTTGGTTTATGTAGATTGAAAAAATTGATCGCGTTTGTAGCGGTGTGAACCGTGCGAACATGTTCCGGATAGGGGAATAAAGTGCAGCAAAACCCATTGACTGGAAGACTTATCCTCGCGGATGTCGCCCGCGGCCTCGCACTCCTGACAATGGCAATCTACCACTTCTCCTGGGATCTTTCATGGTTTGGAGTTGTTGACTGGGATGTGTCCGGCTCTGCGGGGTGGCGGTTGTTTGCGCAATTGATTGCGGGCAGTTTTCTGTTTCTGGTTGGGTTCAGTCTGGTGCTGGCGCATAAAAGTGGTATTCGCTGGGAGAGTTTCTGGCGCCGGGAGGTCAAGGTCGCAATTGCTGCAATTGCGGTTTCTGTTGCGACTTATTTTATCTTTCAGGATCAATGGGTTCGGTTTGGAATTTTACATTCCATCGTGGTGTCGAGCCTACTTGCCCTGCCGTTTTTGCGTGTTCATTACGTGTTTGCGTTGCTATGTGGAGCAGGGGTGATCCTTCTCTACCATTGGCTCGGGGATTATGTGCTGCCATACCGGCAGTTTTTCTGGCTTGGGCTCAACTCCTTGCCTGAAGTTTCCGTTGATTATGTGCCGCTTATTCCTTGGTTTGGGCCAGTGCTTTTGGGTGTCGGGTGCGGGGATATCCTGCATCGCTATAATCTTTTGCGGTTTTTGCGCGGTTCTGCGTTTCCGAGCGTTATTTCGCGTTGTTTTGCGTGGTTCGGTCGACATTCCCTTGCGACCTACCTTCTGCACCAGCCAGTCCTGTTCGGGATCGTTTGGGCTGGCGTGACTGCTGGGGTGATTGGTACCAGTGGCGATGTTCAGGTCAGAAGCTTTCAGCAATCTTGCGTGATGGCGTGCAGTCAGACCGTGGATGCCAGGCAGTGTGAGCAGGCGTGTCGGTGTACCTCCTCTGAAATAAAAGAGCGAGGCATGTGGGAGGACTTGCTGACAAGACCGAATGATGCGGATGTGCGTGAAATCGCGCAGCAGGTCTTTCAGGTGTGTCTGCGCCGGTAAGTTCGGCATCCCTTTGCGATATGATTTTATCCCCCTGCTTCAAGGAAGATATGCCCGCGTTAAGCTGATTTAGCCGACCTGCCTGTGAATCAGTCAGGCAGAGCTCTCTGAAATTTCGGAGAGTTGGGCATCAACTATTCTGGTGCGCAGCTATTCCTCTGAAAAAATATACATTTTCTGGTCGCTGAAATCTCAAGGGGGCATTCATGAGCTCTTCCTTTCCTAAAAGGTCGCGCTTTTGCGCTGTTACCTATACGTAAGCTTTGGAATTGAATGAGATTTTTACAATCTGACCCGAGATGTCGTCTCCATGAGTAAGTCATAGTTTGCTCAATTATGCAGCTGACATAAAGTTACCTTCAGAAGAAAAATACTCAAAACTACAGATAGATGGTATTGACCACGCTAAATGTACGGATAATATACCACTTGGTAAATATACGCAGTTATTATGAAGTGATGTTGGGATTTTCGTGCTTGTGGGGGAAGTATAGTCGTAATCTATGCTCAAATAATGTTTTAAACATAGCGTCACCTCCATGAGGTGAGCTCTTCTTTCACGACATATCTTCGCATCCCTTCAGGAGTGAGACCGGTTTTGGGGAATTACCGGAAGCTCACGAGTATGGGGGAAGAGAATGCGGGTTTTGAAGAATGCAGGCCGAGGCCTTGCAGCAGGCTGCTTTGTGCTGGCCGGATCAAGTGCCGCCTTTGCGGGTGCGTGGGATACGATGGGAGTTGGGTCCCTTGACCTGCTGTTTGCGCCAGAAAAGTTCGTGGTTGAAGGTGGTACGACTTATTTGGACCGGAATGTTGATTACAAGGTGAAGAGCGCATCTGCGCAAACCGGTATCCCGGTAGGTTCGGTTCTTCCTGCCAACTCATCAACTCAAAGAGTCACACCTAATATTTGGAACTACCAAATTGGTGTTAAAGCAACTGTCTTGGAGAACTTTGATTGTCTTGGACGTGCCTACAATCCGTTTCGCATTACAGAAGAGATGGATCCTGCGTGGGCTGGTCGATATGCAGGGTTTGAGACTAACGCAAACACTTTAGGGCTTGATGCGACCTGTTCCTATAAATTTCAAATGGGAGAAGGGCGTTCCGTTCGCGCCATCGCAGGTGTAAAGGCTTTGGATCTGACCTACCAATCAGATGGTATGGTTTATGGCGCTGTTCTTGCTGGAGCTGTCGCTGGAGGGCCTTTGGATGGATTGCATAATATTGATACCTCAGCTGACTATGTATCTGGAGCTGAGCTCAAGTCGAAAGGTATGGCATGGGGCTGGCGTGCAGGTGTCGCCTATGAGATCCCTGCTTACGCTTTAAGAGCAAGCTTAGTCTATGATTCTGAAATCTCGATGGATTTAGAGGGAGACTCTTATGTTAATAGTGTTCCTCTTTTGCCCGGTGCCGGGGGAGGTACTACCACGATCCCAGGAGAAGCTTATTCCTCTCTAACGTTGCCTCAGTCTGTCGAGTTAAATGTTCAATCAGGTATTGCGCCAGGGTGGTTAGCAACGTTTGGTGTTAAATGGATGGACTGGTCCGTTATTGATCGCCTTGTTGTTACGAATGCTAGCGGAAGTAAAACAACAAATCGCGTGCTGAACTTTAAGGACGGCTGGACTGTTAAGGCTGGTGTTGGCCATAAACTTAATGACAAGTTGAGTTTGGGAAGCTCCGTTCAGTGGGACAGAGGTGTTGGTGGAAGCTATTCTGACACTTACGCATTTGGTCTTGGTGGTTCTTATGCTCTGAATGACAAGGTTAAAGTCATTGTGGGTGGTGCGGCGATTTACAAAACGTCTGGCGCTGGTGATGCGAACAATCTCGCGTCAGGTGCAACCAACGAATATGAATATGACTCTTCTTGGAATTATGCGCTGAATACAAAGTTGCGCATAGCGTTCTAAGTAAGTTCAAAAAACTCAAATACAAAGCCGGAGGCATTGTCTCCGGCTTTTTTGTTTTAGGTGCTCATACTGCGATTTGAGGGTAATCCCTTATTGTGCGTGATTTGTGCAAGATGCAGCTCAATTTGTGCTGTTTGTGCAACAGTTTTGTGGAGAAATGAGCATGTTGGATTGTTGGAAAACCTATCCCAAAACTCTTAAGTAATTTACGTATAGGTAAGTTTGACTATCGTCTAATGCTTGGTCTCTCTTTACGATTAACTGGCCTGTGTTTGAGACTAGTAAATATAACATTCTAATTTACCTTAGGTTATATTAAAGTCTAGAAAAGCTTACCCAAGCGAAATGGCGTAGTATTTATACTATGGGAGGGGTGATTATTTCTCCCGATGCGTTATGCATGCAGTCAGAACTATATCAGTTTGCTCTGCAAATTGGTGGGATTGCACTGGCGCGAGGCACGTTGATGCTCGTTAAGTGCGGATTGCGCGATTATCGCATTGGGGTGAAACGCGTTGCAATTTCCGTATCTTAAGCAAGTGCTCCTAACTGAATGAACCTAAAATCAGTGTTTTAAACACTGTGTACGGGGAAACATAAGGGGGAGAGGGCATGCGTGTTCTCAAGACATTGGCTCAGACAACCGTTCTGGGCTGCGCGGTATCCATGATTCCTGCTGCTGCATTTGCTGGCGGCTGGTCGAGCGAAGGTATTGCAGATTACGATCTGTTGTTTGCGAAAGAGCGTTTCGCGTTTGAGGTTCAGTCGACATTAGCCAATCGTAATGTTGATTTCAAAAATGCAAATACAACAGTGAATGGTTCGCCAATTGTGGGTATTGCTGCAAACCCAGGTGATGATAGCGCTGATGATATTGCGCCAAATGTTTGGTTTAACTCTGGTTCTGTAAAGTTTGGGCTTACCGATAATCTTGATCTTTTCGCACGCATCAATCAGCCATATGTGATTAGCGAGCAGCCGGGCTTTGATTGGAGTGGTCAATACGCTATCGGTGAAACTAATGCTGATGCTCTCGGTATTGATGCGATGTTGAGCTACAAGCACGAAGTTTCTGAGGGTAAATTTGTTCGCGTTTTCGGCGGTGTTCGTTCCGTGACTGTTGATTATGAACAGCTATCTAACACGCTGATCGTCCCACCTTCAACGCCTCCGCCATTTGGTGCAGCAGGTGTTGCTGTGAACGTTGAAACTGAACGTGAGTATGGTTTCCGTTTGGGTGCGGCATTTGAAGTGCCAGAGATTGCTCTTCGCGCATTAGTGTCCTATGAGTCCGAGATAGATTTGGATCTCAATGGCGATTTTGTTGTTTCTCTTCCGGCAGCAGCCGGTGGGCCGGTCAATGCTGATGCAGCTGCTAGCGCAACGCTCCCGCAATCCATTGAAGCGAAAATTCAGACTGGTGTGGCACCAGGCTGGCTTGTGTCTCTCGGTGTTAAATGGACCGACTGGAGTGTCCTGAACGAACTTGCTGTGAACTTGGATAGTGCTGATCCAAGAGCTCCATCCAATCTGGTTCGTTCTTTGAACTATAAAGACGGCTGGATTATTGAGGCTGGTGTTGGTCACCAACTTACAGATAAGTTGAGTGTTGGTGGTAATCTGACCTGGGACAAAGGTATTGGTGGCCCTTATTCCGATTACTATGCAGTAGGTCTCGGTGGTTCATATGACCTTACTGAGAACCTCAAGTTCACTCTTGGTGGTAAGGCGATTTACAAAACAGCTGGTGAAGGCTCATACGACATCACCAGAACAACAAGTGGTACACCTTCAGAAGTTAACACCGACTACGAATACGACTCCTCCTGGAACTTTGCGGTTTCCTCCAAGATCCGTGTAGCGTTCTAAGCTTTTGTGTCTTTGAGAATTATGGGGCCGGGGATGGTGATCTCTGGCCCTTTTTTATTTTGGGGATGAGGCGATGAGGTGGCATTCGTAGCGGTTGTTGTTGCTGAAGCGGATTTCTACGGATGGCTGTTTGAACTTATTGTTGATCCGAAAGATCACGGCTTGAGCGCCAAGGCTTGAGAGATGGTCGGGTAGTTTGTTGCTGAAGAATTTGTAGTGCGCTTTGATCGGGTGGGCTGTCATTTTGATGACTTCCCCTGCCACTGCTATTTCAGCAAAGGCGTAGGTTGAGCTGGTGTCGATTTCATAATCTACGAACACTGCCGTTCCACGAAACTCGTCATAAATTTCCTGACAATGGTCGGTCATGTCTGAGGAAGCCGAACCGGCACTCACTGCTGTTCCAAAGTGAGCGATGGGCAGCATGAGTTCTTCTGTGACCAGTCGCGCATTTACCATGCCAGCTGAGCCTAAGTGGACTGCAGCAGCAATGCACAGCACTGCCGCTTTCTCGTGAAATGGTCTGTTCTGAAGGACGATAGCTGGGAAAGGCATTTGCCTTACTGTCTCAGCTTGAAGGCTTCAGTGCTCAAAAAACATTTGTCTGTTGGTTGTTCTCCTGCCGCGATGATGTGCACCACTTCATCGTCGAAGTCGTCTTCCATCGTATAGATGACCCTCAGAAAGCCTTTGCTTTTGAGAACATCGGGCATCTTGTCTGAAGTGAAGGAGTAAGTCTCCGGTATACCCAGAGGAGTGAGGCGGACTTCGGTGTCTTCCACCAGAGCGATTGCGCGGTTTTGGGTTGGGCTGATCTGGTATTCAACGAAGATCTCCTTGCCCATGCCGAATTCGTACTTTTTCTCGCAGGCCTCTGTCACAGCCGGGTCTGATGAACCGTCTTCCTTTAAGCCAATGATGTAGTTGAGCGGAACGAGCACTTCGCCCTTTACGTTTTTTGGGGGAGCGGCCTGGGAAGCTGTGGTCAGAAAAAGAGCTGTGGCAATGAAGGTGACTGTACCAAGTCCGAAATGTACGTTTTTCATTCTTGTTATTCCTGCTCGGTATGAGAGATGAGCGTCAAGCTGATGTCAGAGTGATTTCCTCACTAGTTTTATTGAGTGGAACACGCTCTGGCTGTTGTGGCGCAGTCTGCGGCAACCTCAGGCATCACTCAATTCAATGCGGTCAGTCTGGTTAAGAGAAGGCAACGGGTTCTTTTAAAACTAAAGCTGTTTGCTTATCGCGTGTCGTAGGGAGCAGGTTCCCGCTTTTCGATGAAACGCTTTGCTGAGAAATTAAGAGGATGAATAGGCGAGAGTGATGGAACGAACTAAGAACATACTTTCTTTTCCAAATGACTCACGGCATAGTGCACCCATGACTAAGCGCCCTACAAAATCTTCCAGTTCTTCTTCATTGCCTGAAGCTGAGGGGTCCTCCTCTGGCTTTGGGGAAGCTCCGCAGCCTGCACTTTCCGGCAGTCCGTTGTCAGGTTCCGTTTCTGACTGGGCGGACCAGATTGCAGATGAAGATCTTTCCGTTCTGAAGGCTCGTAAGGAAGCAGAGCAGCCGAGTGAAGAAAAGGCTGCTCCGAAGAAGAAAGCTGCTGCGAAGCCAGCTGCGAAAAAGCCTGCTGCCAAGGCGAAGAAAGCACCTGCCAAGTCTGCGCGGGGCACGTCCATGGGGGCCACGAGTGATCCGCGTGAGAGGGCCAAGGGTGGTTTGAACCCGGTCGCGGGGCTGGATATTTCGCTGGAAGATGCTGAGAAGCTTCTTGATAGTCACGTCAAAGAGACGAAGAAAAAGAAGAAGAAGGCCAAGGAAGACACGATCACCGGAGCGACAGCGACTGTTCAGGCGCTGGCACGGCTGATTGAGCAGGGGCGTTCGGATGAATCTGGAGAGGATGCCTGGGTTCCGCACCGACCGGAGCGTCCGTCAAAGTCCGAGGGTGGGGTTCCGATTGTTCTGGAATCCGAGTTTGAGCCCAAAGGGGACCAACCGACAGCGATTGCAGACTTGAAAGCCGGTCTTGAGGATGGCGATAATACGCAGGTTCTGCTGGGTGTTACGGGTTCCGGTAAGACCTTCACCATGGCGCAACTGATTGCGCAGACACAGCGTCCGGCGTTGATCCTTGCGCCCAACAAGACGCTTGCGGCGCAGCTTTATGGCGAGTTCAAAAGCTTCTTCCCGAACAATGCGGTTGAGTATTTCGTTTCCTACTATGACTACTATCAGCCCGAAGCCTATGTGGCGCGGACGGATACGTTCATTGAGAAAGAAAGCTCCGTCAACGAGCAGATTGACCGGATGCGCCACTCTGCAACCCGCTCTCTGCTGGAACGTGATGATGTGATCATCGTGGCGTCGGTCTCCTGTATCTACGGTATTGGATCGGTTGAGACTTATACAGCCATGACCTTCCAGCTGGAGGTTGGTGAGAAGGTTGAGCAACGCCAGCTGCTCGCCGATCTGGTGGCGCTGCAATATAAGCGCAATGATGCAGCTTTCCAGCGTGGGACGTTCCGCGTGCGGGGGGATACGATTGAAGTGTTCCCGGCGCACTATGAAGACCGGGCCTGGCGTATTTCCCTTTGGGGCGATGAGATTGAAAGCATCACCGAGTTTGATCCGCTGACGGGTAAAAAGTCCGGTGAACTTCAGCTGGTGAAGATCTACGCGAACTCGCACTATGTGACGCCGAAGCCGACGCTGAACCAGGCCACCAAGTCTATTAAGGCAGAACTCAAGCAACGCCTTCAGGAGCTGAATGACCATGGCCGCTTGCTGGAAGCGCAGCGGCTGGATCAGCGCTGTACGTTTGATCTGGAGATGATGGAGGCGACGGGTGCCTGTGCGGGCATTGAGAACTACTCTCGTTATCTGACTGGTCGTGCGCCGGGTGAACCGCCGCCAACGCTGTTTGAATACCTGCCTGACAACGCGCTTGTGTTTATTGATGAGAGCCATGTGACTGTGCCGCAGATTGGCGCGATGTACCGAGGTGACTTTAGGCGTAAGGCGACGCTGGCGGAGTATGGCTTCCGCTTGCCGTCCTGTATGGACAACCGGCCACTTCGGTTTGAAGAGTGGGACGCGATGCGGCCCCAGACGGTTGCGGTTTCAGCCACGCCGGGCAACTGGGAGATGGATGAGAGCGGGGGGGTGTTTGCCGAGCAGGTTATCCGTCCGACCGGTCTTACTGATCCTGATATCGAGATCCGGCCAGCGAAGACGCAGGTGGATGATCTGCTGGGTGAAGTGCGCGAGAAGGCGGCGCAAGGTTTCCGAACGCTGGTGACAACCCTGACCAAGCGCATGGCGGAGGATCTGACAGAGTATCTGCATGAGAATGGTGTGCGGGTGCGTTACATGCACTCTGATATTGATACGCTGGAGCGGATTGAGATTCTGCGTGATTTGCGCCTTGGAGCGTTTGATGTCCTGATCGGGATCAACCTGTTGCGTGAGGGGCTGGATATTCCTGAATGTGCTTTGGTGGCTATTCTGGATGCTGATAAGGAAGGGTTCCTGCGTTCTGAAACTTCGTTGATCCAGACCATCGGTCGTGCTGCGCGTAATGTGGATGGTAAGGTTATTCTTTACGCTGACAGAATGACTGGCTCTATGGAGCGGGCTATTGCAGAGACCAACCGTCGCCGGGCGAAGCAGGAAGAATACAACGAAGAGCATGGCATTACGCCTGAGAGTGTGAAGCGCTCTATCGGCGATATCATGGAGAGCGTTTACGAGCAGGACCATGTTTCTGTCGATGCTGGCTTTGCCGAGGAAGGGGCCACCATTGGTCACAACCTCAAAGGCCATATTGAGGACCTTGAGAAGAAAATGCGCGAAGCTGCAGCTGATCTTGATTTTGAGATCGCGGCGCGGTTGCGTGATGAAATCAAACGCCTGCAAGAGACCGAGCTTGCAATTGCCGATGACCCCATGGCACGACAAACTTCTGTTGCGCAGCAAACCGGTGGGTTTGGTGGGAAGAAGAAATATGGTGCCGCTGGCAACCTGCCCAAAGCAGAGGCGGATAAGGCCGATGCTGGTAGCAAAGTGCATAAGCCACGGCTGGGTGAGATGGGGCCGGGAACGGACCTGCCGACACCCGCTGGAGCTACAGGTGAGAAGAAACCACGCCGGACTTCGTCAGGCCGCAGTTCAGGCGGGCGACCAGGTACGCGGACCCATCGAAAGAAGAACTAAAACAGTTCGCATTTAAGTTGAAACACCTGAACTGCTTTAGTCTTTGTTTTTGCGTATCTTTATCCGAAAACCGGTTTCCACTTTTCGGAGATACGCTGTAGGGCAGGCTTTGCTATATGAGGCAGCGTTGACAGAGGCGTGTGTTTGCACCACATGTGTGAGGAATGTTCTCTCTGCATGTTGGCTAACTGGTTGGGCTTAATGACAAAGCACATTGTTTGGGACTGGAACGGTACCCTACTGGATGATTTCGAAATCACTGCGCAATATGGCATCGACTATTTTGCAAAGGCTGGATTGAGCGGTGTGACGTTTGAGGATGTTCGCCAGCATCATACCCGTCCTTTTGCGGATTACATCAAGTCGCTGATGGGGCGTGCCGCTACTGAAAGCGAGCTTGCCAGCTTCTACAGTGATTTCAGCAAAGTCTACGAGCCTGCGATGTATGATTTGCCACTGGCACCTGATGCGTTTCATGCTCTGGAGACCATAAGCGGGGCTGGTAAGAGCCAGTCAATCTTGTCCATGGCTCCCCATGAGGAGTTGGTCTCGCTTGTTCGGCACAATGGTATCTACGAGCATTTTACCCGCGTTGATGGCGCGCGGGATTTAAAGAAGCATTTCAAAATCGATGCACTCAAAGCCCATTTCGATGAACTGGGTGTGGAACCTGCCAACGTTTGCGTGATTGGTGACAGCATTGATGATTTTGATGCGGCCAACGGTCTTGGAGCTTCTGCCGTTTTGGTTTCAACCGGCATGTACTCCCACGACCGCCTCGTCACCACAGGCGCCCCAGTCGCCACCAGTCTTACCGGTGCTGTCGCTGAGGCGCTGAAGTAGCGGATTATGAGCAGTGGTTACAGGCCGTCGATGAGATCACGACCTGCGAGGATCTGGAGGGATGAACCTTCCAGGTCGGTCCCGACTGCCTCCTGCTGGCCGCCCAGATGTTTGGCGAGAAACAGTTCTACCATGGCATGATAGGCCCGACGGTTGTGCATTTTCTGAATGCCGTGGCCTTCGTCAGGGAAAAGGCCGTAGGTGACTGGGATGCCGTGGTCTTGCATGGCGGAGACAATTTGCTCTGACTCTGGTGGCTTGACGCGTACGTCTTTGCCACCCTGAACGATCAGCAACGGTTTTTCGATCTTCCCGACATGGGTGAGAGGTGAGCGTTCCTTCAGGAAAGCGCGGCCTTCTTCAGTTGTGTAGTCGCCAAGACGAGTTCTGTAGAGGGACTTCCACGTTTTCCAGTATTCAGGGATGGTGTCCAGAAAACTGAGCAGGTTTGATATTCCAACCAGATCAATTGCACAGGCAAACTTCTTCGGGGTTTGAGTCAGGCCAGTGAGTGCTGCGAAGCCGCCATAGCTGCCGCCCATGATGGCGATGCGGTTGGGATCGGCTATTCCTTCTCCGATGGCCCAGTCAACAGCATCGAGTAGGTCGGTTTGCATCTTACCTCCCCACTCATTTTTTGAGGCATTTATGAATGACTTTCCAAAGCCGGTGGAGCCTCTGAAATTGACGGATAGAACGGCATAGCCTCGGTTTGACAACCATTGGTGTGTTGGGTGAATACCCCATGAATCTCTCATCCAAGGGCCTCCATGGACCAACAGTACCATGGGATGGGGCTCTTCTGCTTTGACTGAACGTGACAGGTAGCAGACAAGGTCTAGCCCATCTCTTGTTTTGACGATTGCGGGTGACATTCTGACCAGCGGTAAGTCTTGTAATTTGGGTTGAGTGACAAACAGGAAGGTGCTTTTTCCGGTTGATCTGTCATAGCAGTAGAACTCAACGGGCTGGTTGTCCTGCACATGAGCAATAATGAGTTTATCAGCATTTTCTGAAAGGCTGCTGATTTCTATGTCTCCAGCGAACAGCTCCTTGAAAGCAGAGAGAACGGATTCAAACTGTGGGTCTATACCCTTCCAATTGGTACGGGCAAATGTAGCCTTAGCTGCCAAAGGGCGCTGTGTGTGCGGGGCGAGCAACAGATTGCTGATGTCTGCCTGCGAGTCTTGTGCCAGAACGGCAATGGCTCGTGTTTGTGTATTTTCTGCTAGTGCAGCGGCTTTGTCTCGCCCGCGGCTGTCGATCCAGAACAGGGTTTGTCCATCTTCGCTGAACTCAACGGGTCT
Organism: Pseudovibrio sp. Ad5; assembly: GCF_001623095.1. Classification (NCBI taxonomy): domain Bacteria; kingdom Pseudomonadati; phylum Pseudomonadota; class Alphaproteobacteria; order Hyphomicrobiales; family Stappiaceae; genus Pseudovibrio; species Pseudovibrio sp. Ad5. The sequence goes on along the minus strand of NZ_LMCH01000065.1, from coordinate 201,541 downwards.
GGTGGTCAAACTATCTTCAAAAGGAATGAGAGTGTAGCGCTGCCAGTCTTTGCCGTCCGGTCTATGAAGATATTCAACCTCACCGTTATCGGTGTAGCGGCGGGCGAGGCGAACGTTGAAGTTGCTGTCCGTGAAGAATCCTGCAAACCTATCGTTTTGCTTAATGAGCTGGCTGGCTCCAGTGCAAAGAGAAACCCTGTAAAGGTCGAAATGCTTTTTTGTCCTTACATTATGAGCCACCAAAATTTCATTGGGGTGTTTTCTCGATATTTCCTGAAGGTAGGCTTTTGCTCCGACCTTTGGCGTCAAGTAAACGGGATCGCCACCATGAATAGAGACGCTCATGATACAGAAGTTCTCATCGCCTGACTGATCCCGAGAAAACAGAATGTGATGGCCATCAAACGCCCACTCGAGCGTGAGACCAAGATGGCGATCTGTGAAGCTTGTGAGAGGGCGGGCTGTCTGCGGGTCTTCGATGCAAGCGAGCCAGAGATTGTGTACGCCGTTGATGGGGGCATGAAATGCGATCCATTGACCACAGGGGCTGATTTTAACCAGGCGACGCTCAATGGGATCGAAGAATGTCTTGCGGGGGATGAGACGAGTTCGTTCCTTAAGCTGCATGGTCAGAAGCCTTAAATTTATTACAGAAAAAAGCAGATCAGGCCTTGGAATAGGTGGCCTTGAAAAACGGTAGAAGAGAGCTAAGCGAAAGTATTGCAGGTGCTTCTGACCCTGTCCAATCTCTGAATGGTGCACAAACCACAACCGGATGTCGATTGCTGAAGGCTGCTTAAGGAAAGAGCATAAGCCATAGATAGTTTTTGCTTAGGAGGCTGCGTTAGATCAATGCAGACTGCCAGTTACGGACGCATTGTTGATAATAATTCCGAATTGCAGGTGGACGTTTCTCGATGAAAAGAATTCTCTCAACCCTTCTTGTGAGTGTATTGATGGCGGGTGGTGCTCTTGCTGGGGAGGGCAAGACGTATTCCGTTAATCAGGTGACTGATGCCAGTGCGAACACACCTTCTCATATGTTCCGCTTTGAGCCTGATCTGCTTGAGGTGCCGTTGGGCGCTACTGTGAAGTTTGATAATTTTGATGGAAACCACACGGTTATTTCGATCAAGAAGATGACGCCGGATGGTGGGCCTAAATTCAAGTTCAGCAAGATGTCTCCTGATCGGAATGTTACCTTTGATACACCGGGAATTTATGGTGTGACCTGCGGTATTCATGGCCGTTTTGGAATGGCGATGATCATCAAGGTTGGTGAAGACAGTGCCGAGGACTTGGAGGGGGCTCGTTCTGTGGTGCCGGGTGGCCGGATGGGTACCAAGATCTCCCAGATTTTGGATCGGCTTGAAGATAAGTGAGTGTGTAGAGCTTGCGTGGAAGTTAGATAGAATAAAGGCAGCCGGTTGGCTGCCTTTTGTGTTTTGTGCTGATGCTTTTTTAAGCTCTATTCGGCCTGCGCCATGCTTCGTCGGGATTTGAGGTAATGAGGTCCGACTTCAACTAGCAGGATACCGCTGAATATGAGGGCGCAGCCGACTAGTCCGATTGGTGCGATGCGTTCGCCCAGAATGACGGCTGCAGCCAGAGCGGCGAAGAGGGCTTCTGATGACAGCATGATGGCTGCATCGGACGGTGTGGTCCACTGCTGACCAAATGCCTGGAAGGTGAAGGCCACGCCTCCGGACAATGCGCCTGCGAAGAAGATCTCGAACCACGCATCCTGAAGGGCTTGCACGGAGTAGGTCTCGAAGAAGAGTGAGGCTACCACACACACCACACCGAGGAAGGCGAACTGGATGACGGCAACCGTGATTGGGCGGCCAGAGGAGGTTGCAAGGCGTCCAACAAAGATCACTTGCAAAGCCCAGAAAACTGCGCACAAGAGCATGAGCAAGTCGCCACCGTTCAAAGCTGTCAAACCACCGCCGAGCAGGTAAATGCCGAGCAGGGTGAACAGGCTTGCAGGCCACACGAGGAAGTTTGGCCTTCCTTTAAAGAACAGTGTGACAAGGATTGGCGTCAGCACAACATAGATCGCGGTTAGAAAACCGGCGTTGGTGACGGATGTTATCACGATGCCATACTGTTGCAGGACAGTGCCCAGAGTGAAGGCAACACAAACCATCAACATCGCAGGAAGGTGGGCCTTGCCAAGTTTTTTGGTGCTGTGAATGCGGCGTTCGCGTAGCGCGAACGGCAAAATCACCAAGGTGGCGAGGAGAAATCGCAGGCCAGAAAACTGCAGGGGTCCAAGACTTTCCATTGCAGTTGATTGCGCGACAAAGGCAATGCCCCAGATGAGGCCGGCCATGAGAAGAAGTATGTTTGCAGATGCCCTAGTCATCCCGCAGCTGTACTGCAAGCGAATAGGTGCTGCAAGCGGTCTGTCAGCGCTTCCGTTGAATTTCTCTCAAGGCGATTTTGAGCTTCTTGACGGTGTCAGAAACGTAGCGTTTGTTTTCACTCGTGCTGCGTGTGCTGGCATTTGTCTTTTAGGATTACGCTCTAAAAGACAAACAAGACCATGATCATTATGCCAACGAAAGCAGCGATGACTGTTGCCGCAACAGGCCATGGTGATTGGGCGTGGCTGACGTGCTCTTTACGATGGTAGTCAACTGGCGAGGTTCTCATTGTGCTCCCCTGCGGCCCTGGTCAGTTGTTTTCCTGAGTAGGGGCCAATAGACGCGGATTACATCGAATACAGAAAGTATATATTACTGGATTTTGGTGTGTTCGAGATACCACAGGTTGAGCTTAAGCAGATCGCTCAATTGCAAAACTGCTATTGCCCATATTTTCTTATAGATTCAGAGCTTCGAGACCAGCCTCGAGATAATCAGGCAAGAGGGGGAGGCCCAAAAGGTATGTTGAGACCGGAGACGTGGATCGTTCGCGTGCTTCAGAGAAGGCAATGTCCAGGTCGTTCTGATCATAATCACCGCGACCTATCCATGCGATGGCGACTAATTCTGTCGCTTCGTCGATGTTGAGGTCGTCGATAATTTCTCTCAGTTCAGACTCAGAAAAGTCGTCATGCTCTTCTTCTGCAAGTCCGTCGTGATGGTGAACGTTTTCCAGCTTTTCCGTATCGAAAGATAGGTCACCTTCGTGCCCGTCCTCGTAAGTGTCTGGCAGGCTTTCGGAAACAGCGCGCGCTTTTTGTACGATCAAGCGAACAGTTTCTGCAGATAGTGCTAGTTCTACGGCCATCGTTCGTCCCCGCTTATTGCTGTAACAGAACGTTACTCCTGTTCGGAATTATTCTGCAAGTGGAACTTATGGAACAGCTGCCTGCAGTCCAATCGTGCAGAGTGACAGTATGGCGCTGCTGAGAGTAATAGGCGATTTAAGCGTTAGAAAAGAAAAGGGAATTGGTTAAATGGAGGTTAGTGCGCGCCCGCAACTTATCCTATGTAGTTCTACTGAGCGGAATACTTGATATCGTTATGGTTAAAAAAAACAGTACATACCGCAGGGGTAGGGGTTGTTTGTGCGCTGCACCTACGAGTAGCATTTGATGTAGGGACGAAAATACAATCAAATCTCCCAGAATTTCTAGGTGCTGGCGGACCTGAGTGCTTTGTGCTGGCAGGGGTGTTTTTTACCCTGTCGGCACATCCAAAAAGAGCCCCTTTTTCCCAAGATACCTGCGCTTAGTTTTTGAATGCGTAGATTTTTGAAAGCACGAAGTTGAAGGTCATGGATACCAGTGTGGCGAGGATAACAGCCAGATAGGTGGAGAAGCCGTCAATCAGGGTGATCAGCGCGCCATAGGTGCTGTAGTTGATGACCGCCCCGACGCTGTTGACCAGAACGAATCTCACATACTCCCCAAACGGACTTCCTGCCGAGCGGAAGGTGAAGATGCGATTCCAGAACCAGTTGTTGGTCATGGCAATCCATATAGAAAGGATTCGCGCAATGAGGGGATCAAGACCGACCACTTGCCAGAAAAAGGCAAGGGCGACCAGATCGACCACAAGACCGGAGCCGCCAACCATTCCGAAGCGAATGAACTGATTTTCGAGTAGTTTTCGCAGCAGGCTTTTCACGGAATTCGGGCTCTCATTTCTGATGGGACCAGCTAAATGGTCAGGTCTTTAGCTTCAGGGGGTGCTTAGCTTTGTTCCTCTGGAAATACAAGAGACGCAGCGTCATAGAGCCTCTGATTATATCTGGGGAGTAATATTTGAAAAAATCTGCAGTCTTTGGCGAAATTTGAGCGGAAAAACTGGCGTGTTTGCGCTTGCCAAGCTTTGGTCTGCACCTTAGGGTCTGCCCGCACTTATTTTGCGAAGAACGTACCCGCTTCTATTGGAGGGCATTATGGGCTTTATCGCTGACTCGCTGTCTCGTGTGAAACCGTCTGCAACGATTGCAGTGACCACGAAGGCACGCGAACTGAAAGCCGCAGGCCGCGACGTTATCGGCCTTGGTGCTGGTGAACCAGATTTTGATACGCCAGACAACATTAAAGCTGCTGCAGTTGCAGCTATTAATGAAGGCAAAACAAAATACACAGCGGTTGATGGCACTCCTGAGCTGAAACAGGCAATCAGCGCCAAGTTCCTGCGTGACAATGGCCTGAAGTATGAGCCAAACCAGATTACTGTCGGAACCGGCGGCAAGCAGGTGCTCTACAATGCATTGATCGCAACCATCAATCCAGGCGATGAAGTTCTCATCCCAACACCGTACTGGGTGTCTTACCCTGACATGGTGCTGCTGGCTGGTGGTGAGCCTGTGGTTGTTGAAGCGGATCAGAAGACCTTCAAGATCACGCCTGAAGCGCTGGAAGCGGCGATTACGCCTAAAACCAAGTGGTTGATCTTCAACTCACCATCCAATCCGTCTGGTGCTGGCTACACCCGCGATGAGCTGAAAGCTCTGACCGACGTTCTGCTGAAGCACCCGCATGTCTGGATCATGTCTGACGACATGTATGAGCACCTTGTCTATGATGACTTTGAGTTCACCACACCTGCGCAGATCGAGCCTCAGCTTTATGATCGCACTTTGACCGTGAATGGCGTTTCCAAAGCGTATTCCATGACCGGTTGGCGTATTGGTTATGCGGGTGGCTCTGCTGATCTGATCAAGGCGATGGCGAAGGTTCAGTCCCAGTCCACTTCCAACCCATGCTCCATTTCTCAGGCAGCAGCGGTTGAAGCGCTGAATGGGACGCAGGATTTCATTCCAGTCAACAACAAGGTTTTCCAGGATCGTCGTGATCTGGTTGTGTCTATGTTGAACCAGTCTTCTGGTCTTGAGTGTCCGGTTCCAGAGGGTGCGTTCTACGTGTTCCCATCCTGTGCTGGCACCATTGGCAAGACTACGCCATCTGGTAAGGTGATCGAGACTGATCTGGATTTTGCAAGTGAGCTTCTGGAAACTGAAGGGGTTGCTGTTGTACCGGGTTCCGCGTTCGGTCTGGGTCCAAACTTCCGCGTTTCCTACGCGACTTCCACTGAAGCTCTGACTGAGGCATGCACTCGTATTCAGCGTTTCTGCGGAAACCTGAAGTAAGCGATTTTCTGAAACGGATGCCTGGGAGATCTCAGGCATCCAGTCTTAAGCTACAGATACAAAAAAGGCGCCGCATCACGCAGCGCCTTTTTTGTTTTAGGTGTTTCGCAGCACCAAAGAAAACTTTGGTGCTTTGTTTGTGTGTATCCTTATCCGAAAACCGGAATCCACTTTTCGGGGATACGCTTTTGGATGCTTAGTCCGGGAGGAGAGCATCCAGAATGTAGCTGTTGTTGACGTATGTTCCGCGGCTTTCCTCAACCAATGTCTGTGCATCAGCGAAGGAGAAGCGGACGCCTGCCATAATAGAAGCGTTTTCGAGCTTCTCAGAGCGCAGGTCTGCGAACATCGTCATGCCGTTTGCGGTTTCTGTCCCTGGCTTGAATTCCATACCCATTGCGTAGATATGGCTGTCGCGCAGATAGCGGTAACCCGCGTAAAAGCGTGCGTTTTCGCTGGCATAGTAAGATGCGGTTGCACCACCCATGACAGAGCCCGTATCGTCGATCATCTGAACGCCGATGAGGCCGTCAACAGACAGGTTTTCAAAGTGAACCTGTGCTTCTGCACCTATGTAGCCGAAGGAACCGGCTCCACCGTTGATTTGCGCTGCAGAGCCAACAACACCGAAGTAGTTGTAGTCCTGCGTGCGGAAGCCCATGCGGCCTGTGCCAGCATAAAAGCCATAATCCTTGGTCCCGCCTGCGGTCGCATCAAATTGTGATGCAAAGCCTGGACCCTGCCCGAAAGCAGCTGTTCCTGACAACAGGCCCAGCATCTTGCCTTCGAGAGCCCCGAAAGCAGTTGTAATGCGGGCATTGATGGGATTTGCCTGCGCGATCGCTGGAAGAGTTGCAATGGCTATTGCACCGGTTACGCCAAACAAAAGTGTCTTCAAATTTGAGCGCATTGCTGATTCTCCGTACTCAATTTCTGAGTGGAGACTCTCGTGTTTTATTTAAAACATTGTTCTAAAGTGTCCCAAAATGGGTCAAATCGTTAGGCTTAATATCTATGGTTAATAATTGGTATACAGCTTTATGAAACCTTCTGAGGATGTAGGGTTTATCGATAATTTTTCCGTAAGTCCTTTTGCATGCAGGGCTTTTCGTAGATGAATTTGAACGGCTTAAGGGATGCTTAGGGTTAACCCGGTGAGGTGACGGACAGGGCAGGTCGGTCTGTGATGCGTTTATGGTGAAAATCCTAATCACAATTTCTAACGCATATCACTAGGTAAAAATAACGCTGGAACTAAGCGGAGCATTCACTGTGATCGTAGCAAGGCTTTGACAGTCCGTACGCTTTGGTTTCCCATTGTGAAAAGGTCGTAGAGCCTGAGCACTGGAGAACAATAATGAAGAAATGCCTTGCTTTTGCTGCTGTTGCCGCTCTTGGTCTCAGCACTTCCGCCTATTCTGCAGACACGCCTGCACCTCCTCCTGCAGAACCCCAAAAGGATCGCCCTGGTGTTGAAGTTGGATCTTTGACCTGTGATCTGGTTGCCGGGACCAACTTCATTGTTGGCTCCTCTCATGAACTGTCCTGTGTTTTCAAATCGCCGAGCGGGAAGCGTATCGAAGGATATACCGGTACTATCAACAGCTACGGTATCGACATCGGACCCGTCACATCCGGAACGTTGGTTTGGGGTGTTGTTGCGCCGAAGGCTAACCTGAAGCCGGGTTCTCTTGCCGGGAATTACGGCGGTGTGTCTGCCGGTGTCACGCTGGGTGCTGGTGTGCAGGCCAATGTCCTGCTGGGTGGCCTGAATCGCTCTATCGCTTTGCAGCCTTTAAGCCTGCAAGGACAGACCGGAGCGAACATCACAGCTGGCGTCACAGGACTGCGGTTGACCAAGCAGTGATCCTTTAATTCTTAGGGGGATTGTGAATCCTAACCCTTTGATCTTTATAAATAGCGCCGGTTCATATTGTGCGGCGGACTGTCACGCTTCAGTCCGCTGTTGTTTTGGCGCTTGCATATCACTGTGTTTCCGAGTGACGATACTTATCCAGAGTCTTATAATCCTCTGGAAGGCGCGTGTGATTTTGCGCCGCCATGGCGCAAACGCCCGTGTCTGCTTCCCAAACCCAAACAGGGAGTATGGATCATGGGAGACAAGCATGTCGGAGTTGCCGGAGGCAGGGTTCGCAGCCCTCGTTCGGTTGCCATAATTGGACCTTTCGCAAGTGGCAAGACCACACTGCTGGAAGCTCTTCTCGCACGAACGGGGGCTATTGGGCGACAGGGAAGTGTTGACGCGAAAAGCTCGCTGGGTGACAGCAGTGACGAAGCGCGTGATCACAGCATGAGCGTTGAGGCGAACATTGCCACCTGCACCTATAAGGGCGATCACTTCACATTTATCGACTGCCCCGGATCCGTAGAATTTCTTCACGAAGGCAACAGTGTCTTAAACGGCGTAGATATTGCCGTTGTGGTTGCTGAGCCAGATGAAAAGAAGACAGCAGCTCTTCAACTCATTCTCAAATCACTTGAACAGCGGAACATCCCGCATGTTCTCTTCCTGAACAAAATAGACAAGGCAACAGGTAGTGTGCGCGCGATGCTTCAGGCATTGCAGCCCGCTTCGAGCCTTCCAATGGTGTTGCGCCAGATCCCGATCTGGGAGGACGGCACTGCGACAGGCTTTATTGATCTGGCGCTGGAGCGGGCCTTTGTCTACCAGGAAGGCAAGCCAAGCAAGACCATCGAGATTCCAGATGATGAGCGCGCCCGTGAGGTGGAAGCGCGCTATGCCATGATGGAAATGCTGGCAGATCACGATGACGTTCTCATGGAGCAGCTTTTAGAAGACGAAGCGCCTGAGAGTGAGGTCATTTTTGATGATCTTGTGCAGGAAATGCAGCGCGGTGAAATCTGCCCTGTGTTTATTGGCAGCGCGATCAAAGGCAATGGCATCCGCCGCTTGCTGAAGGCTTTGCGCCATGATGCTCCAGGTATTGTTGAAACCCGCAAGCGTCTTGGGCTCAAGGAAGATGATGCTATTCTTCAGGTGCTGAAAACCTACCACACTTCACACGGCGGCAAGCTCTCTGTTGCCCGTCTGTTTGGTGGGTCTGTGAAGGAAGGTGCGCTTCTTTACGACAGACATGGGGAAGAGTATCGCCCATCTGGTCTGTTTCAGATGCAGGGTTTGCAGCCGAAGAAGATTACAGAGGCTGTTGCTGGTGATCTCGTGGCTCTTGGCAAGCTGGATAACATTGAAACCGGCATGACCCTTGGTGTTGGTGCCAAGCCTTCACAAAGTCTGTTTGTCGTTGATACTCCGGATGCAGTTCTTTCCAAGGGGATTACGGCGACAGAACGGAAGGATGAAGTCAGACTCTCTACTGCGCTTTCTAAGTTGGTGGATGAGGATCCATCCCTGAGCATTACCCAGGTCCAGAGCACGGGCGAGACCGTACTGGAGGGGCAGGGCGAAATGCATCTGCGTGTTGCTCTTGAAAAACTGACCGGGCGCTATGGGTTGTCTGTGAAGAGCTTTGAACCTCGTATTCCATATAAGGAAACCATTCGCGGCACGACTGAGCTGCGCGGACGCCATAAAAAGCAAAGTGGTGGCCACGGTCAGTTTGGCGATGTGGTGCTGGCTATTCAGCCTATGCCACGTGGTGAAGGGCACAGCTTCAACGATACGATTACTGGTGGCGTGGTGCCTAAGCAGTACATTCCGTCTGTCGGGGATGGCGTGAAAGAAGCTCTTGAAAAAGGGCCTCTAGGCTTCCCGGTCGTGGATGTGGCTGTGACACTGAAGGATGGCTCCTATCACTCCGTTGACAGCTCCGATCAGGCTTTCCGCATGGCAGGCATTCTGGCCATGAAAGATGGCTTGAAGGAATGTAAGCCAGTTCTTCTTGAGCCCGTTGATAAGGTTGTTGTGGCCTGTCCGTCAGATACAACAGCTCGTATCAATGCGATTGTTTCCGGTCGCCGTGGTCAGATCCTTGGATTTGACGCCCGCGATAACTGGGATGGCTGGGATGAAGTGGAAGCCATGATCCCTGAGAGCGAACTCAGCGACCTTATTGTAGAGCTTCGCTCTGCAACAGCTGGTGTGGCGACGTTCTCTCGTAACTTTGACCACCTTGCCGAACTTTCCGGCAAGGCTGCGGACAAAGTGATTGAGGGTGCAACTGCACCAGCCTGATACTCCAGAGCTTGCGCGCGTATTCTTGTCCGAAAACCGGAACCACTTTTCGGGAATACGCTCTAAAGTGAGACAGAAAAAGAACCCGGGGCAATGCTCCGGGTTTTTCTTTGCTCCTGCGATATTGTCATCAAGGCTTAATAGACGGTAGGGAGGCCGTTTGGGCCATGAGGCGGGCGAGGATAGACCAGTCTTCGTCTGCATATCCAGCTGCGATTGCGGTGCGGAGTTGGTTGGCGACGACATCTGCTGTGGGGAGCGGTACTTTGAGGTCCTGAGCTGTTTGCTGCGCCAGGTTGACGTCCTTCAGGCCCAACGAGGTTTTGAAGCCGGGAGAGGGGGTTTGCTCGCGGGCGATGAGTGGAGCGTAGGCTTGATAGACGGGAGCGCTGAACAGTGTTTCTGTTATTAGTGTGAGGAAGGTTTCCGGATCTATGCCCGCCTTTCTTGTCAGGGTGAAGCTTTCGGCCAAAGCTTCCACCGCTGCCGCTATCATGAAATTCATGCCCAGTTTGGTGACTGCAGCTTGGCGCGGTGTTGGGCCCATCCAGAATTGCCGCATGGATATGGCTTCCAGAACAGAGCGGGCTTCATCCATTGTGCTGCGTTCACCTGCTGCGACGGCGACCAGTTGGCCTTCCGCGGCTTTGTCTGGCCGACCAAGGACTGGCACACATAAGAATCTGACATTAGCGTGCTCGTGGGCGGCTGTGAGGCGGTCTACCATTGGTGGGCTGATGGTGCTGTGGGAGATGGAGATGCTGTTTTCTCTCAGTGGCAGTGCCAGAGTGTCTCCGGCGAGATAGACGGCCTCAACAGCTGCATCATTTGACAGCATTGAGCAAACGATATCGCAGTCTGCAAAGTCTTGCAGGGATGTGGCTTGCTGTGCTCCCTCCGCGACTAGATCAGCGGCTTTTTCCGGAGAGCGGTTGTAGACCTTTAGAGCGTGTTCTTTGTTGATGCGCTGGGCCATTCCAAGGCCCATGGCGCCCAGGCCGATAAATCCGATTGTCATGGTGCCGTTCCTTTGCCCTGTCTGACATACGCTGCGTGTTTCAGAATAAGCTGGAGGCATATTTGAAAGGGTGTCTTGAACCTGCTGAATTTAAAGAAATCTAATCTGATTGGATGTTGATGGCAGCTTTGAACCGAGTGGTCTGACAGTTCGTCCTGTGCCCGCCTCGCGTGATCACGAAAAGGATCACGGGGGGTTTACTTGAAGTTTAAGGGGTTTCGCCGCTAAGTCATAGGCCAATATTGGTAGACATTACCGTAACCCTTACCTGCTTGGAGATGGCAGCATGAACATTATTCATAGGCCTGAATGGATTATTCCGGAAAGAGAAGCGACACCTGAGGATGTGTTCTTCAACCGGCGCAGGTTTATGAAGGGCTTGGGCGCTGTTGGCCTTGGTCTGGCTGCTGGTGGTACTGGTCTGGTGAGCAGTGTGTTTGCACAGGATGGCAAAGACCCGACCCTTGATCTCTACCCAGCTGAGCGGAACCCTGATTTCACCCTGAAACGGGCAATTACGCCTGAGAGCGTGACATCCGTTTACAACAACTTCTATGAGTTTGGCTCACACAAGCGCATTTCCGGTGCTGCGCAGGCGTTGAAGACACGTCCGTGGGCGATCACCATTGACGGTATGGTTGATAATCCGCAGACCATCGATTTTGATGATCTGGTGCGCAAGATGCCTTTGCAGGAGCGCCTTTATCGTCACCGCTGTGTTGAAGCATGGGCGATGGCTGTGCCGTGGACTGGCTTCCAGCTATCCGAGCTGGTGAAGTACGCTGGTCCGCAGAATGGTGCTAAGTATATCCGTTTTGAGACCTTTGAAGATTCCGACGTGGCCAGCGGCCAGCGTCAGTTCTGGTATCCGTGGCCTTACGTTGAAGGCTTGACCATGGATGAGGCCATGAACGACCTGGCATTCGTAGCGACGGGTATCTATGGCAAGCCGTTGCAGAAGCAGTATGGTGCGCCGATCCGTTTGGTGATGCCATGGAAGTACGGCTTCAAATCCATCAAATCTATCGTGAAGATTACCTTTACTGATCAACGTCCGGTCAGCTTCTGGGAAAAGATTGGCCCGAGCGAGTACGGTTTCTGGGCGAATGTGAACCCTGAAGTGCCGCATGCTCGCTGGTCGCAGGCTTCTGAGCGTTTGCTGGGTACGGATGAGCGCGTGCCAACACAGCTTTACAATGGCTATGCGGAGCAGGTGGCGCACCTTTATAAGGATCTGGAAGGGCAGAACCTCTACCGGTAAACGCTTGCTGATAAGCTTTTAAAAGGCCTGAGTGGTTTGATTGCGAATGAGCGACAAAGCCACTCGGGCTTTTTTGTGCGCGTTGTGATGTGGTGTTGGGTTTGGCGAATTAGCCTATTCACTCAATGGGTTTTTAGAGCTGTAGGATTAGGCAGGATTGAACTGGAAGGATAACCTGCCGGTTGTTGTGGATAACTGAAAAGCGGCTTGTCCTCGTTAAAAGAGGAATCAAAGTGTGCCGCTGTTATTCTGCTGGAATGTGCAAAGTGATTTGACTGCCGAGCCGTTCCGCTCTGTCAGCTTCGCTTATGGCGTGGGAGATTTCGCCATAGATTGCGAAAAGTGCGCAGGCAACCAGAGTGTAAAATGCTTTTCTCAGGTCATTCACATCCATTACCTCGGATATTTGCCAATAGGTATGATTCGATAAGTAAAGGATGCAAGCTGATTTGTAATTTCGCTGATTAGAGGTGGTGAAATTTGACTGTTTGAAGATTTACCTAGGAAAAATATAGTTAATTTGAGTAAGGATTGCAGAAACTACTAGTTTATGTGAGTTGGGAATACCTTGAATCTGATGGGTTTTCCCAAGGTGGTGCTGCGCAACAGCCTGATGAATCCGCATGTCTCTGCGTGTATCCGGGATTGTTGATTTTTTAGTGTGCCCAAGAAGTAAGCGACCTTAGGTCTGTTTTTAGGCAGGGCGATTTTGAGCATGTCATGCGTGTTTGTCAGCGGCTGTAACTGCTCAGCAAAAGGCCTTTCAAAACAGCTTTATAGCGCGTCAGGTGCGCTGTTAGCTTTGTGTGCTGCGAGGTGCTTGGAGAGGTTTGCTGACTAAAAGACTTAGGGAGACCCTTGGTCATCTTTGGCATTTGGCAAAAAAAAACCGGACCATGCGGTCCGGTTTCGAAGTGATGAATGATAAAGCACCTAATGGGTGCAATCACCTTCCAGAGGGGAACAGTTGATCGGATGTTGATGTCACTGGGAGGAGAGGTGTGACAACAACTGATCAACAGCAGGTGTATATATGCAGTGCAGCGCCGAAACAGCAATCCTTAATTTTTGCATTGCAGCTATGCATTTTTAAGGGGGCTCAAAACCCTCGGAACTTCATTGCAGGATTTGACAACTATCAGAAAGCTAACTCTGCGTAAGATATTGTCATTTCGGGATGAGATGGCGTGAAAAAGGCCTCACAGACGGTCTGAGAGGCCTCAAAAGAGATCTGGAATATTATTTATTTTGCAGTGCAAAACTTAGGGTTGAAACTCCTGAGCAGGCTAATCAAGCCAACTTAGCTCTTTTCCGCAGTTCAGGCCTAGTGTGTCCAACGTTCTGCATAGGAGACGAGGAAGTCTCTGAATGCGGTCACGCGAGCAGTGTTTTTCAGCTCTGATGGATATACGAAGTAGGTATCAAAGCTTGGCAGCTCTTCCTGTGTCACAGACATAACGCGTTTGATGCCTGCGCCCGGCTCAACCATGTAGTCTGGCAGAATAGCGATGCCGACACCGGTCTGTACAGCCTTCTTGATGCCAGACAGGTTGTTCACGCGCAGGGAAACATCGCGGCGCTCGCCGTTTGGCAATCCGGCAGTTGCAAGCCAGTTCATCGCGCGCAGGTAGGAGGCCATGTTGTCACCGATGGTGATCAGACGGTGATGGTCCAGATCATCAATGGTGCTCGGGCTGCCAAAGCGCTCAATGTAAGTTGGTGAGGCATAGACGTGGAAGTGCACTGTAAAGAGCTTGCGCTGGATCAGGTCCGGCTGTGTTGGCTGGCGCAGGCGGATGGCGACATCTGCCTCGCGCATGCCCAGATCCAGCTCGTCATCCATACAGATGAGCTCCAGACGCATGTCCGGGTAAAGATCCACGAACTCGTTGACACGGGCGGTGAGCCAAGTGGAGCCGAGGCCCACTGTGGTGGTGACGCGGAGCGTACCGCTTGGCTTTTCCTTGGTGTCTGTCAGGCGGGACTGAACGGTTTCCAGTTTCAGCAGAACTTCGCGGGCGGTTCTGTAAAGAAGCTCGCCTTGTTCTGTTGGAATCAGTCCGCGCGCATGACGGTGGAAGAGGGGGACACCCAGCTCTGCCTCAAGTGCACTGACCTGACGGCTGACAGCCGACTGGCTCATGTTGAGAGCTTCGCCTGCGTGGGTAAAGCTTCCTGCCTGTGCTGCTGCGTGGAAAATCCGCAGCTTGTCCCAATCCAAAGAACGGCCTGGCATTTGCTTTCCCCCCATCTTCCCGGTTTCTTATTCTGCTGCTTCAGTTTCAGATTCCAAAGCTGCCAGGTAGCGTTCTGCTTCCAGTGCAGCCATGCAGCCCATTCCTGCAGCGGTCACGGCCTGACGGTACTGCTCATCAGTCACGTCACCAGCTGCGTACACACCCGGAATGGATGTCTGAGTTGAATCAGCTTCGGTCCAAATGTAACCGGATTCCTTCATCTTTACCTGATCTTTGACAAGGTCAACCGCTGGAGCGTGTCCAATGGCGATGAATACGCCGTGTGTGGACATTTCTGTGGTTTCACCGGTCTTACGGTTTTTCAGGCGGATGCCAGTCACAACAGCTGGGTTTTCGGTGCCGAGGATCTCATCCACTTCACTGTCCCAGACCACGTTGATCTTTTCGTTTTTGAAGAGGCGTTCCTGAAGGATCTTTTCGGAGCGCAGGGCATCACGACGGTGAACCAGCGTGACTTTTTCTGCCAGGTTCGCGAGGTAGAGCGCTTCTTCAACAGCGGTGTTGCCGCCGCCAACCACAACAACTTCCTTACCACGGTAGAAGAAACCGTCACAGGTTGCACATGCGGAGACGCCACCAGCCTGATACTTTTCCTCTGAAGGCAAACCGAGCCATTTTGCCTGTGCACCGGTTGCGATGACGAGGGCATCTGCGGTGTAGAGGGTGCCGCTGTCGCCTTTCAGCTCAAACGGGCGCTTGGAGAGGTCTGCTTCCAGAATTGTATCGTAATCGATCTTGGTGCCGACGTTTTCTGCCTGCTTGCGCATTTCTTCAACCAGCCAAGGACCCTGAATTGGATCGGCAAAGCCCGGGTAGTTTTCAACGTCGGTGGTGATGGTCAGCTGACCGCCAGTCTGCACACCTGTGACCAGAAGCGGTTCCAGCATGGCGCGCGCGCCGTAGATTGCGGCGGTGTAGCCTGCAGGGCCGGAGCCTACGATCAGGAGTTTGGTGTGCTTAACAGTCATTTCCTCAGAACCTCAAATTTCGTGCGCGCTTGGATAGTACCAGTGCCGTGTTAGGGAGGGGTTCTATCCGCTCGTTTGCTTTTGTTCAATCGCTTTGGATATGGCATCCGCAATATCCGGTGTTGCGTCTATCGGTTCATAAGTAGGTGCTAATATGTCTCCGGGGAAGGGATGAAGTACTCCCAAATCCTCCATTCTTGATAAAAACCTATCAAACTTTTTGTGAGTGCCTGTTGGGCGGAAGCCGTAGATAGGCTTTCCGGTGGCTGCAGCTTCGCCCACCATATTGGTGGAATCTGTTGTAACCACTGTGATTTCTGCGTTGGCCAGGTACTGGGCGATGGGGTTTTCACCTTCCCCATTCCAGAAGAGATGACCCTCGGATCTGCCCAGATCATGCAACTGCATTGCCAGCTCTCTTGGGGTGCGGCGGGAGCAGGTGATCATGAGCGAGTGGGTTTGCGACAGGTTTTTAAGTGCGGCGAGAAGCGTGTTGATATTGTCGGGCGTAAAGGTGTGATGCTGGGAATTGCCGCCAATCAGGACAGCTGCTTTGGGCTTTGGCAGCGCTGCGATTGCCTCAAGTGGGTTGTCGCGCGCGTCCTGCAGCTTTTGCGCTGAGAAACGGTGAGGTGACGTAAGTGTTGTTACTATGTTTTTCCCAGAAATTCCGTCATGTTCCGGCGCCCAGACAAAATCAGCAAATTTGCTGTTGATCTTTGGGTCCTTGAGGAAAACAGTAAAGGTCTGGCCCTTGGAAAGCCGCTTTAGTGCGCGTAAGTAGGGCACCGCTCTGCGCCCGGATGCAATCGCGACCGCGGGATATGGGGGTGCAAGCGGGCTTTCTGGCTTGTGTGGTGCGTCTTTGGGATCGATTGGTCCCCAAGGCATTGCGTAGGTAAAAAGCTTGCGGGGGGCAACTAATCGAATTTCGTAGGGCAGTCCCAAGGCGTCGGCTACACCGATGCATTGCGCTACGTCTCCGATCTTGCCATCTGTTAAAACCCACAGGTTTTGCGACATTTTGTTCCCCCAGCTTTCGGGAAGTGTCTGCAAAATGCTATTTGTTGATATAGTCTGTCGCAAATAAGCAATAAACTAGCATTTCGCCTAACTTCGTGTTTTAGGCAGTGTTGTAAAACAGGTTAACTGTTAATCCAATAGGACAAGCAAAGGAGACGAGCTTGAAAGCGCGTCTGGATTCGATCGACTGGCAAATTTTGAAGGAGCTGCAGGGAGACGGCCGCATTACCAATGTGGAGCTGGCTCGTCGTGTAGGAATTTCTGCGCCCCCATGTTTGCGCAGGGTTCGAGCCCTGGAAGAAGCAGGACTCATTCGCGGCTACCGTACGCTACTTGATGAGAAACAACTGGGATATGAAGTCACCGCCTTTGTCATGGTTGGATTGCATAACCAAACAGAGAATGACCTCGTCTCATTTGAAGCGCAAGTCAAGGAATGGCCGTTGGTTCGGGAGAGCTACATGGTGTCAGGTGAAGTTGACTTCATCATGCGCTGTACGGCTAAAGATCTGGAAACCTTCCAGAACTTCATTATTCGCGATGTGACTTCCACAAAGAATGTGGATCACGTTCGCACTGCACTGACCATCCGCCGTATCAAGGATGAGCCGAACGTGCCGATTGATAAGCCTGAGTATTTCTAACGGGGCTTATCCGGGAGAAACTTTTTAAACGGCCTTCGCGTAGGAAGGCCGTTTTTTTATGCGTGGTCACATCCACTTACCGACTGTGATTGTAACTGTGCCTGACTTTATGTTTTCGTTCGTTTTCGAGGGAACTTCAGGGCCGTCATAGGGGCCGACCGGATTTTCATCCATGCTGAAGCCATAGGCTGCCTGATTGAGCATGAGGGATGGTTTGCCGGAAAGGCGTGAGTCGTTTCCATCACTGTCGCTGTAGTGCAAGAACTTTGAGTAATAGTGACATGTCTTGCCTGCCTCGTACCACTTGCTCCAATCGTTCCATTTTGAGGTGCTAAAGGCTGCCTGTGCGCTTTCTGTCGTTTCGGCGGTCAATACGCCGTCTAGTGCTACACCGCGGCACAGCGCTTCCCAGATACTATCCTGGAGCAGGCCTGCATCTCCAGCAGCCCCCGCCGGAGTTAAACCAACGCCAAAGGATTGCTGGAAGACGTATTGGCTGCTCGTCAGACCGCTTTCCGGCTTGTAGAAGTGGAAAGTGCCAGCTGGGCCTGTCAGCGTATAGACTTGGGTTTGCTCGGTTGAACCAGATTGTGTCTGTGTGGTGCAGCTTCCTTCATACAAACGAGGAACCGCTTTTGAACCGAGATTGATGCTCAAGACGTTTCCCGGCGAAAAGAAACGGTCGAGGGTCTCATCCCAATAGGTCGCCAGGGGATCATTTGTTGTTTTCTGGTAGTTGCCGGATTTTGAGGCGAGCCAGTCGTTGGGATCACAGATGGCGAAGAACTGATTGACCACGAGGGGCGGTTGGAACCCGCCTTTTGTGAGCGGTGTGGAGTAGAGCAGGGGGAGGAAGTGAGCGGCGGCTGGATCAGCCTTAGCTTCGTTCCTCATGAACTTTGTGAAGGCCTTGGCAATCTGAGCCCGTGTCACGTCTTTGCGCATGCCATATTGCGGGCCGTCCAAGCCTTCAACATCAAAACGTAGGTTGAGACCAAAACCGCTCACCGCGGACAGGTTCAGCTGAGCATCCAGACCAAATTCGAAAACGTCAAACGGGCCGGGAGCCTCCACGCCGGGTGTGTTGGCATAAGGGTACTGGGTGTATTGAATCGGGTTGTTGTTTGTGACTGTGAGGTCCTGCGGCTTGTCTTTGGAGACAACAAACAGGAAGCGGTCATCACCGTTGGTTTTGTCCTCTAGCACTACATCGCCGATATCCGAGAGCTTTTGAAACGGAACGCTGGTTGGTGCGTTTGTCGTGCTCGGTCTGGTGAAATTGTTTCCTTCCAAGACCTTGAAGTGTTCCTGTGACCCTCCGTTGATCCAGCCTGCGACCCAGACATGTGCTGTGGTATCGGGCAGACCACTTTCATCAAGCAGTTTGAATTTGATGGACATTGCGTTCCCTTTTTTTTGTTTTTCTTCTTGGTGTTAGAGGGACGTGTCTTGGTTGACTTTGTGAGCTGCTGCTCTGGACTGCAAATACAAAAACGGCCCTCACGTGGAAGGCCGTTCTGGTGTTCTTGAATTGTCGTCGTGACGATTAAAGGCAGCGGATGCTTGAGAAGAAATGAGAGATTTCTTCTGAAATTGCTTCGCTTTGCTGGCTGAGTTCTGTCGCAGCGGATGTTGCTGTGGCAACAGCGCGTTTGGATTCGTCTGCAGTTGCCAGGATGTTGCTCAACTCGCTTGTTACGCCCTTCGCATTTTGAGAAGCGGACTGAATGCTTGAAGAGATTTCGTTGGTTGCGATGGCCTGTTGGTCCACTGCATCAGCAATTGCCGTCGCTGTCGAACTGACCTCCTCAATCTTCTGGGAGATAGCAGAGATTTCTTCTACGCAGCGGCGTGTTTCGCTTTGGATCGCGCTGATCTTGGAGGCGATCTCGTCGGTTGCCTGACCTGTCTGGCTTGCGAGGTCTTTCACTTCGCTTGCCACAACAGCAAAGCCGCGGCCTGCATCACCTGCACGGGCTGCTTCAATGGTTGCGTTGAGGGCCAGAAGGTTGGTCTGCTCTGCGATTGCACTGATGAGCTCAGTCACAGCGCCGATCTCGTTGGTTGCTGTCTGCAAACCGAGGACAGTGTCGTTGGTGCGTTCTGCATCTTTGGAAACAGTCTGTGCTGTTTCTGCAGAGCGGGTCACTTGCGAACCGATTTCGGCGACGTTTGCGGACATCTCTTCAACCGCAGCCGCACCGGAGTGAACATCAGAGGCTGTGTAGTCAGCAGACTGGCTCGCAGCTTCTGCAGCCATTTTGCTTTGCTCGGATGTCTCGCGAAGAGTGAGTGCAGAGTTTTCGACGCGATTGCCGGCTTCTGCTGTCTGCTCTATCCGCTTGGTGATTGTCCGCTCAAACGCATTGATAGCATCTTCAAGCTGTTGGGTGCGCTCATCGCGCTCCTCTGTGTAGTGACGATGGTAGGCGGAGACCGCTTGTCCCATGTCGAACATCACTGCTTTTTGAAGAGCGATCAGGCTGCGTGACAAGCGGCCCGGTGAAAAGCGCATCTTGCTGGAGAGCACTTTGGTCAGCTCTTCGAGAATAAACGTATAACCACCAATATACCAATCCGGTTCAAGGTCGGTGTACACGTGGGCGCGGCCAATCTTGTCAACGCGCTCCATATAGGTGGAATCAAAACCGCCAGTGAACAGGATCTTCCAGTGGCTTGCTTGAGCTGATTTCAAGCCATCAACCTTACCGGAAACCTTTTTCTTCAGTTCCGGATCACGCTGAACGTGGTTGTAAAAATCGCTCAAAATCTGTGTTAAGTGGCCCTCAACACTGGGCCAAAGATCTGAAAGTGTTTGTATGGTCTGACTATCGATTTTGAAAAAACCGAGCTGGCTTTTCAGACCTGAAAATGAATTGGTGGTCATGGCAGCAAATTTCCCGTCAATTTGTCGAGTTCATTTGCATTTACAAGGGTTAACAGTAAGTAGATTTATCCATGCAAAATAACGAATATATACCTATAATTGTGTTGGTAAGCGCGGATTGTGATGAGATATGAGCTTTTTAGGCAGTGATCCGTGCCAGATTGTCGCAGCGTTTGGCTGCTTTTTCAGATTTTTGAAGTAAATCCGTTAACTTATCGAGGAACCTAATATTTGTTCTGTAATTAGTGGATAACTCGTGTGGGTTGCATAAAAAATGCCGCTCAGAGCGGCACTTTCATTTCTTGAAATCATAAGGCTCTGAAATTCAGCAAGGACTATCTCAGTTCATGAGAAGTCCTGAAATGCTGAATTCAGCTCTACAATTTACTTAACCGAATTGGACTTCAGTAATCTCGTAACCGCGTGCACCACCTGGAGCAGTCACTTCGACGCTGTCACCAACAGACTTGCCGATGAGTGCGCGTGCAATTGGGGAGGAGATAGAAATGCGTCCACGTTTTACGTCAGCTTCAACATCACCAACGATCATGTACTTCTTTTCTTCCTCGGTATCTTCGTCAATGAGAGATACGGTTGCACCGAATTTGACAGTATCGCCGCTGAGTTTGGTCAGATCGATGATTTCTGCAAGACCCAGAAGGGCTTCCAGTTCGTTGATCCGGCCTTCGTTCAGGCTCTGCTGTTCCTTCGCTGCGTGGTATTCCGCATTCTCTGAAAGATCACCGTGAGCACGTGCTTCGGAAATGGCTGCGATAATGCGCGGGCGTTCTCCGGTCGTGCGATGCTTAAGCTCTTCTGTGAGCATCACATAACCTTCCGGCGTCATAGGTACCTTTTCCATGGCTCGTACACCTTTCTTACGTTGTGGTGGTGTGGCCCATCACACTAAAAAACTGACCGGGCTGAGAAGCCTCAACCCGGACCTGTTAAACTATACTAGCAGAAGTAAGATTGTAGGGACCTTACTTCAAGCGTTTTCGCTCGGAAAGCTTCGATGCCTTGAGCTGCTGCTACGGCTCCTGCCACAGTTGTGTAGTAAGGAACCTTGTTCATCAGCGCAGCCTGACGAAGTGACCGACTGTCGGAAAGTGCTTGTGCGCCTTCGGTTGTATTGAAGACGAGCTGAACTTCTCCGTTCTTGATAGCATCAACGATATGAGGACGCCCTTCAAGCACCTTATTGACCTTTGCGCACGGGATGCCTTGGTTTTCCAAGTATCTTTGCGTGCCTTCGGTGGATATAATGGAAAACCCTGATGCTACAAGTTTTTTAGCTGCTTCAAGAATTTTCGGCTTATCTGCATCCTTCAATGAGATGAAGACTGTTCCACCTGCCGGAATAACGGTGCCTCCGCCGAGCTGTGACTTGGCGAATGCGAAGGAGAAGTCGGTGTCCAGACCCATGACTTCACCGGTAGAGCGCATCTCAGGACCGAGAACCGTATCAACACCCGGGAAACGAGCAAACGGGAAGACCGCTTCCTTCACTGCGACATGATCCAGCTTTTTCGGCTTGAGGTCGAAGTTTGACAGTTTCTCGCCTGCCATGACGCGGGCTGCGATTTTCGCAATCGGCACGCCAATGGTTTTTGCCACGAACGGTACTGTTCTTGATGCACGCGGGTTCACTTCCAGAACGTAGATCTCTCCGTCCTTGATTGCGAACTGAACGTTCATGAGGCCAACAACGTTGAGCTCCAGAGCGAGTTTGCGGCCTTGCTCTTCCAGTCTGGCAAGTGTTTCGTCATCCAGCGTGTAGGCTGGCAGGGAACATGCGCTGTCGCCGGAATGGATGCCGGCTTCTTCGATGTGTTCCATGATGCCACAGATAAAGACGTCTTCACCATCACACAGAGCGTCCACATCCACTTCGATTGCGCCGTCGAGATAACGGTCAAACAGAAGCGGGTTGGTGCCGAGCAGGGTGTTGATCTGGCCGGTTTTATCGTTCGGGTACTTGGCGCGCACATCATGTGGAACCAGCTCTGGCAGTGTGCCAAGCAGGTAGTTGTTGAGCGCTTCCTCGTCGCGAATGATCTGCATTGCGCGGCCACCCAGCACGTAGGACGGGCGAACAACAAGCGGCAGGCCAAGCTGGTTGGCAATGAGGCGGCCCTGTTCAACAGAGTAGGCGATGCCGTTCTCTGGCTGTTTCAGATCAATTCTGTGCAGCAGACGCTGGAACCGGTCACGATCTTCTGCAAGGTCAATCATGTCTGGAGACGTGCCGAGGATTGGAATGCCGGCTTCTACGAGCGCTTGTGCCAGTTTAAGAGGTGTCTGGCCGCCGAACTGAACGATAACACCCTTCAGTGTGCCCTTGGAGTTTTCTAGGCGGAGGATTTCCAGCACGTCTTCAGAGGTGAGAGATTCGAAGTAGAGGCGATCGGAGGTGTCGTAGTCTGTTGAGACTGTTTCCGGGTTGCAGTTGATCATGATGGCCTCGAAGCCAGCATCTTTCAACGCAAACGCAGCATGACAGCAGCAGTAATCGAACTCGATGCCCTGACCAATCCGGTTTGGACCACCACCCAAAATGACAACCTTTTGCTTCTCACTTGGGTTTGCTTCGCAGGAAGGCAGACCCGGTGTTGGTGTCTCGTAGGTGGAGTACATGTAAGGCGTTGGAGACGCGAATTCTGCGGCGCAGGTATCAATGCGCTTGTAAACTGGCTTCACGTCGAGCTCAGCCCGCAGAGCTGCTACTTTGTCAGCAGTCGTCTGGGTGAGAACCGCAAGACGGCTGTCTGAGAAGCCCATAGCTTTGACCATGCGCATGGCGGCTGCGTTGTCTGGCAGGCCGTGCTCGATGATCTTTGCTTCCATGTCCACGATTTCCTGCATCTGCTCCAGGAACCACGGATCAATCTTGCAGATGTCGTGGATTTCTTTTGCAGAGGTGCCCAGGCGCATAGCCTGAGCCACATTGAGCAGGCGATCTGGTGTTGGGACAGCCAGAGCTTTGCGGATTGCGGTGTAGTCTTCGCCGTGGCCAAGGCCTTCGACTTCGATTGGGTCAAGGCCTGTCAGACCTGTTTCCAGACCACGGAGAGCTTTCTGGAGGCTTTCCTTGAAGGTACGGCCAATGGCCATCACTTCGCCAACTGACTTCATTGCTGTTGTCAGGGTTGGTTCGGAGCCCGGGAACTTTTCAAACGCGAAACGTGGGATCTTGGTGACGACGTAGTCAATTGTCGGCTCAAAAGAGGCTGGTGTTGCACCACCGGTGATGTCGTTTTCCAACTCATCAAGGGTGTAACCAACAGCGAGCTTTGCCGCGATCTTTGCAATCGGGAAGCCCGTTGCTTTAGATGCCAGCGCGGAAGAGCGGGAGACGCGTGGGTTCATCTCGATCACAACGAGACGGCCATCCGCCGGGTTGACCGCGAACTGAACGTTCGATCCGCCTGTTTCAACGCCAATCTCACGCAGAACCGCAATCGAGGCGTTCCGCATGATCTGGTATTCTTTGTCGGTGAGGGTCAGGGCAGGGGCAACCGTGATGGAATCGCCTGTGTGGACGCCCATCGGGTCGATGTTTTCAATGGAGCAGATGATGATGCAGTTGTCCGCTGTGTCGCGAACCACTTCCATCTCGTATTCTTTCCAGCCGAGCAAGCTTTCGTCGATGAGCACCTGACCGTTTGGAGACGCATCGATACCGGAGCGAACAATCTGTTCGTACTCTTCACGGTTATACGCTACGCCGCCGCCTGTACCGCCGAGCGTAAACGCAGGGCGAATGATGGCTGGCAGGCCGATGGTGTCGATCTGGCGCATGGCTTCAGCATAGCCTGCTCCGCGGTCATATCCGGTGATGGTGCCTTCATCATCAAGGATTGGCGGAGAGGATGCGATTGCGGCGCGTGGATTTTCCAGCCCGATCTTGTCCATGGCAGCGCGGAATTTTTCACGGTCTTCAGCCTTGTCGATGACGTCGGCTTTTGCACCGATCATCTCGACACCGTGTTTTTTCAGGATGCCTTTGCGGTCCAGTTCCAGCGCGCAGTTGAGTGCGGTCTGTCCGCCCATGGTTGGCAGGAGCGCGTCCGGCTTTTCCTTGGCGATGATCTTTTCAACGGCGTCCGTGGTGATTGGCTCGATGTAGGTTGCATCAGCCAGATCCGGATCTGTCATGATGGTCGCCGGATTTGAGTTCACCAAGATAATTCGGTAGCCCTCATCTCGCAGTGCCTTACAAGCCTGAGTTCCAGAATAATCGAACTCACAGGCTTGACCAATCACGATGGGGCCAGCCCCGATGATCATGATAGATTGGATGTCATTGCGTTTAGGCATGGTGACTCACATATGCTCGCGTTTAAGCACCAGTGCACCCGATCGGTGCTCTGGTGGTGCCCTCTTTAGGAGTATGTCGGCTGAGCGCGCGTTATAAGAAATATTCGAGTAATGATAAACCCCGACGAACGCCTATTTCCGAAATAATCCGGTTTTTTTTCTCAAGACTTAAGGGGAGTTTATTCAGCTAAAGTCGTGTTCTCTGTGGTTTTCTCACCATCAAAGTCAGCAATACCAGTGCTTAAGGCATAGCAGGCCAGCCTGACAGACTTCGGAATTTCTACCGGTTTACCGTCACGATTGCCGTTTTCATAATACTGAATCATTCGTTTTTTTAAGCCGAGGCGTTCCGCTGCCTCTTTTTGCTTATAGCCCATCGACTTGCGCCAAGCCCGAAACTGAGATGGTTTCATGATACTAACCTAATGATTCCCAGACTGAAAATTCATTGTACAGACTGATGCATAATAATCTGCATTCGTACTATTGCATATAACAGAATGTAAAAAGCGCAAAAATTGCGCCATTTACCTTGATGAGGCGCAATTAGTGCGCTTATAATTGTGGCGTTTCAGGAAAACTCCCGTAAGCCTGTGTGATTTCTTTGCATAGAACTGAGGTGGCTTTCCATTCACGCGGCTCATCAAGGAGATAATCATGTTAAACGAACTCATCCTGTATCGGGCTAATCTGAAGGGCAAAAAGATGGATGTGCATCGTCATGCGACTTTCAGATTTCAAATCAGACGGATCGTCAATGGCCTGTTGAAGGGCTAAGCGCAAGTACGTGTTTGATGGTAAATTGAGTTTACCTGCTGAAGAGGGTGTCTTTCTTCTGGCTTGCACATGCTGAAGATGATTCAATTAATGAAATTGGGTGGCCAAAATTGTGCAATGCGCACAATCTGGCACTTTTGACCTAGTGAATCTTTGGGTAATCTTGCCTTTTAATGTGTCAGATTCCACATTATCCCCTCTGTACGCGACGGCAGTTCAAAGTTTTGCAGCGCGAAAAATGAACATCCTGTTTAAAAAATGTGCAGAGTGATCATTTGGTCAGCCAATTTTCGTTTTACTGAGAAAGAATAAAGTCAGAGCAGATCTAAAGAAGGAGAGTAGTTAGAAGTTATATTGCTCACTCTGGCTATCTCTTCGTCATGTTCACATATTATAGACAATATGTAATTGACGCTTCTATAGTATATTAGCTCGGATAACGCAGGAACATCTTTGGGTATTTGCCGGAAAATGTAGAATAAATCAGCGGACTTGCAAAAGTAGGTGCCGCTATTTTTTTATAATACTTATCTAGTATAACTACTTATGATGTTAATTCTCGGATGTCCTAGTGTATACGTTGCATTTACGAAGTAAAAAATGCGATGTCGGGCTATATTTTATCAGTTTCCTTGTGTAGATTATCAATTGTCCAATATGAATTATCATAGATTTCATTGAGGACTTTGAAAGTGGGGGTACTCATTCCTCACTGGGGATGCATTGAAGATTGTTCAAATGAACATCGAAAAGCTTCCGCAGTGTGAGTGGGTATCAAATGCTACTGCATAAGCTAGTACAGAAGTGGGGGAGTACAAAAGTTATTAGGGGAATTCATGGAGGCACCGGGTGGGGAGCTGAAATGATGAGCTTTTGTAACTCTTCTAAGGTTTAACATACAAACCACCGGGCAAATGGAAATGAACAGTATTCCTAGTAAGCTAGATGTCGCTGCGGATATCGCTGGACCTATTCGTGAGGACGATGGGGACGGTCAACTGCTCGCAATCTCTGAAATGTCAGAATTGTTTAGCGTCACTCTGCGTACACTACGATTTTATGAGGAGAAGGGGCTTCTTAACCCAGTACGTCGTGGAGCACGCCGCTTCTACAGAGGTCGTGATGTGAGCCGCATGCGGGTCATTTTGCAGGCCAAGAAGATCGGTCTGACGCTGGCAGAAGTTCGTCGTATTATCAAACTCGTTGAGGGTTCCAGCCCTCGTCCTGAGCAACTTAAAGAACTTCAGGAAATTTGTGGTGCGCAGGAGCAGCTGCTTCATGAGCAGGAGCAAGCGCTTCAAGAGCAGATTGCAGAAGTTCGCGGTGTGTCTCATGCACTGAGCAGCATGCTGGAAACAGAAGCAGCTTAATCGCTTCTGATAAGAGTTACGGAACCCGGCTCCCTTGGTGCCGGGTTTTTTGTTGCCTTGATGTTGCTGAGGCGGTGTTTCCTGTCACGATCTGCTTAGGGTTGGGCAAAAGAAAAGCGGGGCACTGGACCCCGCTTTTATTCATTCTGCCGTGCCGTTTTGATGAGCGAACGCGCTCTAAG
Source organism: Pseudovibrio sp. Ad5 (assembly GCF_001623095.1). Classification (NCBI taxonomy): domain Bacteria; kingdom Pseudomonadati; phylum Pseudomonadota; class Alphaproteobacteria; order Hyphomicrobiales; family Stappiaceae; genus Pseudovibrio; species Pseudovibrio sp. Ad5. The sequence continues at coordinate 175,106 of NZ_LMCH01000065.1, read as the reverse complement.
CGGCTGCAGGTGTCTTATGGTTCTCAATCAGCTCTATGAAGCGAGAGAACAGGTAGTGGCTGTCTTGTGGGCCAGGAGACGCTTCCGGATGGTGCTGCACTGAGAAGACAGGTGCATCTTTTACACGCAGACCACAGTTGGTGCCGTCAAACAGGGAAACGTGTGTTTCTTCCACGTTGTCGGGCAGGCTGCCAGCGCTCACAGCAAAGCCATGGTTCATGCTGGTGATTTCAACCTTGTTGGTGGTGTAATCGTGAACCGGATGGTTTGCGCCGTGATGGCCCTGATGCATTTTTGTGGTGGTGCCACCAAGTGCAAGCGCGAGCATCTGGTGACCCAGACAGATACCGAAGACCGGCAGGCCAGAGTTCACGAGACTACGGATGGTTGGAACCGCGTATTCACCTGTTGCAGCTGGATCGCCAGGGCCGTTGGACAGGAATACTCCATCCGGCTTGAGGGCGAGGACGTCTTCAGCAGAAGTGGTTGCAGGCACCACAGTCACGCGGCATCCGGCATCTGCCAGAAGGCGGAGGATGTTACGCTTTACACCAAAGTCCAGAGCAACCACGTGATGGCTTGGTTTGTTCTGGGCGCCAAACCCGTCCTCCCAATCCCAGGTGGTTTCGTTCCAGTCGTAGGTTTTCTGAGTGCTCACGGTTTTTGCAAGGTCCATGCCTTCCAGATCCGGGAGGCCGGCTGCTTCTGCTTTCAGCGCTTCCACATCAAACTCACCATCAGCGTTATGAGCGATCACGGCGTTCTGCATGCCTTTTTCGCGGATGAGAGCTGTTAATGCGCGGGTGTCTACGCCGGTCAGTCCAACAATGCCTCGTGCCTTGAGCCATGCATCGAAGTGGTTGCCAGAGCGATAGTTTGAAGGGGTGGTGATGTCGGTGCGCAGAATCGCGCCTCGTACGCCAGACGTGCCTTCCATATCTACAGTTTCAACATCGTCTTCGTTCGCGCCCACATTGCCAACATGGGGGAACGTGAAGGTGATGATCTGTCCTGCATAGGAAGGATCTGTGAGAATCTCTTCATACCCGGTCATTGCCGTATTGAAGCAGACTTCGCCGGACGCTGTTCCAAGAGCTCCAACGCCTCGGCCTTCAATGACTGTACCGTCTGCGAGAACGAGGAGGGCGGTAGGTTTAGGTGCTGACCACGCGTCTTGAGCTTTCATCACTTGCTTTCTTGATACGGTTGATGACAGTATGCGTCCATCTGAAACGCACCGAAGGGACTTGACTTTGGCGCGTCACAGTCGCATCAAGGCCGGGACCATAGGAGAAGGGGTTCCTCTGGTCAATATCACTCGTGTAGAAATAATAGCGCTCGAGTTACAGGAAATCAGCCCAAATCAGATGGATGAGACGTATTATCCGGGATTTGGAGAGCCTCTTTTAAAGTTTCCGCGTCAGGGTTCCTTTAGTATGTTGCGAGACAAAATAGCGAATGCGCTGAAAGCCGCGCAAGAAGACACTAACAAAAGACGTGCCGCCACGTTGCGCCTCATCACCGCTGCCATTATGGACCGGGATATGGCTGCTCGTGAGCAAGGCCGTGATGGCTTAAGCGACGAAGAGCTGATGGACCTCCTGCACACCATGCTAGTCCAGCGTGAACAGGAAGCGGCGCATTGTGAAGCGAGCGGTAAGGTAGAGCTTGCTGTGCAAGAGCGTGAAGAAGCGGAAATGATCCGTGAATTCTTGCCTTCGCAGCTCAGCGAGTACGAAATGAAGCTTGTTTGTCAAACAGTTGTCGAGTGCGTTGAAGCGCGCGGACTGCGTGATATGGGCCGCTGCATGGCCGAGCTGAAAGAGCGTTATCCGGGCCAGATGGACTTTGCGAAAGCCAGTTGCATGGTGAAGCAGATGCTGCGAGCTCCGCAGTAAGCCAACGTTTTTGGAGCACTTACAGGCCGCCGCGTCATCATGATGCGGCTTTTCTTTTTTCCTGAAGCAATAAATTGAGTTAAGCCAGCGCAAATGGGGGTTTTGCTGGCTTCTTGGGGCCTTCACGGCTATATAATACCCAGCTCAGCTGCTTTCAGGCCACTACGACAAATTGGACCATTATGCGTTTCGATCAGCTCTTTCTTGATGACATTCGCAACCGCGTCTCGCTTACAGATGTGGTGGGGCGACGTGTAACCTGGGATCGGCGTAAATCGCAGCCCGGAAAGGGTGATTATTGGGCCTGTTGTCCCTTCCATTCAGAGAAGTCTCCCAGCTTTCATGTTGATGAGCGCCGCAACCGCTACAAGTGCTTTGGCTGTGGTGAAAGTGGAGATCATTTCAAGTTTTTGATGGAGACTGAGGGCCTCAGTTTCCCCGAAGCTGTGGAAGAACTGGCCGGTGTAGCCGGAATCGCCATGCCTGCGCCCGATCCTCAGGCGGCAAAACGAGCTGCAAAGCGCAATTCTCTGACCGATGTTTGTGAGATGGCGGCACGCTATTTTCGGCATGTGTTCCAGTCTGCTGACGGGCGCGCTGCGCAAGAGTATGTGCAGCGGCGCGGTTTGAGTGCCGAGACACTGAATGAGTTTCAGTTTGGTTTTGCGCCTCCAGGACGTGACAATCTGAAGAAGGCTTTGATGGCGAAAGACGTCACTGAAGCTGAGCTGATTGAAGTGGGGTTGCTCATTAAACCCGAGGACGGGCGTCCGTCCTATGACCGGTTTCGCAATCGTCTGATGATCCCGATCCATGATGATCGGGGCAGGGCGGTTGCTTTTGGTGGCCGAACCATGGACCCGGACGGCCAGCCGAAATATCTGAACTCACCGGAAACACCTGTCTTTCACAAAGGGACGATGCTGTTTAATGCACATCGCGCGCGCCAGCCTGCTTATGAGAGCGGACAAGCGATCGTGGTGGAAGGGTATATGGATGCCATTGCTCTCTGGCAGGTTGGCATCAAAGCGACGGTCGCGAGTTTGGGTACTGCGTTTACCGAAGACCAGATTATGCGGCTTTGGAAGTTTGCTGATGAGCCCGTGGTTTGCTTTGACGGTGACGTCGCCGGTATCTCTGCTGCCCACCGAGCGGTTGATCGTATTCTTCCAGTTCTGACCAGCGGTAAGTCTTTCCAGTTTGCGTTTTTGCCTGACGGGCAGGATCCGGATGATGTGATTAATGCTGGTGGCACTGCTGCCATGTATGGAGAGATTGAGAAAGCTCTGCCACTTTCAGAAGTGGTTTGGCGCCGTGAGAGTGAGCAAGCACGGATTGATACGCCTGAGCGCAAGGCTGCGCTGGAAAAGGCCGTTGAAGATCTGGTTGGGACCATCAAAGATGAGCGCGTTCAGAAGCGTTATCGGATGGACTTGCGCCTCAAACTCTCCAACTTGTTTTACGAGGAGAGCCGTCGGAACCGTAGCAAAAGCGGTGGTAGTGGTCGTCGTGATGGGGGGTGGCGCGGCCAACAAGCTGGCAAGGGCGGTAACGAAGAAAATCGCTTCAGAAGCGCTGAAAACAACATGGGGGCGCCTAACACGCCTGCTTACGGGATTGAGCGAATTGTTATTGGTATGTCCGTTGTATACCTTGATTTGCTTGAGAAGCATTTCGAGCGAATTTCTCTACTGAGCTATAACAATGATGATCATGTGAAGTTTATGGAGAGTTTTCTTCGCGTTGTTTCTCCTGAACTGGGAGATGAAACTGTCGTCCGTATGTATGATAGTCTTGGAGAGCACTTTTACCAGATTTTGGGGGAAGCCAAAGGCTTCATTGAGCGATTTGAGCCGCAGTCGAAGACAAATAAATTAATCAGCTGGGATGCTTTGGGGAACCGTGCTCAAATCCTAAAAGAAAATCCGCCCGAGGACTTCGTGGAGATGCTGTTCCTGAATTATGCTGATATGCTTGAGTTGCGCATGTTGGAGCAGGAACTTGAGCATGAAACGCGGGCCATGGAGCAGGATCTGACCGAAGAAAGCTGGGGCCGGTTTCAGGCGCTTACGCAGGATTTGGCTCGTCGCCGTGAGGATTGTCTGCGTGATGAGCAGGAGTTGGCGGAGCGTGCAGCCAAAATGCGCTCCTCAAAAGGGTCTGTTCTGGCTTGATCTGAGAGGAGGGATTGCGGATCTGTTTATCTGCTTCCACCATAGGATCTGGTGATCGCAACTTGAGGTAGAATTGTGATGGAAGAACTCTTGTTTTTCAAAGTTATCCAGAAAAACAGGCAATGAACTGTCCAAAATCCCCCAGAATCAGATTGACCATGCCGAATCGCCCTTGCGAATCACAAAAGGCGGGCTACATACACTAAGTCAGACAGCCGATACGAGCGCCCGTAGACCTTAGATGTCTTTAAAGCGGCGATATCATAATCGGATAATCAGCGCTGTCGATGCCTGGAATGTGCCGGATACGGCCTAAAACGGTAGGGATGCCGGTGAGCAGTCCTGCCCGAATGAGTTTTGGGTTTTCAATTCCGTGAAAACATTTTGATACCAGGGTTAAGTCAGGTTTAAGGGACTTTGCGTTAAACCCCAAAGTCAAATGTGATTCAAATACCGCCTGTGTGGTCCAAACACGGGGGTGATTGATTGCGTAACGCGATAGTTCGCTGGAGCACGACCAGCGACTTTGGAGCAGAATATGGCGACGAAGGCGACACAAGCTGAAGATACGCAGGAACCGGCAGGCGCAGAGGGACAAGATGGTCCGCTCTTGGATTTGTCGGTCGCCGCCGTCAAGAAAATGATCAAGTCCGCGAAAAAACGCGGATACATCACTTATGACGAACTGAATGAAGTTCTTCCACCTGATCAGGTGAGCTCTGAGCAGATTGAAGACACCATGTCGCTTCTTTCTGAAATGGGCATCAACGTTGTTGAGGCGGAAGATGCAGAAGAAGGTAAAGAAGAAGAGGAAGCTCCACCCGCTGTAGACGGCGGTGAGTTGGTTGTTGCTTCTTCTACTGCTGTTACCAAAACCACGACTGCCAAAGAACCTACAGACCGTACCGATGATCCGGTGCGTATGTACCTGCGCGAGATGGGCTCTGTTGAGCTGTTGTCCCGCGAAGGCGAAATTGCCATTGCAAAGCGTATTGAGGCTGGCCGTGAGGCTATGATCTCAGGTCTTTGTGAAAGCCCACTGACCTTCCAGGCGATTATCATCTGGGGTGAGGAGCTGGCTGAAGGCAAGGTTCTGCTGCGTGACATTATTGATCTGGATGCAACATATTCCGGACCTGATGACAAGAACGGTCCATCTGATGATGACCTTTCTGAGCAGGAAAACGCTGGCGAGGGTGAAGTTCCTGAGGCCGTGCGCCTTAAGGAAAAAGAAGAAGCCCGCAAGCGCAAGGAAGAAGAAGCCCGCAAGCCTAACGGTGCTGCGGCTCCTGCCGCTGCTGCACCAGGTGATGCCGCTTCGGGTGCGCCGGGTGAAGCACCTGCAGAAGGTGGTGAAACCACTGATGACGATGACGACGAGTACGAGGCAAACGTTTCTCTTTCCGTGATGGAAGCAGAACTGAAGCCTATGGTCGTTGAGATCTTTGACAAGATCACAGAGGACTACAAGAAGCTGCGCAAGCTTCAGGACCAGCTGGTTGAAAACAAGCTGGCTAACAAAACTCTGTCTCCGTCTCAGGAGCGTCGTTACAAGAAGCTCAAAGAAGACATTATTGTTGAAGTGAAGAGCCTGCACCTCAATAACAACCGTATTGAAACACTGGTTCAGCAGCTTTACTCCATCAACAAAATGCTGATGGGTTATGAAGGTCGCTTGCTGCGTCTTGCAGACAGCAACGGCGTGAACCGCGCTGACTTCATCAAGCACTATCAGGGTTCTGAGCTAGATCCGAACTGGATCCGCAAAGTTGCAAACCTTTCTGGCCGTGGCTGGAAGAAGTTTGTGACTAATGATGGCGACATGATCCGCGAATTGCGCGGCGAGATTCAGACGCTTGCGACTGAGACTGGCCTTGAGATCACCGAATTCCGTACTCTGGTTTCCATGGTGCAGAAGGGTGAGCGCGAAGCGCGTATCGCGAAGAAGGAAATGGTGGAAGCGAACCTTCGTCTCGTTATCTCCATTGCCAAGAAATACACCAACCGTGGCCTGCAGTTCCTGGATCTTATTCAGGAAGGTAACATTGGCCTCATGAAGGCGGTCGACAAGTTCGAATACCGCCGTGGTTACAAGTTCTCCACCTATGCGACCTGGTGGATTCGTCAGGCGATCACCCGATCCATCGCGGATCAGGCACGCACCATCCGTATTCCGGTGCACATGATCGAGACGATCAACAAGATCGTTCGTACCTCTCGTCAGATGCTTCACGAGATTGGCCGTGAGCCAACCCCGGAAGAGCTCTCTGAAAAGCTGCAGATGCCGCTTGAGAAGGTCCGTAAGGTGCTGAAGATCGCTAAGGAGCCTATCTCCCTTGAAACACCGATTGGTGACGAGGAAGACAGCCATCTTGGTGACTTCATTGAGGATAAAAACGCCATCCTGCCGATTGATGCGGCTATTCAGGCGAACCTTCGTGAGACCACGACCCGCGTTCTGGCATCGCTGACACCTCGTGAAGAGCGTGTCCTGCGTATGCGCTTCGGCATCGGCATGAACACCGACCACACTCTGGAAGAGGTTGGTCAGCAGTTCTCCGTTACCCGTGAGCGTATTCGTCAGATTGAAGCGAAAGCCCTGCGTAAGCTGAAGCACCCAAGCCGCTCCCGCAAACTGCGGAGCTTCCTGGACAGCTAAGCTGCTACGGATATGCGAGAATTAAGAAAGCCGGTCTCTGTGTGGAGACCGGCTTTTTTGTTGGGTTGAGACTTTCTGGCTGGAGAGCGGACGGGTTTTTCTGCATTAATTGAAGGTTATGCAGCTACCGTTTTCTCTTTCCTATTTTCTGTCACCATCTTTTGTATCGACAGAATATGCGCTGTCAGGAAGAGGGGGACGAAGAAGGCGGGGACGAGGACGAGGGGGTAGTTGTCTATGATGTTGGGAGCATCTGTGGAGAGCAGGTGGAAGTAGCCGTTTGAGGTGAGGACACCTGTGCCGATTGCGGCCACGAAATCCAACAGGCCGAGAATGTGAACACGGATCATGAGAGTGCGGGCGTTGGCGGCGTTGCTGCGGGCTGCTTTGTAAGCAAACACGGCCAGAATGCCTGTTGCGATATCTCCAAGGCCCGCTGGCATGGCAAATTCCCATGGCACTGGCCCCATTGCCCACCCCACTAGAAACACAAAGCCGATCACACGCAGGATTTGAACTCCCATGAAGATGCTTTGGTCTGTGGCTTCCAGAATCTTGCGTCCTGCCGCCGTGAAGTTTGCCAGGGCCCATACGGTGAGGGAGCCGCCCAGAAGCAGAAGGATTAACCGTGGAACCTGTGGGGCTTCGGTGGGCAGCGTGAACAGATCTGCCTTGGCAAGCAAGACGGCAGCTGCAAACCACACCCCAAGCAATGTGATGAAGACGCCGACGGCCCAACTTTGAGCGGGAGGTGATAGCTGGGCGTGGTTGGCTCTGTTTGCGACGATAGCAACCAGTGTAGTCGGGAATATAACAGCGAAGGCTAAAACAATGAATTCCAGAATGATTGAAGTCATGGGAGTTCTCCTGAATAACTTCAATATTGGTAGTGACTTCAAATATAGGAGTCAATTCCATTTTTGAATTTACTATGCTACCTCTGCTTATATGACTGAGTTTGACCCTTCTCTTCTGCCGCCTGAACTTGCTGGAATTGACCGCGATAACTGCCCCATCATGCGCTCGCTTGGCGTGCTGGGCGATCCGTGGAGTCTCTTTATATTACGAGAGTTTTTTCTGGATGGGCCGCGTAAGTTCAAAGACCTTGAAACGAGTTTGAAGGTCAGTCCTAACACGCTCTCAACTCGCCTGAAAAAGCTGGAGGAACACGGTGTCCTCAAAAAGCGCTTCTACTCTTCCCACCCTCCACGTGCCGACTACGTCCTGACCGAAAAAGGCCAAGCCGTCGGCCCCATCCTGCTGGAACTGCTGAAATGGGGTGAGACGTTTGCGTGAGGTGAGAGGCTTTCGGGAGTGCATCAATTGTGAGCGATTGATGTAAGTTGGTGTTCCGGTGTTTCTGAGAGGATTGTTCTATCGTTTTTGATGGAGCAGGATATGGAACCGGAAGATATGCGGCGTGAGCTGGATGGGTTGAGGGCTTCGATTGGGCGGAAGCCGAGCAGGGGATGGGTGATTGCGACTTCGATTATCACGACACTGCTGGTTCTTGTGGTGATTGCCGTGATTATGATGTTTGCGATGATGAACCGCATGCATGGTGTTGGTTGGCGTGGGCATGGACCTGACAGGTATTTTGATCAGCCTCTGCGACGAGCACCTCCGCCGCCACCGGGTCAACCGCTTCCACGCTGACTTACTTTCCTGCGTGTTCTGATCCGAAAATCGGCACTCACTTTGGTAAGGTGCGCTTTAAGCACCGGCCAGTGCCTGCACCTGTGGCGGATCGCGTCCTGGGTTGTCTCCACATTTGCGGCACATGTTTGTCATCCCTTCAATGTGACTAGGCCATTCTTGGCATCTTGAACGCCAATAGCGCTGCAATGCTTGCGATGCCCGCCATGATGAGGAACAGGACCGGGCCGGACTGCGCTGCATTTTCCAGTGTAATCAAGTCTTCTGCACCTGGAACGGAGAAGCCGGAGAGGCCAGCCAGAAGGCCTGCCAGCGCTGCGCCAATGGCCATGCCTGCGGATTGCAGAGGCCCGATGAAACCGGAGGCTCTGTCACGCTCGTCGTCCGTTTCTGCGTAAATGATTGCCTTTTTCAAAAACTGACTGCTCATGCCAAAGCCTGCTCCGTTAAAGACGGAGGAAAGCAGGAATATCCATAGGGACATCGTGTAGAGTGAAACAACTGTGAGAAGTGTGCCAGCGATGATGTTTAAGGTTCCCAGACGGATCAGATAGGTTTGTGCGTGTGGTGTTTGCACGCGGGCGACGATCCATGCGGCGGCTGTCCATGTGAAGGCTGTGATGGCCATAGCATAGGATGCTTGAGTGACGGAAAGTCCCCACAGCACCTGCCCCATGGCAGCGCCATAAACAACACGGGCGGCGCTGGCGATGGACAGCAGCAGCGTGACCCACATGCCAAGGCCCAGAATGCCGGTGAACTTGAACGCACTGCGTGGAATGAACGGACTGGTGCTTTTCTTATCCCATTTCACGGCAAGGAACAGCAGGGTTAAACCAACGACCAAAGCCCCGGTGATGTGAGGAAGGCTGCGCAGTTCGCCCACATACGCAATGAGCAAGACCGCCACAGCCAGAAGCCCGAGGCGGGGGAACATGCTCATCTTATCCGAGGATTGTGTCGTTGTGGCTTTGTCTCTGGTGGTGGACGGGATGACGGTGATTGCCAGCAAGAGCAGCATCAAACACAGAGGCAGGTTGGCGTAAAACACTGCACGCCATGACCAGCTTTCTGTCAGGACACCTGCGGTGAGGGGGCCGATGCCTGCCGAGACAGCCCAAACTCCTGAAAGTAAAGCGAAGACCGAGGAGACGGCGTTTTCCGGATAAAGATCTGAAATCAACGTGTAGCAGAGAGAGACAATCATGCCTTCGCCCAGGCCCTGCAGCATTCTGCCAAGCAGCAGGTGTTCCAGCGAATTTGCAGCGCCGCCAACGAATGAGCCTGCCAGAAACGACAGGGCCGCCGCGATAAAGAGAGGGCGTGCGCCAATGCGTGCTTTCAACGAGCCTGTGACCGTGCCTGCCAGAATGGAGCCGATCTGAAACAAGCTGAGGACCCAGAAGGCGCGTTGCTGGCCACCAAGATCGCGGATGATATCTGGCATGATGGCGGAGGAGAGGAAGTTGTTCATGCTTGCCGACCCAACACCCAAAATCATGATGAGAGACGCAAGCCAGCGACCATCCATGGTCAGCTTTTTGAAGGGCGATAATGGGATTGTTTGTGCCGGGCTGGATATGGTCATGAGTATCGCCTATTTGAAAATATATCACTTATTTAATTTGAGGTGTTTAATAAGTAAAGTCTTTTCTTATTGAATTGTGGTGTACTAATCATCCTCAATGAATCGATTTTGCAAAAATTGGCCCAACATAAATTGGCGGATTGTTCCTTTTGTTTCGCAGGCTTAGCTTTCTTACAGCACGAGGAGGTCCTTTTTTCGGCAGATGTGAAGGCAACTTGAATAGCTTGGTTTTATGCGGGCACTTGGCGGTCGCCTACGTGAAGCCTGGCGCGGTTTTGAGCTGTTGAAACGATGAAAAATGCTGCGTGCTTTGTGAGGTGTTCTGAATCGAGGCGACTTCAGAATATGCATAAATAATGAATGTCTGGGGGAGACTATCAGACCCCAATACAGGAGTGCTAGTGGGAGCGTGCATGTTGCCGGACTATGATGGTTGTCGGCATTAAAAAAGAAAACCCCGCTTGGGGCGGGGTTTTGAGAGGTTGCATTGGAGGCTTGTGTTACTGCACAAGTTCGTAGGTTATTGTAACTGATGACGAGAGGGTCTCCTGACCTGCTGCAATTGGCGGGGCACTGTCCATTTTTGCAGCTCTCATGCCCATCATTTCTGGGTAAGGGCGCGGGTTGTACCCGGCTTCGGAAATGCTGAGAATTTTGCCGAGGCTAACACCGGCAGCTTTCGCGTAGGTTTCCGCCTTGGTGCGGGCGTCTTTCACGGCGCTTTCGCGGGCTTCATCAATATATTTTTCAGGATTGGATACGCCGAACTGGATCTGGCCAACATCGTTGGAGCCGTTTTGCACCAGCATGTCCAGCGTGGTGCCCAGTTTGGTGATGTCCTGCAGACTGATGCGGATGCCGTTCTGCACACGGTAGCCAACAATCTCAGGAGCTTTTGGCTCATTGTTTTTGAGGCGGCGGTTGTCGTAGATCGGTGAAATGTCAAAACCGGTGGTCTGGATGTTCTTTTTTTCGATGCCTGCGTCTTCAACATCCTGCAGGATGGCGCGCATGGTGACGGAGTTTTGCTGAAGGGCGGACTTTGCATCATCACCCTGTGTGATTACGCGAGAGACCAGCGTCGCCATATCAGGCGCCACGTTGACCGATCCCTGGCCGGAGATTGTGATCTTGCCTGTTTGTTCAGCAGCCTTGGCATTGACACCGCTGGATACAACAAGGGCGGCGGCAACAAGACCAGCAACTGCCAGCGCGCTTATACTTGGAAGACGCAATTTCTTCTGTTCGCTCTGCATTAAATTCTCCAGTTTCAAATTTGTTGAGGCTGATGCCTGATCCGTGCTGCGGACTATCATTCTTGATCAGCCGAATATCGAGAAATGCAATTAGAAGTTACAATTGCGGCGGCTCTCAGGCGTGATCATGTCAATTCACGGGTTTGATTTTGATGATCCAGGTTTATCGGATCGCCAACATTGCCATCCCCCGACAACAGGATTGCAATGGGACGCGAAGATGGGAACTGGGCGCAAATGATGATGGCAAGCACGACAAGTGGCACGCACAGCACCATTCCAATAACGCCCCATAATGCCCCCCAAAAGCTCAATGAGATCATAATGACGAGGGGTGAAATGTTAAGTTGTGTGCCCATCAGACGTGGTTCCACCAGATTGCCGAGAATGAACTGAACTGCTCCCAGCCCAAGAGTAATCGCGATAAATGGTGTGAGGGTGTCGAAATAGACCAGTGATAACAGGCTTGGGAAGATGACGGCAATCAGAGAGCCGATGGTTGGAATGTAGTTGAGCAGGAAGGCGATGAACCCGAAAAGGGCCGCGTAGGGCAGGCCTGCCCATGACGTGATGCCGTAGGTGAGGAAACCGGTGATGATGCTGACACCGGTTTTGATGCCCATGTAGTGACGCATGCGGCGACCAATCTCTCCGCGGATGGCGAACGCAAGCTGTACGCGGTCGGAATCTTCAAAGAGGGCGGCGAGCTTTTTGTCAAAGGTTGCCGCCTCGAAAATCATGAAGAGCACGTAGATGAAGACCAGTGAGCTGGATCCGGCCAGACTGGTGAGAACGGATGCTCCGGTGCTGAGGGCTGCGCTTAGCGAGAAGTTGGGCAGGATGTCTGAAAGTTGGAGCGGCTTTTCCATATTCAGTTGGTTGGCAAGCTTGAGCAGCAGCTCATCCAGCCGTCCCTGATAGGTCGGTGCATCGAACGCCAGCTGTTGCAGGTTGACTGAGACGATGTTGAACAGGATGCCGACGACATAAAAGATCGCGAACAGGGCCAGCAAAATGGTGAGCGGGCGCGGCAGATACGGTCCAACCACAGGCAAATGTCGCAGGGCAGAGGACATGGAGTTGATAATGTACCAAAGCACCAATGCGATAATCAGGGGTATAATGAGGGAGCGCCCTATGAAGAGTAGCCAGCCAATAATGACAAGAAGGAACAAAGAGGCGGTGAACTTAATGAGAGGCTGGCGCATCATGCACTCCAAGGGGTCAGGCTGCCGGAAGCTGTTAGTTTTCACATAGTCTCTTAAAATCAGGTATTTATAAAGCTTTGTGATGAATGCTCTGTTGATCTGCCGGGGAAAAGGCGCATCCCCAAGTTTCAACAGGATCTGCCTTGTTCACTGCTATAAACAATTTACTCACCCGTGGTTGTTGGTGTAGAACCTGTCTTCGGTAAGGGCCTGTAGCTCAACTGGTTAGAGCCGTCCGCTCATAACGGACTGGTTGGGGGTTCAAGTCCCTCCGGGCCTACCACCTTTCCTATCTTGTTCATTTCCCTTTTAGAACAGCTGCCTTGATGTAATTTGCATTCAAGTTATGCATTTATGCTATCTGCATGATGTAATCGTGTGGGCTCTATTAGAATTGATATTTATACCAATATGAATTTATAGGTGATATATTCTATCAGGCATCTACTAGGTGAAATTAGTTTAAAGTAATCACTTGGTTCTTACCTTGTTAAAAGAAACTAATACCTCGATATGTCGAGAGATGACACAATAGTATTCCCCTAATATACCAAAGCTACATCGATACAACTGACACTTTCTTTCTCAGAAATTTATCGTGAAGTCCTCGTTAGATTAGGGGTTGCTATGAGACTAAATTCTGCTCTCGGGCTTATGCTGGGGTGTGTCCTCAGTGTTGGCTCCTCTCACGCACAACAACTTGTTTATCAGCCGACTAATCCGAGCTTTGGCGGATATGCGGCTAATACTACCCACCTTTTTGCAACGGCGAATGCCCAGAAAACTGCAACTGTCGGAGGAAGCAACAAGTATGGTTCCGGGTCTGGTAGCGGTGCTGATGGTTCTGGCAGTAGCCTGGCTGATTTGTTTGTACGCCAGCTGCAGAACCGATTGATTTATGCTCTGGCGGATCAGGTATCCCAGGCGATTTTTGGTGATGATCCGAAAGACAGCGGCACTGTGAGCTTTGGCGACCAGAAGGTTTCGTTTGTTCGCGGCACAGATTCCATTCAGCTGCAGATTATTGATGAAAGCACGGGTGCCATTACCGATATCACGGTTCCTGTCCTGCAGGACGGTACTCCCATAAATTAATGCCAGGTTATTGATATGATGAAGAAATCCATTGTTGTTGCCATGGCGTTGTCGTTGTCTGCCTGCGGGCCGGTAACACGCATGGCATTTAGTCCCGGACCTCAGCTTGCAACGATTTCGGTGCAAGCCAGCAAGCTGAAAAAGCTGCCCGCTCCGAAGGAACCGATTTACGCTGCTGTCTACAGTTATCAGGATCTGACAGGCCAGTATAAGCCGTCTGACAAAGTTCAGACACTGTCACGATCTGTGACACAGGGTGCTGACACTATGCTGGTTCGTGCGCTTCAGGATGCCGGGGATCGCAAATGGTTCCGTGTGGTTGAAAGGGGCAATCTTGATGCTTTGCTGAAAGAACGCCAGATCGTTACGCAGATCCGCAAAATCTATCTGGGTGAAGACAAAGTTGATCCGAAGGTCCTGCCACCACTGCTTTATGCGGGAGTTCTTTTTGAGGGTGGCGTTGTCGGGTATGATAGCAACACCCGAACAGGCGGATTAGGGGCTCGTTATCTGGGCATTGGCGGAAATGCGGATTACCGGCAGGATGACGTGACGGTTTCGCTGCGTGCTGTCAGCACACGAACCGGTGAAGTCATGGCCAACGTGATGGTTCAGAAATCCGTTGTCTCTGTCGGGTTGAAAGGTGGCGCGTTCCGCTACATCGCTTTAGATGAAATTTTAGAAGCCGAAGCTGGCATCACCAAGAATGAGCCTGTCACCCTTGCTGTGCAGCAGGCTATTGAGAAGGCGGTTTACTCCATTGTTATGGAAGGGGCGCGTGTTGGAGCCTGGAGTTTTGAGAACCCGGCTCAAGCCAATGCTTTGTATCAGGAATACACATCTGAGAAGGCACAGGTCACCCAGCGTGTAAAGGTTAAAAAGGCTCGCCCCCCATCGAATATGGGTCCTTACAGAGGCAGTGTTCCACTGGCACGGTCAAACCTGTGGGCGAATAAGAAATCTTAGGATGTTGCAAAATGTTCAGCAGTTCTAGAACAACATCCATCTTTTTCCTCTTGATCCAAAATTTCTCTAAGCCATTGAAAATAAGTGACTATGAGAATTGGTGGCAAGAGATCTCGGTTACCGTAAAAACGGTAATAGAGGGTGTGCGACCTCGCAAAAACTCACACACCCTCATGTCGCAACGGAGCAAATGTGATTGGTTACAATCTCCTTTGCTCACCCGAACTATTATAGGTGAAGGTTCGTAATTATGAAGCAAATTCTTATTTTGTCATGTTCAGCTTTGGCATTTTCAGTTGCTGCTGCACATGCGGGAGATGGTAATGCATCTTCCCTGAGCCAGGTAAATCTTGCTGGTGCAGGCAACACGGGTACAATCACCCAGATTGGCGACAGCAACGATGCGATTGTAGTGCAGACCAACACTGCAGGTGGTGGTAATAACGCAACTGTGCTGCAAACTGGCAGCAACAACATTGCTGGTAGCAATCGTAGCCCAAGCGGTAAGTACGACGGGCAGATGGTGCAGGATGGCGCTAGCAATACTCTTTCCATCAACCAAGATAACAATCAGATGGTAAGAAATGTTAGTCAGTCTGGTGACCAGAACACTGCAAGTATCTTGCAGCGTGCAAATGGCTCTCCTTCTGATCGTACTCCTGATCATCGTGTCTGGCGTGTAAATCAGACCGGTCAGGCCGGTGCTGTTGCCTTACAGAACAGCCTGACAATTGACCAGCGTGGTGACACCAACGTTGTTGCTAAGGTTAGGCAGGAAAATACCTCTGTAACTGGTGGTGTAAACACTGCTTCAATTCGTCAGCGTGGGGACTTTAACGGCGCTAATATTGATGATGTTCCACCAGATCCAACAGGAACAGGTACTCCTGTTGTTGAAGGTCCATCCCATGGTGCGAAGCTGATTCAGGTTGGTTCTGCCAACGACACATCAGCTCTTCAGAATGGCTCGCGCAACAACTTCTGGCTTGAGTCCAGAGGTGTCGGCAATATGGTTGATCTGGTTCAGGATGCTGGTTCAAATCAGTCCTACACCAAATCTGTCATTGAAGGTGACATGAATGATGCTGGATACCGCCAGACTGGTGACATGCAGGATATTGATGTCAGTCTAAACGGCAGTAACTTTATGATCCGTGCGCGTCAGGCTGGAGACTCTAACACAGTCGACTACGTGGGTGCTGGTACCAACGGCAAAGTTTCCATTCAGCAGTCTGGTGCTGGCAATGCCTTCTCCGGTTATTCATGGGGCGATCGGCAGTATATTGCTGTGAAGCAGTCTGGTGATAACAACGGCGTTTTCATTGATGGCTTGAATGGTCCTAATCTCAACAAGTTCTATGTGTTGCAGACAACAAGCGACAACGGCGTAACGGTTGGGGTTGTTGATGGTAGCTACAACCGCCTGCAGTTCATTCAAAAAGGTGGTGATGGCAACAACATCGATTTTGAAGACGTTAATGGTGATCAGAACAAGATCTTCCTCACCCAGAACGGTACAGGCAATATGATCACCGGTAATGTTGGTAATCGGACTGATGCCTCTACCAGCAATGATAACCACATTCAGGTCGGGCAGATCGGTGATTACAACGAAGCCGGCGTCTCTGTGATGGGAAGCCACAACAGAGCAATGGTTGGCCAGAAGGGTGACTTCAACATTGCTAGTGTTAGCCAGACCGGTGACAGCAACTCTGCAACTATTAACCAGGGTGCTGCCAGTGTGGGAGTTCCAGCTATCGTGACTGACAGTTCTGTTCCGTTCAATACTTTGATGGGCTCGAACTGGTAAGTCTTCTTTCCCCGGCCTACGGGCCGGGGTCTTTTCAGTTTTAGTGACTGAATGCAGAAAAAAAAGAAAATGCTGTGATGTGATGGGAGTGGAGTATTCCACTCCCGGAGCATTGCAATGTTGTTTAAGCGTGTCGGTTTTTTCGTTTTTGGCAGTGTTGTTTGTGGTGCGCTTTCTGGCGTCTCTGCCCAGGAAATGGCGGTTATTCCGCAAGTTGATGCCTCTGGGTATCAGCAGGATGCTTCAACCGCTCAATTACTGGAAAATAAGAGCGCTAAGGTGTTTACGGGCAACATTCCTCAAGTGACTGAAGTTGGTGGGAACACCATCAGCCTTCGGGGGCTGGAAGAGAGTTACGCCACTTTGATCGTTCCTGTGATGCCAGAAACAGTCAGCGGCGTTCCGAACTCTCCGGTTGCCGGGCAGGGGCTCATTATCGGGACCGGTAATACGGTGCTTTATGAGGCTGAGGGAACAGGGAATGGCTTTGGATTTATCCAGTATGGATATGGCAATGCGCTCTCAGGCAGAGCTTATGGGCACGACAACAATGCGCTGGTTGGGCAGTTCGGGAACAATAACCGGGCGCTCTTCAATCAATTTGGAGATGGAAACTCTCTGAGTATCATGCAGGGGCAATAGCCTTCAGTGGGCTCCTCGCTCCGAATTTTCGGGTGATGGATATGTTTAGGAAATTAGCGGGTTTAATTCTGGCATCTGTTTTGATGCCATCTGCGGCTTTTGCAGGTGATGGGAATACAGCTCTCATCCGGCAGGTGGGGGACAATCACGAAGTTCAGGTTTCTCAAAGTGCGAGTGGCAGTGATGTGACTGTCTTGCAAGGGGGAGACACCTTAACCGCAGGCTTGGGTCAACAAGCTTTGCGCGGGACATGGTTTGTCGGCAAGCTGTTGGGTGCCTCAAAAAATACACTGGATACGGCAGATAATGTTGCTGCGCTTGCCGTGCGCAACAGCTTTCTTGCTCCTTCTGCCGCTGGTGTTGGGAATGAAGCAACCGTTGTGATTTCAGGTGATAATTCAACGGGCAATCTGTTCCAGACGGGTGACGGTAATCAGGGCTCGGTAGAAGTATCCGGCAGCAGTTCCAAGGGCACGTTATGGCAACATGGCAATAACAACGAAGCCGGGCTTGCTGTGACGAGCAATGGGACCAATGTGCTTTACACGCAGCGTGGGAACGGGCTTAAAACTTCAGATGTTGCTGCTGGCAACACGCTTACCGTCTATGCGCCAGGTAATACTGTGATGGTGCATCAGCAGTAGGCTGGGCCATGCTTTAGCAGAGGCGAGCTTCAGGTGTTCAGGGCGTTCTCACGCTCTGCCATTGCCAGGGCACCGCGCAGGGCGTCGTTCTTGGCGGGTACGATGAACTGTTTCAGGTCTGGAGGCAGAAATGAGTCGTAGGCGTGGCTCAAACCGCCGAGCAAAGCGATGGGGAGTTTGCCATCATCGCTTAAAAGCCGGAGGGCGGAGGCCACATAGGTGGTGCCTTCCTCGACAATGTCGAGGGCAAGGCGGCTTTGTTGCTTGGCATAGACGAGAATGATGGGCATGAACTCGCCAAAGTCTTTTGGCTTTGCGGTGCGGGCAAACTCGGAAAGCTTACGCGGATCGTCGTTAAACTGGCGCAAAATGTGTTCCGTTAGCGGACACAGGCTGCGCAGGCCATCAGGGCAGCGATGCCAAACTTCCAGTGCGCGTTCGCCCATTTTGGCACCGCTGCCCTGATCTCCGCAATGAAAGCCCCAGCCGCCGAGGTAATAGTGCTTTTCGCCTTTGCGGGCCATGAAGTTGGACCCTGTGCCAAGGATGCCGATGACACCGTCGTCAGAATCATGAGCGCCCTCCAATGCGATTAAGCTGTCGGAGACGACCTGAACGGCGGCGAACGGCAGGTTTTCGGCAAGGCCAATGGGGTCGTTGTGGGCGTTGGCGCCTGCCAGCCCCAGCACTGCGAATGTCTGTTGTAAGGCCTCTTCGGTCAGCCCTGCGTCCTTGCAGGCCTCTTTGGCGGCATGGAGAATGGAGCTGAGGCTCTGGGTTGGGTCGCTGTAGATGTTGGCTGATCCGGCTTTGCCGCGTCCCAGCAGACGTCCATCTGCCGTTGCGATTGCAGCACGACAACTGGAGCCACCGCCATCAACACCCAGAATGTAATCCATGAAGCTTGCCTCTGTTTGTTCCAATCCCACTGCTGTGTATGGCAGCAGGTGTTTAATGCATGGTTGAGACTTGTCAGTTTTAGCGGGCGGTGGTTTGAGGGGGAGTGTTTGATGGTGGTTGGAATAGGATGTGTCGGCTGACCAGTTTATTGACGAGCAAGCGGTTTACCCGGTGTTGTTCCTCGAAGACCATAAGCGCGCTGAGTTTTTTGGGTTGTAGCGCGCTTATGGTGTGATGGCTTGCTGGCTGAGAGCTGAGCCCCTTGCCGTGAGGTGTGCCTGTCTTACTTCGTGTTCACCCTTGCAGAGAGTTCGGCGGCGGTTTCTTTGCGTTCGGAGTAGCGGTCGGTCAGGTAGTCGGAGTGGCCGCGGGTGAGGTGGGTGAATTTCATGAGTTCTTCCATCACGTCCACCACGCGGTCGTAGAGAGAGGACGGCTTCATGCGGTCGGTCTCGTCGAACTCCAGAAACGCTTTGGGGATGGAGGACTGGTTTGGAATGGTGACCATGCGCATCCAGCGGCCTAGCACGCGCATCTGGTTGACGGCGTTGAAGCTTTGGGAGCCGCCGCTGACCTGCATCAGAGCGAGTGTTTTGCCCTGAGTTGGGCGGACTGCACCGACGGAGAGGGGCACCCAGTCAATCATAGTTTTCATGATGCCGGTCATGGAGCCGTGGCGCTCTGGTGAGCACCAGACCTGACCTTCGGACCACATCATCAGCTCACGCAGTTCCTGCACCTTGGGGTGATCCGGCTCTGCATCATCAGCCAGTGGCAGGCCGCTTGGGTTGAAGATGCGGGTTTGCGCGCCGAGCTGTTCCAGTATGCGCTGGGCTTCCAGCACTGCGAGGCGGGAGAAGGAGCGTTTGCGCAGGGAGCCGTAGAGCAGCAGGATGCGCGGGGCATGGTCTGGTGCGTCGTCTTTGCGTAGAGCACTGGTGTTGATGGGGTGGAAGCTGTCGGCCTCCACCTTTGGCAGATCAGAAGACATCTCAGACACGGCTTAACCCTTTGCCGGAATGACGACTTCGCCGTCTTCCTTGGTGAATGCGCCTATCTGTTCCTCATCCAGAATTTCCAGCAGGACTTCGGAGGGGCGGCAGAGGCGGGTGCCTTTGGCGGTGGTGACGAATGGGCGGTTCATGAGGATCGGGTGTTGCTCGATGAAGTCGATGAGCTGCGCGTCGGTCCACTTTTCATCATCAAGGCCGAGTTCCTCGTAGGGCGTGCCTTTTTTGCGCAGGATTTCGCGCACGGTGAGGCCGCTGTCTTTGATCAGCTTTTCCAGCGTTGCGCGGGAGGGCGGGGTTTTGAGGTACTCGATGACCTCTGGTTCCATGCCTGCCTGCTTGAGCATGGCGAGGGTGTTGCGGGAGGTGCCGCATTTTGGGTTGTGGTAGATGATCGGGTTCATTTGGTCTCTCCGATGGGGTCGGTCAACGACAAGGAAACGGGTTGAAATCCAGACACAGGGTGGGATCGCCGCTGCAGCAATCCTGGGTCAGGAAACGAAGCAGGCCGCGCATGGTGTGTGGGGCAATGGCATAGCGCACCACACGGCCTTCTCGCTGGGCGGTGAGAAGCCCGGCGTGTTCAAGCGTAGCGAGGTGAAAGGACATGCGTGTGGGGGCGATGGAGAGATCTTTGGCGATCTGTCCAGAGGGCAGGCCCTTGGGCATTGCTGTCAGGATGAGACGGAAGGCAGCGAGCCTGTCTTTGTGAGCCAGAGCGCTCAGCGCTGCGACGGCTTCGTCTTCCTTTAGATTTGCGGAGGTGTTGCACTCAGAATTCTCTGTCATGCAATAATACTACAAATATCCTTGTAGTATTGCAAGGTGAGTCTTCTGAAGGAAAAAAGAGAGGGAGGCTTTTGTTGTCTTTGAGGAGTGCCTCCCTCCAATGTGCCAATGCCAACCTGTCAGGCATTGGGTGGTGCAGATGGGGTGTGCGTTGTGTTTAGCCGAACGGTACAAGGTGGAAGAGAATGACCTCAGCCCCATTGCCGTTGCTCAGTTCCAGCGTGCCGCGGCCTTCTGCTTCAATGGCATCGCCATCACTCAGCGTTTGGCCACCGATCTGCACTTCGCCGCGGGCCACGTGCACGTAGACTGCGCGCTCGTCTGCCAGCTCAAAGCTGATGGTGTCAGCGCCATCCAGCTTACCGGAGTAGACATCGGCGGCGGCTTCTGTGCGGATGGACCCGTCACGGCCATCTTGAGAGAGGAACAGTTGTAGTTTGCCGCTGCGGGCTTCCTCGCTCAGGTCCAACATCTCATAGCGCGGTGTGGTGTTCTTGCGGTCCGGGATCAGCCAGATCTGGAGCAGGTGCGTTTCGTCCGTGCTGGACGGGTTGAACTCGGAGTGCTGCACACCGGTGCCGGTGCTCATGAACTGGATGCCACCTTTGTGCACGGTGCTGCCGTTGCCCATGGTGTCTTTGTGTTCCAGTGCGCCTTCCAGCATGTAGGAGAAGATTTCGAAGTTCTCATGGGGATGCATGGGGAAGCCGCCATCGGGGCCGACCCAGTCATCGTTGATGACCCGCAGATTGTGGAAGTTCATGTTATTGCGGTCAAAATAGCTGGCGAAGCTGAAGGAGTGGGCGGATTTCAACCAACCTGCATCGGCATGGCCGCGCTGGTGGGAAGGGCGAACTCTCAGTTTCAAATCGGATGCTGTAACAGACATGGGGCTCTCCTGATTTCTTAATATTTACAGTGGTGTCGTCATGCCCTTAAAGATATTCCAGTGCTTGGAATGAACAAGGTAAGCTTTGGTGATCTGATTGTTCGTCATTAGTGAACGAATAGATTCGGGGCGTGTTTTCGGAAACTGCAAAATCCGGCTCTGAATTTCTCAAAAATTTCGCAGGGGGAGGTGCTGGCACAGATTCCTGTGCGCTACTTGTGCCAAAGCCCCTAAATCTGTGGGTTAGCGCCGCGCTTTAAAGACTTCTGTGTAAACCCTATGCCTAATTTGCGGATTGGTTAATGAAAGATTTCTGAGTCATGATGCAGCTGTCCTTCAAAACGGCTGCCCTCAAGGCTTGGAGCGTGGAACAGGTAGTATGGCGTTGAAAATCCTGCACACAGCAGACTGGCATATTGGCCAGAGTCTGAATGGCTGGTCGCGCACCTATGAGCATCAACAATTCTTCATGGAGCTTGTAGAGTTGATTGAACGCCATGAGGTGGATGCGCTGGTTGTGGCAGGAGACGTGTTTGACAACCAGAACCCATCCGCAGATGCCACGCAGATGTTGTATGAAGCTTTGGCGCGGTTCCGCGAGAAGCGTCCGCATCTGGTGACGGTGCTGACTGCTGGCAATCATGACCCTGCCGGACGTGTGGAAGCGCCGGGTGTGCTTTTTCAAAAGATCGGCGTGCAGGCGGTTGGCATGGTGCGCCGAAAGGACGGCTTGCTGGACCTTTCCCATCATCTTGTGCCGCTGAACGATAGCGATGGTGCCGTGAAAGCCTATGTGCTGGCGCTGCCGTTTCCTCGGGCGACGGATTTGCCGGGACTGAGCTTCTCTTCTTCAGAGGAAGGGTCTCCTGTGGTGCGGGCTGTTGCAGAGCTTTATGAGGCGGCAGCCTCGCAAGCTCGTGAGCAGATTGGTGAGATGCCGTTGATCGCGACGGGTCACTTGCATGTGGCGGGTGGTCTGGAGTCAGAAGGGGCGGAGCGCCGTATTCTGATTGGCGGTGAGCATGCCATGCCGTGGGAGCAGTTTCCTGATGATCTGACTTATGTGGCGCTTGGGCATTTGCATAAACCGCAGAAGGTGGGCAAAGAAACAATCCGCTATTCCGGGTCTCCGTTTCCTCTTTCCGTCACCGAGCAGCATTACAAGCATGGCGTTAATCTGCTGAGCTTTTCTGATGCCGGTGTGCTTTCCATTGAGCGCTTGCCTCTTAGCCGACCTGTGCCATTCCATCGCCTGAAAGGGGATGGTGGTTTGCTGCTAGAGGAGCTGGTGCCAGCCCTTGTGGCGCTGGAGCTGGATGCGGACCTGCCAGTGGAGCAGCAGCCGTTTGTGCATGTGGATTTGCGACCGCAGGTTTCTGCCGGTGGGCTGAAGGCTGAGGTGGATCAGATCCTTGCGCAATATCCGGTGCGCAGTGCCGGTGTTTCTGTGCTGCGGCCAAAACAGCAAGAGCCAATAAGTGCGGAGGCGACAAGCCTCATTCGCCTTTCTGAAATTCAGCCGGATGAGCTTTTCAAATCCGCTTTTGAGCGGGTGCACGGCATTGAGCCGGAAGCCAAACATCTGGACTATTTTTATCGCGCAATCGCAGAAGCGGAGGTCGAGTAATGCGTATTCTAGCGGTGCGTGGCGAAAACCTTGCCAGTCTGGCGGCTCCGTTTGAGATTGATCTTGAACAGGAGCCGCTGAACGGGGCTGGTTTGTTCGCGATTACCGGAGAAACGGGCGCGGGCAAATCCACATTGCTGGATGCCTTGTGTCTTGCCTTGTTTGGGCAATGCCCACGTTTGAGCGCTGCGGGCAGCAGCGACAGTGTGCCGGATGTTGCCGGTGCTGAGCTGCGAGAAACAAACCCGCGCACCGTGCTTACACGTGGGGCTGCCTCTGGCTTTGCCGAGGCGGACTTTGTTGGGGCGGATGGAACGGGATATCGTGCGCGCTGGACTGTGCGCCGGGCTCGCAACAAAGCATCAGGACGTTTGCAAAATGTGGAGCGTTCGCTGGTTCGCATTGAAGACAATGCTGCGGTTGAGAGCGGCATCAAACAGGTGGATGCGGCTGTTGAAGAGCGGTTGGGCCTGACCTATGACCAGTTCAAGCGTACGGTTTTGTTGGCGCAGGGTGATTTTGATGCCTTCCTGAAAGCCAATGACAATGAGCGCGCTGCCTTGCTTGAAAAAGTGACGGGTACGCAGCGCTACAGAGAAATTTCCAAACAGATTTTCCAGCGCTTTACTGATGCGAAGGATGCAACCTCAAAACTGGAAGAAAAGTCTGATGTGGCTGGTCTTTTAGAAGAGGAAGAACGCGCTGCTCTTGTTGGGCAGTCAGAAGAGTTGGAGAAGCAATCCAAGTCTGTTCAGTCAGATATGGATGCGATTGCCAAGTCTCTGGGGCATTTGCAGAAACTGGATGAAGCGAAGACAAAGCTGGCGTCTGCGCAGGACGAGTTTGTGGCGTTGAAGGCCCGCCATGAAAATGCGAAGGCCAAGCGGGATCTGAAGGCGCAATTTGAACGCATCAAATCTCTTGAGCCTGTGAACCACCGTGTGGTTGAGGCCGAGAAGGATGTTGCTGGCACCCGTGCTGCTGCTGAAAAAAGCCGGGTGATGCTGGAAGGTGCCCGCAAAGACCTTGCTGGCAAGGAAGAGCAGGCCAAACAAGCTGATGCGGTTTTCAATGAGCTGGAAGCTGAACTTGCCAAGTTGACACCGGAATGGAGTGCAGCTGAGCAACTGGACACCAAGCTGGGTGAGCTTGAGGTTGAAGGCAAACAATTGCGGGACCGCTCTGACACTGCTGTGGCGGAGGCCAAGCAGGCGGATGCAGCGCTGGCAGAGCACACCAAATCTCTGGATGAGCAGAAAGCCTTGCAAGCCACTGTGAAAGAGCAGATGGCGCGGTTGAGTGCGACCAAGATTTTGAAAGACCGTCAGGAGAGCCTGATTGCGGATCTGGATGAGTTTGAACGGGTTCAGGTTGCGCTGACGAAAGATGCGACGCACCTTGCCCAGATGCGCAAGCGCGAGAGTGAGTTGAGCGATATCCAGAGCACTCTTTCTGCCCAGCTAGAGCAGTTTGTTTCTGATCTGGAAGGGTGTGAAGGCGCGTTTGCTGCCAAGAAAGGCGAGATTTCCGCTCTTGGTGCTGAGAGTGCCCGTAAAAGCATGGAGCAGCTTTCTACGTTCCGTCAGCGGGCTGAAAAACTGCAGGAGACGTCTCGCCACTTTTTGAAAGCAAAGCGCAACAAGCAGGCTGAGAGTGAGACCTGGAAGAAGCTGGTGGACCAGATGACCGGATTGCAGCAGGCGAAAGGCAAAGCGTCCAGTGAGCTTGCTTTTCGGGGAGAAGCCCTTGAGAAAGCGCGCGGCCTTTCCACCCTTGCTGAAGCGGCGCAAGGCGATCAGGTAAAGTTGTTGCGTGCCGAGCTGGTAGATGATGCACCATGTCCGGTCTGTGGTTCTGACCATCACCCCGTAGATACACAGGAGGGCCGGGCTGCGTTGGACACGCTGTTCGGCGACGTGTTTCTACAGCGCAAGGAAGCGGAAGAAGCTCGCGCAGCTGCGCAGCGAAACCTAGACGAGGTCAACGGCCAGATTGCAGCCTGTGAGGCATCGCAGAAAAATGCGTCTGCCTTGATGGAACGCTATGCCAGTGAGGCTGATGCGCTTCGGGCTGAGACGGAAGAACAGTGGGCTGCTTTGGCGCCGCCGGTTGAGGTGGCGTTTGCTCTTGATGGCTTGCTTGATGCGCCGGACCTACTGGACGCTGTGCTTGCGCAGGCGGCGACACAGGTTGATGCTCTACGTGCCGTTCTTGTTCAGGAAGACGTGCTGCGTCAAGAGCTGGAGCAGCTGGATGTCATGCTGCGTGGTTTGCGGGATGCGCACCAGAAAGCAGTTGGTGATCAGGCTCGCAAGGCTGAAGAGGTTTCATCTATCAAGGTCGAGCTTTCTGGCGTGGAAGGTCGCCACACCGAGAACTTTGAGGCACAGTCACGACTGGAACAGCGGCTTGGTGAAACGCTGCTGGCTGGTGGCATGGTGTTCGGGTCCCTTGGTGCCGAGTTACCAGCGCTGAAGGCGAGTTTGCAGGAGCGTATCTCCACCTGGGAGCAACTGGAGCAGCAGGAGGGAACAACTTCTGCCGCGCTGCAATCTCTTGAACAGAAAACGAGTGGTTTGAGTGAACGGCGGGATGGACTGGCCAAGTCCTCCAGCGAGTTGCTGAGGCAGTTGGAGCAGCTGCGTTTGTTGCATCAGGAGCGCTCTGCAGAGCGGAAACTGTTGTTGGGCGGGATGGCGACCGTGGCGCATCGGGCGGCGTTTTCTGAAAAACACAGCAACGCAAAAGAACGCAAAAATAACGCTAGCAACGCACAAAACAACGCAAGAGAAGAATTCGGGCGCATTGAGGCTGGATTGGCAGCGGCAATAGCTGCTGAAGCAAAAGCGGCCTCTGCGCTAAGCGACTGTGCTGACAGGTTAAATTCAGAACTGGCAAGCTTGGGGTTGACGAAAGAGGCCTATGACGGATTGCAGGAGCGGAGCTCTCAGGAGCTGGACGCACTGGCCTCAGAGCTGAAGATGCTGGATGACGCTTACTTAGCAACGCAAACGGCTGTTTCCACCTGGGAGAAGGAGCTTGCTGCTGTTGAGGCTCTGCCATTACCAGACAAGCCGCAGGAGGAATTATCCTCGTTGTTGGAGGCTTCGAAGCAGGCACTTTCCGAGTTGCAGGAGAGTAAGGGGGTTCTTTCTGAAAGGCTACGTGCTGATGCCGTCGCCCGAGAAAAGGCTCAGCAAATCATGGGTTTGTTGTTGGAAGCGAAAGAGACTGCCAAGACGTGGGGTGCGATTTCGGAAGCGATTGGCTCTGCGGATGGTTCCAAGTTTCAGAAGGTGGCGCAGGGTGTTACTCTCGATTTGCTGGTGGAGCTAGCCAACAAACAGCTGCATCAGCTTAAGCCACGGTATCAGCTGAAACGGGCTGATTTCGGCCTTGGCCTGTTCGTCATCGACCGCGATATGGGCGACACACCACGCTCTACACGCTCGCTAAGTGGCGGAGAACGCTTCCTTATTTCGCTCAGCCTCGCACTTGCCCTGTCCGGTTTGGAAGGCCGCCAATCGTTCGTTGATACGCTCTTTATCGACGAAGGTTTCGGTTCTCTGGATGCTGAAAGCCTCGACCTTGCCATTGATGCGTTGGAGATGCTGCAGGGGCAGGGGAGAAAAGTTGGCGTCATTAGCCACGTGGAAGCGCTGAAGGATCGAATTCCGGTTCAGGTTCAGGTGGTTAGGCAGGGTGCCGGACGTAGTCGTGTGGCGGTGAATGCACCAGCAGGATGGTGATAAGTCCTGCTGGGTGCTTGTTGTTTCAGCGCTAGAGTGCGGGTTTAGTCGCCTGCGTCAATCATCTCATGATCTTGCTTAGCTGCTTGATTTTCCATCTCTTTTAGCTTCAGAGAAGTTTCCTGCAGTGCTGCGATGTATTGGTCTAAAGCCTGAATTTCCAGATTGGCATTGCTGACATGTTTTGCCATCTCGCCATCCATCACTTGCGGACGGCCAATCAGAAAGCCTTGCACTTCATCGCAGGATTCATTGCGCAGCAGCTCTAATTCTGGTTCAGTTTCAACACCTTCGGCGATAACTTCCATTCCCAGGGCCTGCCCAAGATCGATGACAGCACGGATGATCGCCGCCAGTTCCGGCGTCTGAGTTACACCGCTGACAAAGCTGCGGTCGATCTTCAGACGATCAAACGGGAAGCGACGCAAATAGCTGAGAGACGAGTAGCCGGTACCGAAGTCATCAAGCGCGATGGTGATGCCTAACTCTTTGAGTTGCCTCAAGGTATTGAGCGCACGGCGGTCGTCGTGGATCAACACACTCTCGGTGATTTCCAGCTCCAAGCGCTCTGGAGACAGCCCACTTCGCGCCAATGCACCTTCAACTTCCTGTATGAGGTACTCATCACAGAACTGCACCGGACTGAGGTTCACCCCCACACGATACCGCTCCGGCCATTGAGAAGCTTGCGCACAGGCTTCATTCAGAACCCAGCGGCCAATCGGAATGATCAGACCACTTTCCTCCGCAACCGGGATGAAGTTGTTCGGTCCAATCTGGCCCTTCTCCGGATGGTTCCAACGCAGAAGCGCCTCGAAGCCGACAATGGAACGGGTGTCAGAGCGTGCCTGAGGTTGGAAGTGGAGCTGAAGTTCTTCATTTTCCAATGCGTTACGCAGGTCGCCTTCCATTGTTCTTCTCAGCAGGATGGCCTCTTCCATCTTGTCTTCGAAGAATGCGAAGGTGTTTCGGCCAGCTTCTTTAGCTTCATAAAGCGCTATATCCGCCTTGGACATCAGCTCATCCGGGTCCGTCCCATGGTCTGGAATCAGCGCGATGCCAATGCTGGCGCTCGTTCTGACCGTGATGTTGTTGCCAACATGGATCGGCTTTGACAGGACCTCTAGTATTTTGTTGGTCAGCAGACCGACTTCAGCCGTTGTCTTCAGATTGACCTGAATGATCGCAAACTCATCCCCGCCGAGACGGGCGACTGTGTCGTGATGGGTGACGCATGCATTGAGGCGGCGAGCTACTGTCTGAATGAGCTTGTCACCGATTGGGTGACCATATAAATCATTGATATCTTTGAAGCGATCCAGATCCAGCAGCATGACTGCGGAGATCGTTTGTTCTGCGTTTGCCTGGTTTTCGATTGCTTTTTGGAAGCGCTCGCGGAAGTAAGTTCGGTTCGGCAGGCCGGTCAACATGTCATGCTGAGCGAGATGGAGAATGCGCGCTTCGTCTTCTTTCTGCTTACGCATATCACGTACAGCTGAGACACGAAGGTTCTCGTCTGCCACTTCCATCAAGCGACCACGAACTTCAATCGGAATACGCTCGCCAGACTTGCTTAAAAGCATGACTTCGTTCGGAGTTGGCTCATTGGCCAGAATGCTCTCACGCGCTTTTTCGCGAAAGTCTGGTGCGACATGAGACAGTAAACTGGTCCCACGCATCTCACCTGCCTGATAGTCCAGTAGCTCGTAGAGCACGTGGTTACATTCCACGATAATGCCGTCTGTCGAGATGGCCAGACCTTCGAACGCACCTTCTGCAAATGTGGCGAGTTTGCTGAGTTCTTCCTGCTGCTTACTGTTTGATGTTTCGCTGATTTTCCGCCGTTTCTCGTCGCTCTGAAGCTTGTCGAGGAACGTGTTGAAGAGCGAAGCGAGGCGTTCTTGTGGGTCACTGTCCCGTACCGGCAAGCGCTCATCCAGCTTGGCGTCATGCCAAACCAACTTGCCGATCAGGTTCTCCATCTGGCTGATGGTGCTGACAATCGGCGTTTCATTCAGATCAATTTCGTCGGCTTGGCGGAACTGCTTTGCAAATTTGAAGGCCGTAAACAGGAATAGACCTGACAAGAAGGCCCAAAGGATGGTCAGTAAAGCTCCAACTGCCTGAAGTATAAGGTTATCCAGACTGAACCCAGCCAGCGCATGGTCTGCTGGTAGTGCGGTTGTGAAGCCGAAAAGGCCAATCAGAGAGCCAATGCCAAGGCTGGTGTAGTAAATGATGACCTTGTGGGTCTTTGACCTTGCGTAGATAATGCGCGCGACTGCTATAGAAGCAGCTGAGGCCGTCAGAGCAATAAGAACGACGCCTGCAACCGTCAGATGCTGGGCGTTTCCGAGAACGG
The DNA here is from genome assembly GCF_001623095.1 of Pseudovibrio sp. Ad5. Taxonomy (NCBI): domain Bacteria; kingdom Pseudomonadati; phylum Pseudomonadota; class Alphaproteobacteria; order Hyphomicrobiales; family Stappiaceae; genus Pseudovibrio; species Pseudovibrio sp. Ad5. Next base: position 146,184 of record NZ_LMCH01000065.1, on the reverse strand, counting down.
AGGACAAGCCGCCGATCATGCTCAGCAAAATGGTTGGGTACATGACCTTGCGCGGTGCGAAGAAGCCGAGGGCGACTCCCAATAGTACCGAGACACCGGTTGCGACAAGAACGTTGAAGATCGCGCTGCCCAACTCTCCTGAGTAAATGCTTGTGTTACCAACAGAAAAGCCAATGCCGCCAACGGCCATCAGCGCCGCGCCTGCTTTGATCTGCAGCACATTGTAGTTTTGTGTGTTGCGCAGAATGTACTCAGGTAACGCTGGTGAGTTTCTTAGTCCGGTCACTAACATGCCGGAAAAGGCTACGAAGGTTGCGAGCAATGTGACAACGGTACCGCCGCCAATCTGCTCGAAACCAACTGACAGCACGGTGTTTTGGCTAATCGGATGAAGCAATAACCCTTGGACACCCTTCAGGTAGGCAGGGTAGATGACCCCGCCGATTGAGAGTGCGAGAATGATCGTCGCACGCAGTGTCAGCTGATGGGATAGAGGCAGATAAGCCAGAACTGCGATCATCGCTGCCATTGCTGCGTGGATTGCAGCGGCGTGGATGTCCCCCTGTGGTCTGAATTCCACTTGAGACTGCCAGAGGATCAATTGTGCCGTTACATCAGGCAAGTTCAGCGTTGTGTCGATGAGCAGGCATGCTGCTGAACTGATGATGATGAGGAGAAGGGCACGGTTGAAAAAACGCGTCGCCCGCATACGCTCCTGAATAAACAGGCTGGAATAGACAATAAGTATTCCAAGAACACCAAGCGCGAACAATCCAACAGACAATATGGTCCATAGGTTCTGCTGCTGAGTGAGCAGTTCAGCTTGATTGAGCTGATTGTGCAGGCCACCTGTCGCAGGATCGAAAATCGACGCATACGATGACGCTGACATGAAGTGTATCGATAAACCAATTAAAACGAAAAGGAGCAATACAGGAAGTAAGAGGGCTCGAAAATGCATTTGGGTACCCCAGGAAATTCCTCGGCATAATTGTTTGAAATTATTGCGCATTTATTAAGAATTCTAGGGATGAACCGGGTTTAATTCTAAAAAGTATCGAAAAGTGCGGTGCATATGACGTTTATCTGACACGTCCAAAGCAAATTTATGAAAATTGTAAGTAAATGTTTCGTTGAGTGAAATTCTTTATATACGTGAATACTCGTATTTATCTTCAAGTTGAGAGGAAAGAGGGACGGGCTGTCAATTATGATTCTCTTCTCTTTTCACGAGAGCATTTAGTTCATTTTTTATGGGCAATTGATGTGCATTGTAGTTCACCATCTTGCTGAAACAACTTTCAGGTGGTCTTGAACGATGCAGTGGTCCAGCTTGTTTTTATACTCAGCGGTTTCGGTTTTGCAGCCAACTGGTGGTGAGCGAGATAACATCTTGCCGAGTTGGAGCTCAACCACAGCACGCCATGGTATCGTAGAAAGCATTGAGCGTATGGCTCGGGCTGGGAGCCCTGAATATGTGAAACTCGATGACCGTGTTGCTGTTTTGGTTGGCGATGGGGCTTTATGGAGTGACGCGCTGGCTGGCGCAGACAATGAAGTGACGCCACCTGAAGCTGGCGACAGTTTTGGAAGCTTTGCTGTTTATTCTGAGAGTGTACGTGCTCATCTGTCATTACACGGGCCGAAGGCTGTTGGCGCAACGTATAGAGAGTTCGCTTTTCAGCCTCTGAAAGAGCTGGTGGGCTTTTTAAAAGAGCATCACTTTCAGATTTGGGTTTTAAGCTTTGGAGATCATGAAGTAGACCGCACAATGGCGGAGTTGAATTATGGACTTCCGAGATTTCGGGTTATCGAGGTTACTCCCCACGTAGCGCCGATGTCTTCAACAGATCTTGCCCGAACTATCTGGGAGAGGATAGGAACAGCACCCCAGATTTTTCTTGGACGATCTCACAGTGATCTTGGCTTGCTGAAGCTTGCTGGAAAAGGTGAGGGGGTGCTTAAAATCCAGATTTCTGCCAGCCAAAATGCTTCCATTCAGACACCGGATTCAACTCCTGATGATTCTGGAGAGCAGCAGAACTCCTGGAGCTTTGTGATTTCTCCTGAGGAGCATTGGCTAAGGAAATATTCGTGGCAGGCACCTTCGGAGAGAACTTATAGCAAGAACTAATAGAAAATACTGAGACTTTCGTTGCAAGATGCACGAGATATATTTGATCTATTCTAGTTTTAATCGATTGAAAATCTGAGTGCTTTTGTAATGTTGAATAATATCCGATGTTTCTGAGGTAATTTTATTTATTTTGATGAAGATCAATGAAGAGGTGGGGCACTCTGATATTTCTAAATACAGCTTCGGCTGGCACTCGGATGGGGGAGTGTCAACTTTCTTAAAGGCGTGTACCAACGGGTACACGCCTCTTTTTTTGCCTGCAGCTCTGGCGGGTTACGAAGGCCGTTGCATCCCTCTGATTGTTGCTTATTCCAACTACCTCTTATTTCTAGTTGTGTCTTCTCTTGTAATTTAGGATATTCCCGCTGTTGGGTTCTGTAGAAGCCAAGCTTCTTGGATGAAAAGGGAATGCGGTAGGGATGACCAAAGATGGGCCCGAACCGCAGCTGCCCCCGCAACTGTTACGTGGTGCCTTCTTCATAAAAGCCACTGGAGATGATCTCTGGGAAGGCGGAGGACGCAAAAGCCATAAGCCAGGAAACCTGCCCGACACGACATAAACTCATGACCGCACGGAGGGTGCGAAGAGGAGCATATTAAATGCATATTGAACCGGGTTACGTTTCCGCCGCCAAGGTTATTGCTGCCAATGCAGGGGCCGTTGGCGTTATTGTCTGGGGCTGCAAAGAGCAGATCTCCGAATTCCTGAAAGAGCCATTCACACCACTGAAAACGCTATTGGCTGCGGTTTTCTTCTCCATTTTCATGCAGAGCTTCCATATGTCTGTTGGAGCATCAGAACTTCACTTCGTTGGTGCGATGGCGATGTATCTGACGCTCGGGTTTACCCCTGTTCTGCTTGGGTTTGCCATTGGCTTGCTGTTTCAGGCGCTCGCTTTTGATCCGCAGGACATGTACCACCTTGGCGTCAACAGCCTGTCTTTGATGTTGCCGCTGATTGCCGTTCACTACCTGAGTGGCCGTGAGCTGTTTTCCAAGGAACTGACCAAGCGTGTGAGCTTTGCGCAGATTCTGAAGTTGGATGCGATGTATTATGCTGGCGTGACCGGCATGGTTGGCTTCTGGTTGATGATTGGGGACGTTGCTACGCCGTTTACGGCATGGGCGCAGTTTGCTCTGTCTTATCTGGCAATTGTTGCGTGTGAGCCATTGGTCACCTTCATTGCTGTGAAGGGGCTCAAGGCCGTTGAAGACAATGCGATTGTTCGGAACCTGACAGTGGTTCCGCAGTTGAAGCTTGCGTAAGTTTTCACGAGTTTGTTTGTTATTGGGGCGGCAGTGTAAACCTGCTGCCCTTTTTCTTGCGTGGAAGTGACCAGGTGTTGTCGTGAAATTCTCCGTTTGAGGAGAAAAAGCGACGGATTTGATCATCGCTGAAGTGTTATGGATTGCCCCTTGGCGCTGCTTCCACTATGAGTGCTCTCCAGAGATTTCATTGTTTACACAGATCAGGAGATGCAGGCAGTCCATGGCGCGCCAGTTCATCTATCACATGCACGGGGTCTCCAAGGCCTACGGTGCAAAAAAAGTACTCGACAATATTCACCTGTCTTTCTACCCGGATGCGAAAATCGGTATCCTTGGTCCAAACGGTGCAGGTAAGTCTACTCTTTTGAAGATCATGGCTGGTCTTGATAAAGAGTACACCGGTGAGGCATGGGCTGCAGAAGGTGCCAAGGTTGGCTACCTGCCGCAGGAACCAAAGCTGAATGAGGACAAGACCGTCCTTGAAAACGTGATGGAAGGCGTTGCGCACAAGCAGGCACTTCTGGATCGTTATAACGAACTGATGATGAACTACTCAGATGAGACAGCCGATGAAGGTGCTCAGCTGCAGGACATCATTGATGCGCAAGATCTGTGGAATCTGGAAAGCCAGGTTGAGATGGCAATGGAAGCGCTTCGCTGCCCTCCATCCGACTCTCCTGTAAATAACCTTTCTGGTGGTGAGCGTCGCCGTATCGCGTTGTGTCAGCTGCTCTTGTCCGAGCCTGACCTGATGCTGCTTGACGAACCAACCAACCACCTTGACGCTGAGACCGTGCACTGGCTGGAACGCCATCTGCGTGAGTTTAAGGGTTCAGTGCTGATCATTACCCACGATCGCTACTTCCTTGACAACGTGACTGGCTGGATTCTGGAACTCGACCGCGGTCAGGGCATTCCTTATGAAGGCAACTACTCCACTTACCTTGGTCAGAAAACTAAGCGCATGGAGCAGGAAGGCCGTGAGAACATGGCTCGTTCCCGCGCTATCAAGCGTGAGCAGGAATGGATGGGCATGACGCCGAAGGGCCGTCAGACCAAGTCAAAAGCGCGTATCAATGCTTATGATGCGCTGTTGACTGCTCAAGAAGAGCGTATGCCTTCAATTGAGCAGATCCTGATCCCTGTTGGTGAGCGTCTGGGTAACAATGTTATCGACGTTCAAGGCGTTTCCAAAGGCTTTGGCGATCGTCTGTTGATTGATGATCTGACCTTCAAACTGCCACGTGGTGGTATTGTTGGTATCATCGGTCCAAACGGTGCTGGTAAGTCAACACTCTTCAAGATGTTGTCCGGTCAGGAAAAACCTGACAGCGGTGAAGTGGTAGTCAGTGACCGCGTGCACCTTGGTTATGTGGATCAGTCCCGTGATAAACTGGATGACAGCAAGACCGTTTGGGAAGAGATTTCCGAAGGTGCTGAAGTGATCTATCTTGATAAGAAAGAGATCAACTCACGCGCTTACTGCTCCTCCTTCAACTTCAAGGGTGCTGGACAGCAGGCGAAAGTTGGTGATCTTTCCGGTGGTCAGCGTAACCGCGTGCATCTTGCTAAGGTTTTGAAGTCAGGCGCAAACGTTCTTCTGCTCGATGAGCCGACCAACGATCTTGACACCGAAACACTTGCAGCTCTGGAAGATGCGCTTGAGAACTATGCTGGTTGTGCCGTGGTTATCTCGCACGATCGTATGTTCCTTGACCGTCTTGCAACGCACATGCTGGCCTTTGAAGGTGATAGCCACGTTGAGTGGTTTGAAGGTAACTTTGAAGACTACGAAAAAGACAAGGTTCGCCGCCTGGGTGCACACGCTGCAGACCCAAGCCGCATCAAGTACAAGCCACTTACTCGCTAAGTTTAGCTTGCTTGAAAGAATTAAGGCCCGCATTTTGCGGGCCTTTTTTTGTTGTTTTACTAGATGGTTAGCAGCTCGAAGACAGGTTCACGCCGCAAAGCTTCTGTCTGCGCAGCACCGCCTTCGCGGTCGCTTCGAATTTCGTTGCGATAGCTGGCAAAGTCCCAATGGTGTGGAGCAACGTCTGACGCTGGTCGTTCACCAGGTTGGATACCTGCATGAGAGAGTTTCTGCTCGATGGTTTCGACAAAGGATTTATCATTCTTCAAATCTTGCGCCGTGTACTGGGAATCTTCAGCACTTGGGCGCAGGTAAAGAGTAAATTGAGCACCGACTTGTACGCGTGAGCCTTCTGTCACGCGTGTCATGTCGGTTACTTTCCATTTATCGACCGGAGAGTCTTCCGAAAAGAGAAGTGTGTTAATGGCATCAAAGGCTTGTGGTACCTGACTAGGCTCGATGCTTAAATGGATTTTGTCACCCGCAAACTCACCTTTTGCGTTCGGATCAATGCGCTTGGTGTGGATGAAGCTGTCCTGGCTCTCAATATTGAGGGTCCGCCAACCATTGTTCTCTGACCCCCAGCCACTATTCTTTGCTGCTTCGAAGTTTGGTGGGTTTGCTGCCGGGCGGAATACTGGTGCAGGCAAGTCTTTCACTTGCTGCGCAACAGCGTCCTGCTTACCCGCCAAACCTCCTGGTTTGTTGGCTTGGTGGTTGGTAGCAGCCTGTTGCTGAGGTTGGTTGAGCTGCAATGGTGGGACTTGCAGTTTAAGAGACAGTCCGAACTTTGGCATGAGATCCTCTCCTCGCTTGAAAACTTGAAGGCCGCGTCATCAGACAGGGCTGTCTGGTCCCTGTATTGCTACAACCTTTGAGGGAGAAGATAGGGAATGTGCAGCGTGCATTACGTGCTGCTCGGCACTGATCACGAAATTGTTTTGGATCGGCGTTTGGGAAACCACTATTTGGTTTTAGGTGGGGTTTTGCTTCTGAGTGGCGGAGCAGGGCCTGCTCCGCCATTCGCTAATAGCTCAGGATCAGTTACCAAGCGCCTTTGCCATGGTTGCTGCCCATTCATCAGTGCCTGTATCTGAACCGTATTGAGTGGGATATTGCCACCCCATCACGCCGGCAAAGTCAGGTTCTTTTGCGAGTAGAGGTGTGATGAGGTTGTCCACGATCTCATCAGCGGGCAGGTAGCCGTTTACTGCGGCTGAGCCGACGACATTTTGCAGCGTGGTCGGTTTGCCGAGAATAAGCTTGGAGATTGGAACACCGGTTGATGCGATTCCGATAATGCTGGAAGGAAACGTACTTCCGCCAACTGGCTCAGTACCCGCGACTTTTCCTGTCTCCTCTTCAGCTGTTTCACCGACATACCACTGATTGTTGTAGTACTGGATGTTGTAAAGATCGACTGTGTCTCCAGCATTCTTGGCTACATCAACGTACACTTGTAAGTACCCGGCTCCGCCATAAAAGTATGGTGCTTGCGGTGCATGTGTTACGAAGTTCTGGTCTTCAGGAAGTTTTGATTTTAACGCCTTCGATAGATCAATCAGAAAAGTTGGGGCGTCATATCCAGTATAGCCTGTATCCTCCCAGTCGATATCAACACCATCAAGGCCGTGGTCGGTTACCATCTTAGTCAGCTGTTGGACTGTGTTGTCGAGGTTGTTTGCAAGAGCGGCCCAAGCTGCGGTTGTAAAGACTTCGCCGCCGATTGAAATTAAGACACGCTTGCCTGCTTTTTTCAGATTACTGATCAAATCCGGTGCGTCGAACATGGCTTGAAGTTCTGTGCTTGGGGAGAGATTTCCCGCTTCATCGCTCACAACAAAGCAAAGAATGACTGTTGTATAATCGCTTTGCGCCATCTCAGCGATGAGCTGTGTATTCGTGCTGAGAGCGTAGCCGACAATTTCTTTATTTGGCATCTGATTTCCTTTTTTCTCTTGTGCTCAATGAGCTCGCGTTTAGCTGACGAAAATCAGGAGAGGTCGTGATCTGATAAGTGTGTTTTAGTTAATGCTTTTAGAGTTATACGCTCGACGTGGGCCCCATGATGGGAGATGAACCATCATCTATATTCATGCTTCATACGTAGATGTGCTGATGTGACGCATGCGTGTGAATGTTAAATTGATGTAAGTCAACTCTGTGTTCTTCCCCCATCAATCAATAACGGGCACTGCAATGAGCGATACAACTCTGTCTTCTGCTGAAGATCAGCAGGATAATGATCCACTCTTCTTCAAGCTTCTTTTCCTTGTTCCAATCATCGGCTGGTTGTTCAAAGATGCTGTGCATGGCAACAGTGAAGCAAAATACTATTTCTGCGCAAACTTCTTTGTTGGCTGGGGTTTGGCAATTGCATTCTTCGGGTATGCTGCGATCATCATCCCTGCGCTGTGCCTTGTAGCGCTTGCGTTTACTTGGATTATTGGTGTTTGCCGATAATTTGTAGCTACTGATCTTGCTCGCCGCTTTCATTGGGAGCGGCAAGCAGTTCCCCGGCGGTGATGCTTCCGCCCCATGATGTGATGGTGGCTTCCATCTCATCTGCGACGCAGTAACGAGCAGCGTCCCGGTCCAGGCCTTCTTCCAGTAAATCGTCGTAGTCAGTATATTGATGGCGCACATAGCTGGTTGTTGCCAGCAGAACCGCAATGTGGGCTGGGAGGTGGCGCAGGTGCTGTTGGTTGGCTTTGCTGCGTATTTCCGAAGCATCCAGAAATGGAACATGCGGAATAAGCGTGCTTAGGGCGTCGCTGATCGCTCGTTGTCTTTTGGTTTTGCTCACACATGATCTCTTTGCGCTGGTGTTGCGCGCTAATTTATCATGGATGATGGCAGGCGCGATATTCTTCTACGTGCCATGTTTGTTTTTACTCTCTGGATTGGATCTGGCGAGATGCCGAGCACGTGCTTCTTGTAAATTTCAGAAAAGCGTTGTTCAGGGCCATAGAATGCGCCTTGGACGTACTCTGCGCCTAATTTTCTCAGTTTCTCTTCGGTGTTTGCATTTTTGATTTCCGAAAGGATGATCTCGATGTTCAAGGCATGTGCGAACTCAGTTGCAGCGGAAAGCAATCGTGCTGTTTTATCATCTTCAAACAGTCGTTCTACAGAGCCCGCGTGTAGTTTGATGTAGGAGATCTTCAGTTTCTGGAAATGCTCAATCTTCAGTCCGCCGGAGTCAAAGTGGTTGATGCACAACTTGACGCCTGTGTTTGTTAGCTCATTCAGCTGACCAATGAGGATATGAGCGTTGGCTCTTAAGAGAACACGCGAGGGGATCTCCAGTGTGAACTTGTCTGGCGATACGTTGTTTTCCTGCAGAAGGTAGCTGAGATCATCGCAGAATCCTTCCTTTAACACAGAGGGAACCGGGACGCGGAACAGGAACTCCCAATGTTGCATTGGAGTGTTCTGACAGGCGCGCATGGTGTGAATGATGGCTGCAATTGTTGTCTCGCCAAGAACATTGCTGAAGCTGGCGCTGTCAAAGATGTTTGAAAGGTCACAGCCCCGAGCAATTTCTAGAATCTGAGACGGCCATTCTGGTCGGGCCTCCAACATTCGTATTTGGCTTGTTTGGCCAAACCTTATGGGCTGGAAGATAGTTCCGACCTGGTTTTGCAAGAGTGCCTGTTTTGCGGTTTGCTGAAGGGTGACCTGCCGTTCCAACCGGGTACGCATGACCTGATTGAACAGACTGGCACGATTTCGGCCCCTCTTTTTTGCATGATACAGAGCTGTGTCGGCACTATCCTGCAGTTCCTTCACAGTGTTTGCGTGGCGTGGGAATACCGCAGCGCCAATGCTGACCTTGGGTCGTATTTCGCTGTGCTCATGATAGATCGGGTGACTGAGAGATACTGGCAATTCTTCAAGCAATACTCTGATCTGATGACATGTGGTGTCTTCTAAGAGCAGCGCAAACTCATCGCCGCCTAATCTGAGAGCGGTGACGTTTTCACATTCCATCTGCTTCAAACGGTCGGAAATGGCCACCAAAGCTGCGTCGCCTGCAGCGTGCCCGTGAGCGTCGTTGATGACTTTCAAATGATCCAGATCGACATAGAACAAGGCCACGCGTTGATCTGGGTTTGTCACGCTTTCTATGGCGTCGGAGATAAGTTGCTCAAAGCTCTCTCTGGTTCGCAGGCCAGTCAACGGGTCAATATTGCAGACTGTGAAGATTTCTCGCGGATTGGCTTGCTCTGGTGGCAGTAAGTATTTTGTTGCCACCTTGGCATTGACTGAGAGTGTGCTGCACAAATCGTTTGTTGAGAGGATGCGGAGCAGACCGGGAACGAGAATTCTTGCCAGGTTTCTGAAGCTTTTGAGCTTTTTGGTCAGGTCTGCATTTATGAGTTGATCTGAAGGTGTGGTTGGCTGGAAATGTGTTCTGGGAAAATGGGCAGTGTTGTTTGCATCGGACTTGCAGAGAATACCCACGACGGCGATCACTCGCTCGTGGAGGGAGAGAGGCATGAGTGCGATGAACTGCGTTGCGAGATGCGGTGACCTGGCTGTTGAGGGTGCGTCTTCGCCATTAAACCTATGTGGGAAAATCTGCACATCATCTCCGCAGATTGGGAGTTCCGTAATCTTGGAAAGCAGATTGTTGAGTTGGTTCTTATAAGGCTGAATGCTATCGGAAACGAAAAGCTCTGAACCACTCCCTGTTTCTGATTGATTGACCATGATGAAGGTCGGGAGCTCGAACAGTTTCTCGTAGACGCGCAGGACAGACTGAGCGAATGGCTGCGGGGGCATCTCTACTGGATGCAGGTTCGTTTTATATGCCGGGTACTCGATATTGTATTTTGCGTTGCCTGCTTCAGACATCATTCCCACCACTATCAACCAATTATTTACCACGCCCTTATTGATAGGGATTATGTGCTTTTACGCAAAAGGAAAGCGGGGGGCTCTGTGAGAATTAAGGGGCAAGCTTTATGTGAATACTATAAAAATACTAGGTAAATTTTAGGAAAATGGGGATAAGCACCTTCTATTTTTCTGATTTATATGAAAAGTGAAATTTCTTATTTGTGCATTACATATGTAGAAGAGTAATTATGATGCATAATCTCTTATGGTTCAAAGACAATACTATTTTATGGGTAAGTTATCAGTGATTCCTTCGCGTTGTTTTCTGATGTTGGTGCACTACAGCTTTTACTTTATTAGGAAAGCTAAAACTTTTCATATAATTTCGATTGTGCTATGAGATGCCTATGAGTGACCGTACGAAAGATCGTTTGATGTACGCGCTGAAATCGCGCGGACCGAACACAGCTGCAACTATGGCCAAACATTTGGGCGTGACGGCTGTGGCCGTGCGTCAACATCTTGATGCGTTGCTGGAAGCGGATCTTGTTGAGTTTGAAGACCTGAAAGGGACTGTGGGGCGTCCTCGCAGAACCTGGCGTCTTTCTGAGACAGGCAACAGGAAGTTTCCTGATAACCATAGTGGTGTGCTGGTTGATCTGCTTGGAAACATCAAAGACCTTTACGGCGAAGAAGGACTCCAGCGCCTCATAGATGCGCGGGCTGATCAATCCCGGAAGTCCTATCTAACTGCGATGAAGTCTGCAAAGACCCTGTCTGACAAGCTACAATGCCTTGCTGAACAGCGCAGTGAAGAAGGGTACATGGCTGAGGTTCTGAAGGATGGCGAGAATGGCTATCTGTTTGCAGAGAACCATTGCTCTATTTGTGCTGCAGCCCGGTCTTGCCAACACTTTTGTCGATCAGAGCTTGATTTGTTTCAGGAGGTTTTGGGAGATGATGTACGCATCGAGCGTGTTGAGCATATCCTGAAAGGTGACCGGCGTTGTCTCTATAAGGTCTCACCCAACTAAGCTGCTCGCGACCTCACGTTCTTTTTAAACCAGAATTGACAGAAGCATTGCCAGTTCCACGCGACTGCTCACGTTAAGCTTTGCGTAGATGTTCTTGCGGTGCGTACGCAGTGTGTTCTTCGTAATATCCAGATCAGCGGCAATCTGAGGCTCTGTTTGTGTGCCAGACAGCTGCTCCAGGACAATCGCTTCCTTATCCGTCAGGCGGAAGAGGGCCGTTGCCTTCTGGATGTTGATTTGCTGTTGGATTTCCAGATCCGTGACGAATAGAAAGAAGAGATCGTCGAACTCAGTATCGACCAGGCGTATGTCGATATGGATCGGGCGCAGAAATGCTTCATCTCTTCTGAGGACGAGCTCTTGCTGTACATCCAGATCAATTGTTGCTGTGGCCAGACTTTGTGCGTTCTGGAACTCGCGCTGGTGGCTCGGGTCGGTGAACTCTAGCCGTCCGGTGCTGACCTTGATCTGAGGTGTTTGCTCAAACAAGCGTTTTGCAAACTCATTACATTGCAGGATGGTTCCATTACCCTGAATAATGGCCACGCCCTTTTGTAGCCGGTCAAGGCTGTCTGCAAGAAACTTGCAGAATGCTTGGTCTACAATATGGGCGGTCTCTTGGTTCAAGCTAGTGGATTCCTGTTTTACACCAAGCAACTAAAACCGGCTGATGGCGTAATAGTGTGCATTTGAGTGGAAGGAAGTTCATCTTAAAAAGAGTCGTTCTTCTAATCCATATTCTATAGCTTAGTGAGAAATCGATAATACGTATGCAGTTGCACGGTATATTTTTCGGTTATTCACAGCAACGGGTTAAATTAACTCGTTTCATTAGTTGGTGACGTTACGCAAACACCTTGCAAGTGCCATGTAATCCTCGCTTTTAGGTGAAGTTTTTCGCCAAATTAAACCTATCCTACGGGAAGGTTGAGGCTCTGCAAACCGCAAAAGTGTTATGCGATCGTCTGCGATTTCTGTATCTGCGCAAATTTCAGGCAGGACAGTGACGCCATATCCGGCAGCGACCATGTGCAGGACAGTTGCTATACTTGTTGCGCCTACGTTAGCTGATTGATTTTGACCAATTGCTCCACAAAAGCTCAGTGTTTGATCTCTGAGGCAGTGCCCTTCTTCAAGCAATAGCAGATTTTCACCATGCAAATCATCTGGACCCATCCTCTTACGCTCATCTATTTTGCGTGAGCTGGACACAGCTAAAAGGAAATGATCTTCAAAGATAGGTACTTCTTCAAGCTCTGGCTCTTCGATGGGAAGGGCTGCGAGAACAACATCCAGGGTGCCGTGCTTTAGCTCGCTTACCAAAGATGCTGTCAAAGTCTCGCGGAGATTGAGCTGAAGATCAGGATATTGCTTGATAAGAGCGGGTAGCAGCTTGGGCAGAATGTATGGTGCAAGTGAAGGGATGACACCGAGGCGTATGATACCACTCAGCGGGGATGCTGCGTGTTTGGCATAATCCTTAAGGTCCTGCATTTCTCGCAGGATCTGGTTGGCTCTTCTGGCAATTTCTTCGCCCTCCGGCGTGATCCGGATTGAACGTGCGTTTCTCTCGACAAGGCAAAGACCTAGCTCTTTTTCGAGATCCCGGATCTGCATGGAGAGTGCAGGTTGGGAAACACAGACTTCTTCTGCGGCATTGCCAAAGTGGTGATGCTGTTGCACGGCGAGGAAATAGCGGAGTTGTTTGAACGTAAGCATAAGGATCAGGATATCTTATCAATATAAGAAATTGAATTCACATGTTCTGATCTAATTATTACTGGATTACTGACTTGAAATCATGAAGGGGTGTTGCACTCCATGGTTGCTGGCATGGTGCGACTCAAAACGGCTGGTTTTACGAAATTGACCTTTTGGTAAGGAATTGAGTGAATGACAGGCCTTAAAACGTTGATGCTGTTACTCATAATTTGGGGACGTTTTGATAAAAAGAACGCATGTCGCAAACAAGTCATTAACGAGTGTAGGTCTGCTCGCAACATAGATGAAGCTTGTTAAGTCTCCGTGATATTTTTGTAACTCGTTGTTGTCACTTACCTTTTTAATTAAATTTCTGAAATCTGTTCTAATGGGAGAAAACTTATTGGTTTTTCCTCTTTTTGAAGCATGCAAATCGCATGTTATTTTTTCTAAATTAACTAAAAATAGAATAGATTGAGTTAGGTTTTGTTTAATCCTGTTCCATAGGTTTTTATCAGTTTGCGTATCCCATCGGTGTTTTAAATGTCATCTGACTTGGCTTCTCATATCGTTGATTTCAAATCTCTCGCGCTTGAGAACAATATTGAGCGACGTTCGGAGCTTGCGCGTCATGTTGCGCTTTTGTTTGCGCGAACATGGGAACGGTGTTCTGACGATCAGATCGATATTTACGATGGTGTGATGCTGCGGCTCTCAGAAATGGTTGAGCGGCATGCACTGAGTTATATGGCGGAACAGCTTTCTGAAGTGCGCCGTGCGCCTGAGCAGACTGTTCGCAAGCTTGCTTTCGATGAAATTGAAATTGCAGAGCCGCTTCTTCGGAACTCTAACGTGCTGCGCGAGAGTGATCTGGTGAGCATTGCGCGCAGCAAGAGCGATGATCATCGTCTGGCGATTGCGAAGCGGGATGTAATTTCTGAGAGTATCAGTGATGTGCTGGTGAACCTTGGAAATACCGAGGTGAAGCAGACTGTTGCTGCAAATGATGGTGCAGTGCTTGGTCAGCGCAGTGTGAACTCGCTGATGACCGACGCGAAGGGGGACGAAGTCCTTCAGCTGGCCCTTGGGCAACGCGCGGATCTGGCAGATGCTCATATTGAAGCGCTTATCAACTTCGCTAGTGAGCAGGTTCGCAAGCTTCTGATCAAAGAAGGGGCGACCGAAGCTGCCGGGAAATTGCCGAAAGCTGCACGGATTGCGGCTGGCAAGCTTTCTAATGAATTCTGGCTGGGCCGGTATGATTTTGAGACTGGTCGTGGCCGTGTCATGGAGCTGGTCCGTGAAGGCAAGCTGACTGAGAATGCTCTGCGTGCTTATGCTGAGGAAGACCGGTTTGCTGAAGCGGTTGCTGCGTTTGCGATGTTGGCTGGTATTGGTCATGCAGAAGCGCAGCATTGGACCGTGCGAAATGACACTGAGCCTTTCCTCGTGGTGTGTCGCGCCTCTGGTTTTGGGATGATGACCGTTCAGGCTCTCCTGAAGATTGGGCCATGGCGTTACCGCCTTTCAAACTCTCAGCGTCAGACTGCGTTAAAGAGTTATCAGGCGCTTGACCAACAAGAAGCCTATAAGCAATTTATTACCTGGAAAGAGCAATGGATGGCCTGACCCATTCAAAAATTTAAGTGGTTTTGTGTGGGTCGCGTGTGCGGCCCTTTTCTTTGGTCAATTTAGTCCAAAAGTCGAATGTTTCTGCCAAAGCAACTTTAGGTGCTGTTCGTGTTTACTCCTGCTGATTGGGTTGTGTAGCCAAAGCAGGATTGATGCAAATAAGAAAAAGCAAAAAAGTTTCTTCTGACAGTTCTAAGGCGGATCGCTTTCTTAATTTCCTTATCTCCTTTCTGACACTCGCTGTTTTGGTTGGTATGGGGCTTTTGCTGCACATCAGTTTTGTTGTTGCGCAAACGCCAGAAACCCAGAACTCAGTTGTTGCAGACCCTATGGTTGATGCTCAGGAAATGGTGGTGCAAAGCGAGTCTATTCCTATGGAAGGGGCACCGCTTGTTTTTGAGCTATCTAATGGACTGGAGCTGTTCTCGCTGGAGAACATTGATCGCTCCAGCCAGTCTCTGAATGCTGTTTTGAAGGATCTTGGGAACTTTCCCAGGCACGTCCATAATGCACTGGAGCGGGCGCGGCCCGATACGAGTGTTTCGTGGGTGTGGCAGATATTTGCGCTGACGTTGTTTGCAGTCACGCTTGGTTTTGTGGTTGAGCTGTTTGCAGACAAGCTGTTTGCTAGGAGGCTTTTACGATTTTATCGCGGGATGCCGGAGAGCAGGGCTGAGAAGATTGGATTTCTGTTCTCAAGATCACTGGTGCAGGTTGCCGCGATCTTTCTGCATGTGATTGTGACGTTTGGACTCATTCTTGTTATTTCCGGTAATACAGAGAGTGTTCGACATGCTGCGCTGATCTTTGCGAGTTTTTACTTCTTCTTTCGGCTTCTGATGGTTTTCACGCGGAACTTTCTGGCTGTTGGGAATGAACATCACCGTGTCGTGCCATTGGATGATGACGTTGCCCGGTCATTTCTGAATGCCATTATTCTGTGCGGCGGGGTTACTTTTTTCCTGCTGGCATTTGGCAG
Source organism: Pseudovibrio sp. Ad5 (assembly GCF_001623095.1). Classification (NCBI taxonomy): domain Bacteria; kingdom Pseudomonadati; phylum Pseudomonadota; class Alphaproteobacteria; order Hyphomicrobiales; family Stappiaceae; genus Pseudovibrio; species Pseudovibrio sp. Ad5. Next base: position 130,717 of record NZ_LMCH01000065.1, on the reverse strand, counting down.
GTGGATGAGCCATTTGTCTCTCAATGCCAATGCTCAACGTATTCTCGACCTTCAAAGCGGGTTGTTTCTGGCGGTTTCTGCTGCGTTGATTTGCTATATTTTTCGTAGGCCCATTGGAGGCTGGTTTTCCGGAGAGTATGCCAACACTGAGAGGCGGCGGGTTTGGCGGAGGTTGTTTAGCCAAAACTGGCATTTGGGTGCTTTGGCGTATTTTCTGGTGGCGTGGCTGGTGTTTGCCCACCGCCTGCTCTTAGGACTGAGCTATGACAGTCTCCTGTTGCTGGCGCCGATTATGGCTATTTTTGCCAGCGTCTTGCTCTACGGTATTTTACTTCTTGTCATTGATAAGTGGCTGTTGCCGCCGATTAACATTGATAAACTGCAGGATGCCTTTGTTGAGGAGATTGTGCAGGTCGAAGAGCAGGCCGGTCATTCCTATAATCCTGAGGAGGTCAATGCTGAAGCCCGTGCGTTGGCGGCAGAAAAAGAGGCTGCCCGGCGGCCCTACCGGCAATTGCTTGATCATGGTGCCCGCCTTGTGACGCTGATGTTTGGTCTTGCGGTGATCGTTGAAGCGTGGGGGATCAATCTTTTCAAGCAGGATGGTTTGTTTGGCAATCTGGTGGAAGTCGCGTTGATCGTGTTCTTTGGCTACATGGCTTACCAGGCCGTTCACATTACTATCCAGCGTCAGATTGAAATCTCTGAAAGCGATAAAAGTGGACAGGCCAAGATGGGGCGGTTGGCGACGCTGTTGCCGATCCTGCGGAATTTTCTGCTGGTCTCTATTGTTGTGCTCTCCGGCATGGTTGCTCTTTCAGAGATCGGGGTGAACATTGGTCCTCTGTTTGCTGGTGCTGGCGTAGTTGGGCTTGCTGTCGGGTTTGGCGCGCAAACGCTCATCAAAGATATCTTCTCAGGTGCGTTTTTCTTGCTCGATGATGCCTTTCGAACGGGTGAGTACATTTATGTCACCAATAATGTTGAAGGGACGGTTGAACGGATCTCCATAAGGTCCATGCAGCTACGGCAATCGGACGGTCTCCTGAATACGGTTCCGTTTGGCAATTTGTCGTTTGTGAAAAACTCGTCGCGTGACTGGACCATGATGAAGTTGGCGTTTCGGGTCACATATGACACGGATGTCGACCGGATGCGGGAGTTGATCTCATTGCTGGGAGACAAGTTGCTCGAGGATCCTGAGCTTGGCCCGAAGTTTCTGGAGCCGCTTCAATCTCAAGGCATCACGGCTCTGGAAGATTCCGCGATGATTGTGCGGGTCAAATTTACGACGCGACCTGGGGATCAGTATGTTTTGCGGAAGGCAGTGTTTGTAGGCATTCGGGAGATTTTCAACCGCGAGGGCATCACTTTTGCCCATCGTGAGGTGAAGGTGAGGATCGATGAAGGGGCTGCTGGTGGGCAAACTTTCTCTGACTCACAGAAAAAGGCAGTAGGTGGTGCTGTTTTGCCTGTGGTTGAAGAGGATGACCAGAACGGCTCTCCAAAAGCGTAACTGTTGTAATTCCTGGCTTTTTTGCTCTGTTTGCCCCTCCGTAATGTCAGAGTTGATTTTTGATCAGCCAATTTTTAAGGAAAACTCAGAAAAACTATTCCTCTTTTGGTGCGAGAAGGGAATGTTCCTCCTTGTCATCGAGTTATTATACGTATAAAGATATCTTTATATCATATTATTCGATCAGTTGGTGGCGGTAGTAGGCTTGATAACGACAGTGAACAATGAACCGGAAGGCAAACTCCCTGTAGAGGACCTGGTGGGCTGCTTGCGTGCCTGTGGAGAGACGACGCGTATTCGTCTGCTTGCTTTGCTTGTGCTTGGTGAGCTGACCGTGAAGGATCTTACAGTCATTCTTGGGCAGAGCCAGCCTCGGATTTCGCGACATCTCAAGCTTCTTTGTGAGGCAGGGGTGATCAAGCGGTATCCGGAAGGGGCCTGGGTTTATTATCGTCTTGGTGAAGGTGGGCCAGCTGAGCTGGCGCGGCGCATTGTTGCGCAGAGTGAGCAGGATGATCCGGTACTTGCTGCCGACCATGAGCGATTGGTTTCGTTGCGCCGTGCAAAGGCAGAGGAAGCAGCGGCTTTCTTTGCAGCACGTGCCAACAACTGGGACAAGGAGCGTAGTCTTCATGTGCCGGAAGTTGCCGTTGAAGCTGCGATGCGTGCGCTCGTGGGGTCCAAGTCCTTTGATACCCTCCTGGACCTGGGGACTGGAACTGGCCGTTTGCTAGAGTTGTTCAGTGAACAGTACGAGCGTGGCATTGGCATTGATGCCAGCCAGAACATGCTTTCTGTTGCGCGGGCCAATCTGGACCGTGCTGGCTTGCAGAAAGCGCAAGTGCGTCAGGGCGACATTTACGCGCTGCCGGTTGCACCAGACACAGCTGATCTGACTGTGGTTCATCAGGTTCTTCATTATCTGGAAGAGCCTGGGCGAGCGATTTTGGAAGCTGCCCGTGCTTTGCGGCCGGGTGGGCGTCTGTTGCTCGTAGATTTTGCTCCTCACGAATTGGAGTTTTTGCGGGAGAAGCATGCGCATCGTCGTCTTGGCTTTTCTCAGGGACAAGTGGGCAATTGGCTTTCCGAGGCTGATCTGGAGCTTGTTTCAACGAATGATCTTACCCCGGGCGCGGGGGAGAAAGACAAATTAACCGTTACCCTTTGGCTCGCTCAGGATCGTCGGGTTGTGACCGACCTGCCTGTAGCGGATCAGACCAAGGAGCTTGCTTAGTTATGAGCGAACATAGTATCGATCGCCGTTTTAGGCTCAATGGAGCCTCTGACATCTCCGTTTCTTTCGAGTTTTTCCCTCCTAAGAGCGAGAAGATGGAGCAACAGCTTTGGTCATCAATCAAACGGCTAGAGCCATTGGCCCCGAACTTTGTCTCTGTCACTTATGGCGCTGGCGGATCGACCCGTGAGCGTACTCACTCTACGGTTTCCCGTATTGTGAATGAGACTGCTTTGAAGCCTGCTGCACACCTGACCTGTGTGGATGCCACCAAGGAAGAAGTGAATGAAGTCATTCGCGCTTACTGGGATGCGGGTGTTCGCCACATTGTGGCGCTGCGTGGTGACCCGGCTGCGGGACTTGGTGAGCAGTATCATCCGCATGAAGGTGGATATCAGTCTACCGCTGATCTGGTGGCTTCCATTCGTTCTATCGGTGATTTTGAGGTTTCTGTTTCAGCCTACCCGGAAAAGCACCCGGAATCTCCAAGCTGGGAGACGGAACTGGATGTTTTGAAGGCGAAAGTGGATGCGGGTGCGACCCGTGCGATCACACAGTTCTTCTTCGATAATGATCATTACTTCCGCTATGTGGACCGTGTTCGGGCAGCTGGCATCACTATCCCGATTATTCCGGGTATCGTGCCAGTGACCAGTTTCAAGGGCATTTCCGGCTTTGCGAAGAAGACCGGCGCATCTGTTCCAGGTTGGCTGGCGCACCGGTTTGATGGTCTTGATGATGACCCTCGCACCCGTGAACTGGTTGCTGCAGCTGTTGCTGCCGAGCAGGTGATGAGCCTTGCGGATGATGGCGTCGAGGACTTCCATTTTTACACAATGAACAAAGCAGACCTCGTTTACGCGATCTGCCACATGCTTGGTCTTCGGGCGAAACAAGATGTGAAAGCATTTGTCGCCGCCTAAACCTAATCCACGTACATAAAAAGATATTTGTCGGATTACGGTCCCCAATCGTAACCCGCAAAAAATAAAGACTAGAAAAGATCGGATCCCATGAGTTTGCAGGTGAAAAAGACCGGTTCGGACATTTTTGCAGCCCTAGAAGCAGCCGCCAAGGAACGTATCCTTGTTTTGGATGGCGCCATGGGAACTATGATCCAGAATCTTCAGTTCAATGAAGCGCAGTTCCGAAGTGAGCGCTTCAAGAGCTGGAACCAGGATCTGAAAGGGAATAACGATCTTCTGATCCTGACCCAGCCAGATGCCATTCGAGATATCCACCTGCAGTATCTGAAAGCGGGTGCAGATATTATTGAGACCAACACGTTCTCCTCCACTTCTATCGCACAGGCTGACTACGCGATGGAGAGCATTGTTTATGAGCTAAACAAGGAAGGTGCCCGCCTTTGCTGTGAAGCTGTTGAGCAGATGAAGGAGATTGATCCTTCCCGCCGCCGGTTTGTGGCTGGTGGGCTTGGTCCAACAAACCGGACGGCCTCGATCTCTCCGGACGTGAACAATCCGGGCTTCCGTGCAGTTTCCTTTGATGATCTGAAGGATTCTTATGCTGAGGCGACCCGTGGTCTGGTTGATGGTGGCTGTGATCTCATTCTTGTTGAGACCATCTTTGATACCCTGAACGCAAAAGCGGCTTTGTTCGCGATTGATCAGGTGTTTGAGGAAAAAGGCATCAAACTGCCGGTCATGATCTCCGGTACGATTACAGACTTGTCTGGCCGTACCCTTTCAGGTCAAACACCGGAAGCGTTCTGGAACTCTGTCAGTCATGCGGAGCCGTTTACGGTTGGCCTGAACTGTGCGCTGGGTGCAAAGGAAATGCGTGCGCACGTGGATGAGATTTCCCGTGTTGCGGATACTCTTGTTTGTGCTTATCCGAATGCGGGTTTGCCGAATGAGTTTGGTGAATACGATGAGAGCCCGGAATACATGGCTGGCCTCATGAAAGAGTTTGCCGAGTCTGGGCTGGTCAACGTGGTTGGCGGGTGCTGTGGCACGACGCCGGATCATATCAAGGCCCTTGCGAATGCGATGGAAGGCTTGAAGCCGCGTACTTTGCCAGAAGTGCCGCGCCTGATGCGTCTGTCCGGTCTGGAGTCGTTCACTTTCACCAAGGAAGTGAACTTCGTCAACGTGGGTGAGCGTACCAACGTGACGGGCTCTGCGCGGTTCCGCAAACTGATCAAGAACGATGACTACAATGCAGCGCTGGATGTTGCCCGCTCTCAGGTTGAGAATGGTGCGCAGATCATCGACATCAACATGGATGAGGGGCTTCTTGATAGTGAAGAAGCCATGGTTACTTTCCTCAACCTGATTGCGGCTGAACCGGATATTGCCAAGGTTCCAGTGATGATCGACAGCTCCAAGTGGACTGTCATTGAAGCTGGCCTGAAGTGTGTGCAGGGTAAGGCTGTGGTGAACTCGATCTCCCTGAAAGAAGGGGAAGAGAACTTCATCGCGCAGGCTAAGTTGATCCGCCGTTATGGTGCTGCTGTTGTTGTGATGGCGTTTGATGAAACGGGTCAGGCTGACACGTTTGATCGCAAGATCAACATCTGCAAACGCTCCTATGATGTGCTGGTTGATAAGGTTGGTTTCCCGCCTCAGGATATCATTTTTGATCCGAATATCTTTGCGGTTGCGACTGGTATTGAAGAGCACGACAACTATGGTCTGGACTTCATTGAAGCGACCAAGTGGATCTCTGAGAACCTTCCACACGCTCATATTTCTGGTGGTGTTTCCAACCTGTCGTTCTCCTTCCGCGGGAATGAGCCGGTTCGTGAAGCGATGCACTCTGTGTTCCTGTACCATGCCATTCAGGTTGGTATGGATATGGGCATTGTGAATGCTGGTCAGCTGGCTGTTTATGATGACCTTCCTGCTGAGTTGCGTGAGCTTTGTGAAGATGTGGTCATGAACCGCCGTTCAGATTCCACGGATCGTCTGCTTGAAGCTGCTGAGAAGTTTAAAGGTCCGGGTGGAAAGAAGCGTGAGGTTGATCTGCGCTGGCGTGAGGCAACTGTTGCAAAGCGTCTTGAGCACTCGCTGGTTCACGGTATCACTGACTTTATCGTGGAAGACACGGAAGAGGCTCGCCAGAACTTTGATCGGCCTTTGCATGTGATTGAAGGTCCATTGATGGACGGCATGAACGTGGTGGGTGATCTGTTTGGCGCTGGTAAAATGTTCCTGCCACAGGTGGTGAAATCTGCTCGTGTGATGAAGGCAGCTGTCTCCTATCTGATGCCATTCCTGGAAGAGGAAAAGCGTCGCAGTGGTTTGGATGAGAGTTCATCCAACGGCAAGATCCTGATGGCGACTGTTAAAGGGGATGTGCACGACATTGGCAAGAACATCGTTGGCGTTGTTCTGCAGTGTAATAACTTTGAAGTTATCGACCTTGGGGTGATGGTGCCAACAGCCAAGATCATTGATGAAGCGCGCAAGCACGATGTTGATATCATTGGTTTGTCCGGCCTGATCACACCGTCGCTTGATGAGATGTGTCACGTGGCTTCTGAGATGGAGCGTGAAGGTCTGGATATTCCGCTGCTGATTGGCGGTGCGACGACCTCTCGTGTTCATACAGCGGTGAAGATCCATCCGAACTACTCAAAGGGGCAGGCGATTTACGTCACTGATGCCGGTCGTGCGGTGGGTGTTGCGTCCCGTCTGGTGAGTGAAGGTGGTCGTGAGGCACTCTATGATGCGACCCGTGCGGAATATGTGGATGTTGCTGAAAAGCATGCGCGGTCGCGGAACAAGAAGGTGCGGGCGTCTATCGAGAAGGCTCGTGCAAACCGCTTCAAGCCGAATTTTGATGGATATGCTCCAACCAAGCCTAAGTTCATCGGCACCAAGACATTTACTAATGTCTCCTTGAAGGAGTTGGTGAGGTACATTGACTGGACACCTTTCTTCTCCACCTGGGAGATTAAGGGAGCCTATCCTGCAGTGCTGACAGATGACCGCTATGGTCCTGCAGCTCAGGCGCTTTATAATGATGCGCAGGAGATGTTGAAGGAGATCGTGGACGGCAATTTGTTGCAAGCGAATGCTGTGGTTGGTTTCTGGCCTTGTGCGCAGGATGGTGATGATCTTGTGCTTTACACCGACGAGAGCCGTACAACTGAGCTGAACCGTCTTTATACCCTTCGACAGCAGATGGACCGGAGTTCCTCTGATCGTGGGAACGTGGCTCTTGCGGACTTTGTTGCGCCAATCGACAGCGGCATCCCGGACTATGTTGGCGGGTTTGCTGTGACTGCGGGTATTGGTGAGGATGAAATTGCCAAGCGCTACGGCGAAGCTGGTGATGACTACAACAAGATCCTCTCTCAGGCGATTGCTGACCGTTTGGCAGAAGCACTTGCAGAGCGGATGCACGAACTGGTTCGTACTGAGCTTTGGGCCTATGCGCCGAATGAAGGTCTGTCTAATGTTGATCTGATTGCAGAGGTCTACGATGGTATTCGTCCGGCACCGGGTTATCCAGCACAGCCAGATCATACTGAGAAGGGTACTCTTTGGGAGCTGCTTGATGCGGAAGCGCAGACAGGTATCTCATTGACTGAGAGCTACGCGATGTGGCCGGGGTCTGCTGTGTCTGGTCTCTACTTCTCTCATCCTGACAGCCACTACTTCGGCATTGGCAAGATTGAGCGGGATCAAGTGGAAGATTATGCAAAGCGTAAGGGTTGGGAACTGGCAAAGGCGGAGCGCTGGCTGGCTCCGATCCTGAACTACAACCCGATGGCTCGCGAAGCTGCGGAGTAATTCTCTGAAACACTGAAATTTAAAAGGGCTGCGGATGTTTTCGCAGCCCTTTTTCTTTGTCGGATTGTCGCTGAGACGTGCAAAGACTGTTTCCAAATAGTGATCTAATCATTCGCTGTGGTTCCATTATGTATGTTCAGGAGAAGACAATAGCTCCTGTTTGGGGCATAGGAGACGACCGATGAAAAAGACAATTTTGAAAATCCATAGCTCAGCGGCAACTGCAACATCCGTAACCCGCCAGCTTTCTGATGAACTTTCTTCCAAGATCTTCAATGAGGGTGACACCGTTATCGAGCGCGATCTGAACTCCCCGATTTCGTTTATCAACGAAGCATGGATTGGTGCTGCTTACACCCCTGACGAGCAGCGCAGTGAAGAGCAGAAAGAAGGCCTTGCGCAGTCTGATGCGCTCATCGCGGAGCTGAAAGCGGCAGATGTGCTGGTTATTGGTGCGCCGATCTACAACTTCTCTGTGCCTGCTGTTTTGAAGGCATGGGTTGACCAGATTGCACGTGTGGGTGTGACCTTCAATTACACCGAATACGGCCCACAGGGCTTGCTGACAGGCAAGAAGGCATACATCGTTGCGGCAGCCGGCGGCGTGCCTGTTGGCTCTCCAGCAGACTTTGCAGTGCCTTACCTCAAGCAGGTGCTTGGCTTTATTGGTGTGAGCGATGTGGAAATTGTTGCAGCGGAAGGTGTTGCTGTTGACCGTGATGCAGCAATTGCACAAGCACAGAACACAATGGTTGGCCTGACATCTGTGGCAGCGTAACTGATACGCAAAAGCAATTAATCAACTGGAGCTCACTTTGGTAACAAGGTGGGTTTCTTTGTGCACCTGGTAAGCCTTGCCTTCGATTTTTGTTTTGTGAAGGACTTTGTCAGTGTGGGGGAGGGGGACTATAGCAAGCCGATAACGACAGCACCAACAAATGCAAATGCAAGTGTGATTGCGACGGCGTTAAAGCTTCGTGTGACAGTCATGGATTTATCTCCCGTTACTCACTAGCTGTTTAAAGCTTATGTGACGGAAGCCACGTTAGGAAGCAAAAAAATGCCATTTTTCATGGCACTGCTAGAAAAGCACCTAGGATCACTGAAAATTTCTGTAGCGAATAATATGTGTAAAGCCGGAGGATACTTTCTGGTTGTTTTGTGAAAGACCAAGGGAATTCTTGCGTTTCCTCTGTCAAATCAATATGCAGGTTTTCTGCAGCTTCGCGAATACTCGTCGGGCTATACTCATGCTTTTCCTGGGGTGAATTGGGCGTGGATAGTTTAAAACATTCATGACAATTCAGGCGGGAAAACGGAAATATTCAGCATTGAATCAGGAACAGCGCCGGGCAAACGCCTGTTCAAATCGGGGATTTCGAGGTGGGTTACAAGACAGGTGGGAACGCTGCCGGAAGACTTTTGTCTGCCGTTTTGGTTATCGGTATGTGCATCGGCGCTGCACACGTTAGTGCTGCCCCGATGCCCAAAGCTCGTCCTTATGTGGGCAATGTAACCTTATTGCCTCCGATGCCTCTTCCTCAGAGCAAGGTGAGTGTTCAGCCTTCACGTGTTCCTGCGGGCAAGCCGCTTTCTCTCGTTCCTGTGCCACTTGAAAACCAGCGTGTTTTTCCTCCTGCAAGCGATGCGAGGATGTGTGTGCTCCGTGGTTGGAGTGTTGAGATCTCAAACGCTGTTGACGGGCCGGGCGGATGTGGGATTGATCAGCCTGTTTCTTTGCGGTCTGTGGTTGGTGGTGGCCAAGAGATTGGCCTGACGATGCCAGTGCAAATTGAGTGCGAGCTGGCACAAAAGCTGGATGGCTGGTTGCAGGATGTGGCAGTGCCTGCTGCTCGGCGGGAACTTGGTGTATCCATCACGCGCATTCGCACGGCTGCAGGGTATGCTTGTCGTGGCCGGAATAACAAACGCGGCGCGAAGCTCTCAGAGCATGGCAAGGGCAACGCCATCGATATTGCAGCCTTCTATTTGTCTGATGGACGAGAAGTGACTGTTGAAGAGGGCTGGGACGGGTCTTCAGCTGAAGTGCGTTTCCTGAGCAGCTTACATAAAGGAGCCTGTGAGCGGTTCACGACCGTACTTGGCCCAGAGGCCGACAAGTATCACCGAGACCACTTACACTTCGATCAGGGCTGTCACGGCAAGGGCTGCAAATATCGCGTCTGCAAATAAAGGCGCGGGCTCACAGTCCTTTTTTCAAAAGCATGATGTGGGAACGCCCACCTGATTGAGACGGGGCTTTATCTCTTTCAAGCGGGCGTGTTCTGTGATGACAGGGCTTACTGGCAGAAACGGTTTTTGCCAGAGTACGTGCGATAGGTGCCGGTGTTCGGGTTAAAGCTTCTGTATTTGTTGGTGCAGTAGGCAAACCAAGCCGGGGACCACGGGGCTGGGGCTACAGCCTGAGCGTGATAAACCGGTGCTGGCTGATGCACCACTGGCGGACGGTAGGCTGGTGGGCGATACGCTGGCGCTGGTGGACGGTAGGCCGGGCGTGGTGGTGCAACGTACTGAGGTTGCGGTGTCACTGCATTGCCGATGATGAGACCTGCCGCCAGACCGATAACGCCGATTGCAGCTGCTTCACCTGCATTGATGCCGTGCTTCTTATGCTTTCTCTTCTTACGCTTATGGTAATAGTTGTTTTCAACGTAAGTGTTGTTCTCAATGTACGTATTGTTTCGCGGGCCTGCCTGAGCTGCAGAAACGACTGGCAACATCATTGCCCCTGCAAGCGCTACTGAAATTACTGCTGATGCTTTAGCCATTTTCGTCTCCGTAAACGGTATTTCGTGTTTGTTGAGACTAATTAACCAGAAGTGGCCTGAACCTTCTTTGAGAGCGCCATTCATCTTCTGTTCATGTAGATGAATGGGCTAGAAAAACTATATAAATCAATTCATTAGATGTTTGAAAAAATGTTTAAGACGCTGGTTTCTTGCCGAATTTTAAGTTGAGTACGTTATCCATCTTACTTAAATCAGTATGTTGTCCTCTCCAGATTATGGAGACCACTTTTCGGGAATACGCTTAAGTGGAGATAGACAAGAGCCAAGAATCTGAGCAGGGTCAGATTGGGAAAAGTGAGGTTGGTATGGAAAAGAAGATAGATCCAATTCGTGAAACCACCGATGAAGCACGCGCTCTTGCCAAGAAGCTGATCAGGTCTGTCAGATTTGCTTCTCTTGCTGTTCTGGAGCCAGAGACCGGCTACCCTATTGTCAGCCGTGTTGGTGTCAGCTCGGATGTTGTTGGTGCGCCGTTTATGCTTGCCTCCAGCCTTTCCAACCATTCTCAATGCCTTGTGCAGGATCAGCGGGTGTCTTTGCTGATTGGTGAGCCCGGTAAAGGGGACCCACTGGCTCATCCGCGGCTGACCGTTATCGGGCGCTTTGAGCGACTGAGCAAAGGGGATCCGCTGTGCACTGAGCTACGCAACCGCTATTTGATGCGGCATCCCAAGGCAAAGCTCTATGTCGATTTTGCTGATTTCGACTGGTATCGCCTGCATGTTGAGCGGGTGAACATGAACGGCGGCTTTGGTAAAGCGTTCCTGCTGGATACCGAGGATGTTCTGTCTTCTGATGAGGGACGCGAGCAACTCGCGGCTACCGCTCATGACCTTGTTATCCGCATGAATGAGCGCCGTGCTGATGATATTGGGGTGTTTGCCTCGAAAACCTTCAAGGTTGGCGCTTCAAAATGGGGGTTGGTGAGCGTTGATGGTGAGGGGGCTGATTTCTTTGATGGAGAGGCAGTTTACCGTCATTCCTGGGATCAGGAAGTGTCGGTTACGGAGCTAGAAAAGCTGCTGATGCAAACTCTTGGTTGTTCTGTGTAAAACCATGACGTAGGGTTTTGCTCATGTTGTTGTTCTAGTATGGCAACTATGCATGCGTGAAGCAAAACAGGATTGGTGCGGAAATGAACAAAGAGAATTTGGATAGCGCGGCAGGGGCAGAGGTCTACTCCGATAAAACTCTGCGTATTTATGACCTGTTGGTTCTGCGGTTCTCCAACACGTTTCTGTGGCGCTGTTCCGCTTCAAAGGCACTGAGCTTCTTCAACCGCAATGTCAGTGCCAATCACCTCGATGTAGGGGTTGGCAGTGGTTACTTTCTGGAGCACGGGCGCTTTCCGGATAAGACGCGTCTGGTGCTGATGGACCTCAACCAAACCTGTCTGGAGTATGCCAAGGCGCGCTCTGTGGTGGCAAATGTCAGCGTGACACAGACTGATGTGCTGGAGCCGATTGAGTGGACCGACGCCAAGTTTGACAGCATTAATCTGGGTTATCTGCTGCACTGCCTGCCGGGAACCATGAAGCAGAAGTATATGGTGTTTGAGAACCTCAGACCGCTGCTGAATGACGGTGGGATCTTGTTTGGCTCAACCATTTTGGGTGAAGGGCAGAAGCCAAACTGGGCAGCGCGCAAGCTGATGGGCTTTTACAACAGCAAGGGCATCTTTTCGAATTCTGAAGACAACCTTGATGATTTGCGCTCCAATCTGGAGACGTATTTCAGGGATGTGACGATTGAAGTGGTTGGCGAAGTTGCGCTGTTTAAAGGGCGTGTGTAGTCACTTCTTGCGGGAAGAGCACAAGGTTATCCTCGGGTGACCATGGCTTCCATTTCATACCGAATACGGTTTTAAAATCCGGCTGGTCGATCCGTTCGAGCAGCCATTTTTTTACGCTTGTAGGGGCTTCTATCTCAAAGCGTTCTTTATCTGCATTGGCGAACTGGCGCACGAATGGGAAGAGTGCCTGATCTGCGAGAGCTGGGCGTTTTCCGAACAGATACGTTGAACCTTCAAGGCGCTCAGAGAGCTTGGAGAGTTCTAGGATGGCGAGGGTGTAGTGCTCGTCCGGATCCGCGCCTTCGTAACGTGTTGAGTACTTGTATCTGTCCAGATTACGTTTGAAGTCGCCGTCCATCTCTTCAATCAGCTGCAGCATTTCCTCCAGCGTACCCACCTCAGGTGAGAGCCAGCTTTGAGGGTCGTTTTGCTGCAAAGCCCAGAGCATGATCTCAAGGCTTTCCTCAATGACGGTTCCATCTGCCAGTTGCAGGACAGGAACCGTTCCTTTTGGTGAGATTTCCAGCATGTGGGCTGGCTTGCTGCGCAGCACGATTTCGCGGAGGGCAACGGTTGTCTGGCTTGCGACCAATCCCAGTCTTGCGCGCATTGCGTAGGGACACCGACGAAATGAATACAGGATCGGGAGGGAGGTCTGCTCAGCCATGCTTTCTGTTGTCTGCCTTTGATTGATCGTTTTCAGCAGCTGGTATTTCTAATGAATCTACCGGAGCAATGCCAGCGGATTTGCGCTCATAAGCCTGAATTGCCTTCTCTTCTTTCAAAAACGCTTCGATATGCGGCTGCAATGGAAGCTTTGTCGCGAGTGTTTCGGTCTCTTCCAGCACCGCTGAGGTTGGGACAAAAGCCTTCTGTGCGCGGTCGTACATGCTGACGCGCACCAGACCGGTCGCAGCAACAATGCCTTTCTTCGGGCCTTTGGTGAAGATGAAGCGTTGTTCCATCACACAGGCCTCATCCGTCCAGTACACAATCTCGCTTTCCAGCTTGAACGGCTCGCCAAAGGGGAGCTCGCGCCGAAAGCGGACGGTGGCGTGATTGGCCAGCGGCGTCCATTTGTTGCGGAAAATCGCTTTGCCGAGCTTGGTGCGGCTCATGTGATCCACACGACCAAAATCCATCATGGCCAGATAGCGGCTGTTGGTGAGGTGGATGTTCATGTCAATGTCAGAGGGGAGAACGCGCAATCGGACAACAGACTTGCTGAACATGTCTGCTAGTTTTTCCTGAAAAGGGAACTTAATGAAATAAAGTATAAGTCTAAACCAGAGTTGCATTTCTTCTCCACGTGATAGCTCACGGGCTTTCACAAAAATCTAATGGATTTTCCAATAGGGAATTAGCTTTCCTATTAGGTCAGGTGTGTTGTGCCAGATGTTTGAAGATATTTCTAGTTATCTCTTTGTGTGGGAGATTGCGTATAGCTCAACGGAACTTGCTGCTGTTGCGGGCGCTTTTTTCTTTGCAGCTTTCGTTAAAGGCGCGACAGGCCTCGGGTTTTCAACGACTTGTCTGCCGTTTCTGGTTTACGCGGTGGGGTTGAAAAGAGGAATTCCGCTCATCTTACTGCCCAGTATTACCAGCAATATTCTGGTGATGGTCGATGCCGGGTCTTTCAGGGAGATGGTGGATCGCTTTCGCTGGATGTTGCTTGCCACGGTGCCGGGGATTCTGCTGGGCCTCTGGTTTCTGGATGTGGCGCCCGCTCAGGAAGCTGTTGTGGTGCTGGGTTTTGTGCTTATCAGCTATGCCTTGTTTGCTTATTTCACGCCGCACCTGAAACTCTCCTATGAGATGGAGCGCTTCCTTGGGCCTGTCAGCGGCTTTATTACGGGCGTGGTGAATGGCATTACCGGTTCGCAGATTATGCCTGTAATGCCCTATCTGTTGTCGCTGAATCTCAACAGTGAGCGTTTTGTACAGGCGATCAATTGCTCCTTTACTTTGTCCTCCTTTGTGATGGCGGGTGGCCTTTACTATCTCGGACTGCTTGATCTGAGTGCGCTTGTTGTTTCTGCACTTGGGCTGGCTTTTGTCTATCTGGGCACCAAACTGGGCTCGGTGGTGCGCCAGCTGATGTCGCCGTCGGTTTTCAGGGCGTCTATTCTGCTGCTTTTGTTCGGGCTTGGGTTGAGCTTGCTGGTCAAAGGATTTTAGCGGCCATGCTCTAAGCTAACTGGTGGTTGATGGATCCCTTCAGTTTGCAGATGGAGATGTTAGAGATTGTTGCAGGTTCACGCCTAGGCTCTGCTGCATGATGGATATGGAAGCAGACATGGCAATGGCGGCGGAGTATCTCGGCTATACGGCCTTTGAGATTGCCATCATCATGTTCACGTTCTTCTTTGCAGCTTTTGTGAAAGGCCTTGCAGGGCTGGGGTTTACAACGATCTGCCTTGCTGTTCTCGCTTACACGGTGGGTTTGAAGAAGGGCATTCCGCTTATTGTGATACCGGGGCTCATCAGTGATCTCATACTGGTTTATGAAGCCGGGCATTTTCGGGAATCTTTTTCTCGCTTCTGGCGGATTTATCTTTATGCGGTGCCGGGCGTTGTCATTGGTCTTTGGTTTTTGGGGTGGGCGTCCACGCATTGGCTGACAATCCTGCTGGGGTTTATCATCATGGCGTTTGTGGGATATGCGCTGCTTTCCAAGAACCTGAAGCTGAAAACGCATTGGGAGAAAGCTGGGAGTTCGCTGTCTGGATTCTCAACCGGATTGCTGACAGGGATGACAGGCTCACAGTTGATGCCGATCACACCGTTTCTGGTGTCTCTCGATCTCCCGCGCAGCCATTTCATTCAAACGATCAATAGCTTCTTCACAGTCGTGACAGTCATGATGATCCTTGGTCTGACATACATGGGCCTGTTGCATCTTGGTGCTTTTGCGATTTCGATCACCGGGCTGGTTTTTGTCTATATCGGCACCAAGAGTGGTAACTATCTTGGCCGGCGCTTCAGCCCGATCCTGTTCCGCTATTGCGTGCTGGTGATGATGCTTTTTTCTGGTCTCGGCCTCATTATCAAAGAGGTTTGGCTGAATGTAATGTGATGACCAACCTTCTTGCAATCTGATTGAAGGATACCCAATTGCACATCAGTCTAAACCGCAAGCGCGAACTGCGCTTAAGGAAAGTTTTCAGAAAA
Source organism: Pseudovibrio sp. Ad5 (assembly GCF_001623095.1). NCBI lineage: Bacteria > Pseudomonadati > Pseudomonadota > Alphaproteobacteria > Hyphomicrobiales > Stappiaceae > Pseudovibrio > Pseudovibrio sp. Ad5. The sequence continues at coordinate 115,434 of NZ_LMCH01000065.1, read as the reverse complement.
TGGTGATCCTTCAATTGGTTGGGGGGCTTGTGCTGCTGCTTGTTGGCGGTGAAGCATTGGTGCGCGGCAGTGTGGCTGTTGCGACGCGTCTGGGTGTTTCCAAACTGTTTATCGGGCTGACCCTTGTTGGCTTTGGCACATCCATGCCGGAGCTTGTGGCCAGTTTGCAGGGCGCGCTTGCTGGTTACCCCGGTGTTGCCATTGGCAACATTGTGGGCAGCAACATAGCTAATGTGCTGCTCATTTTAGGCATTACGGCAGTGATCTTACCCATTGCGGTGAACCGGGAAGCTTTTCAGCGTGATGGTGCCGTGCTTGTGCTTTCAAGCCTGATTTTGCTGGGTGTCATCCTGACGGGATATCTGTCCCGATGGGCTGGTTTCGTTCTGATTGGCCTGCTGCTGGCCTATACACTCTTCAGCTATTGGTCGGAACGCAAAGCGGGAAAGGCAGCGGCTCAGATTCATGAGGCTGAAGCTGATCAGGCGAGCTATCCGAACCTTTCCATCTGGGCGGGGCTTGCGATTTTTGCTGTCGGTGTGGTTGGCATCGTTATTGGGGCGAGTTTGCTGGTGTCATCCAGCGTTGAAATTGCGCATCAATTTGGGGTTTCTGATGCGGTGATTGGCTTGACGCTGGTTGCGATTGGCACATCTCTGCCAGAGCTTGTCACCTCGGCCATAGCTGCGGTGCGAGGCCATGCTGAGGTTGCATTTGGCAATATTGTTGGCAGCAACATCTTCAATATTTTCGGCATTGGCGGTGTAACAGCCCTTGTTGTGCCAATTCCGGTGCCCTCTGAGATCGCGCAGGTGGATATCTGGGTGATGGTGGGCACGGTTGTGCTGATGGCGATTGCCTGCATTACCGGCTGGCGAGTGAGCCGCAGGGAAGGTGTGTTCTTCCTGTGCTGTTACGCAGCTTATATGGTTTTTCAGCTTATGCCCGGCCTACGTGCTGCAGTTGGTATTGCGTGATGCTGCAAAGCGTTTTGGAAAAAACTTACTCCCCTCCTGAATTCCTCCCATACTGTGAACCTATGCCTACGTAACGGGCTGCTGGCGGAGCGACCGTCAGTTTGTCGTAGGTTGGGCGGGGCTATTGGAAGACGTAACGCACCTTTCAGTGGTCCGGTGAACCGAACTTCAAACGTGACCGCATGGTTTGAGGGGAAGGGCCCAGGACTATAGGGTATCACGCGGCGACGGATACAAGAGCACCGGCAGGGAAACTTGCTTTTGCGAAGGTATCAGTCAAAGACGGAGGAACTGTTTGGGCATGGAAACGTGTCTGGATAAGCCACTTTCTTTCCGGGAAACCGGCTATCGTGCCTTATAGGCAAAAGAGGCGACGTTGTTCATCCCAAGAAAGCCCGGGCAAGGCGTGTAGCTGATGCCGAAGACTCATTACTAACAAACAGCGCAGGCATTGCCTGCCGCCTTGCTCATCCCACCTTCCGGGAATTCTGGTTCAACACTGCATGGGATGCCATGTGGTGCTACGGGTGTTTACGGGAATCGTGGATTGGTGGACTTCCGCTCTCTGAGGTATCATTAGCTCAGTCTAGCCAAGGTAAAGTGCCATGAAGGTCAATATGCGCGAAGCGAAGTCCAACCTTTTCAAGCTTGGTGAGAAGGTTTGGCAAGGAGAGCGTGTCGTGATTACCAAAGCTGGAAAGCCCTACCTTGACCTGGTGCCACATAAGGGGGAGTTGAAACCGCGAAAATCCGGACGCTTCAAGGGGCAGATCAAACTTGCCGCTGATTTCAATGAAGAGATTAAAGAGGTTACATTTGGCTTTGAGGGCGACGAATGAGAAGCTGACTGAGTTGCCGGTTGCTGTAAATCTAAAGTCGAGCCTTCTTGTTTCCTCTAAGCGCAGGAAGCTGACGAACAATCTTAATTAGGTCCAGTGGAAAGCTGCTGGGTGTGGCTATATTGGTCCTCCTTGAAGGTTTTTATAAGCACGATTTTAGATAGGAGTGGTCCCTAGCCCCTGTGCCCAACTAAGGAGATCAGATGTCAGAAAATAGTTCGCGCCCCCATGCTCTGTTGGATATCAACTTTGTTCGACCGATTTTAAAGCAAATCAAAGAAGGTCGTGATCCTCATGAAATTAGAGCGACAATGGAAGGGCAAGATGTCGTTTCGATAGTCGAAAAACTCGTCGAATTTGGATTGGTTGATCACCTTTCATTGGTAGCAGCTTCCGTAAATCAGGCTAGGTCAGGTAACTATTTCCTGACTGATAAAGGACTTCGGTGGCTACGTACCTACGACAGATGGGAGCGCTTCAAATATGGAATTTTAAAATGGCAGCTTTTTTGGGGGGTTATTTTCGGAGTCTCTATCAATATAGTATCGAGCTTTATCTGGCAGGCTTGGTTTGTTTAGTAGTGTGGTTGTGATGCTTATGGTGTGCTGGTGGTAGTAATGTGGTGGCTGAAATTAAGCGCGGTGAACATCCTAGTGCTCATGTAGTGACCATTAATGACTGTGAATATGGATATGATAATCCAGATAATTCTGTAAGAGATAACGCAAATCGCGAGAAACGGAGATGTTTGCGATTACTAATCACGAGAGCCAATTATTAATCTAAAAACGCCCGGCTGAGTGAGCCGGGCGTTTCTGTTGTTTGATCTTAAGTAGCCTATTCTGGGGTGCCCCAGCCGCCGCTGGTTGGGGGGACGACTGTGATGGCTTCGCCGGCTTCCAGAATTGTTTGGTCGCAGCCTTTCAGCTCTTCCATCTGGCCGGAATTGCGGCGCACGTAGGTGCGGCCCTTCTGGCCATCTTCGCCGCCCTGCATGCCTTTTGGAGCGATGGTTCTGTGGGAGGCCAGGATTGCGCAGTCCATCTTTTCCAGGAAGCGGATGGTGCGTTTGGTGCCGTCACCTGCATGCCACTTGCCTTTGCCGCCTGTTTCCTTGCGGATGTGGAAGTCTTCCAGCAACACAGGATAGCGGAACTCAAGCACTTCCGGGTCGGTGAGGCGAGAGTTGGTCATGTGGACGTGGACGCCATCAGTACCGTTGAAGCCCGGACCTGCCGGAGAGCCGGAGCACAGGGTCTCATAGTACTGGTAGGTGTTATTGCCGAAGGTCAGGTTGTTCATGGACCCTTGTGAATTCGCCATGGCACTGAGAGCTGCGAACAGAGCGTTGGTGATGTGCTGCGAGGTTTCTACATTGCCTGCCACAACAGCTGCCGGATAATGCGGGCGCAGCATGGAGCCTTCCGGCACCACAATGTTGATTGGACGCAGGCAGCCTGCATTCATCGGAATGTGTCCTTCCACCATGACGCGGAAGCAGTAGAGCACAGCGGCGCGGGTGACAGGTTCCGGTGCGTTGAAGTTGTTCTCTTTCATCGGGCTGGTGCCGGTGAAATCAACAGTTGCTTCACGCTTGTCCTTATCAACGGTGATCTTGACTTTGATGGTTGAGCCCTGATCCGTTGGATATTCGTAGGAACTGTCGGAGAGTGCTTCGATCACACGGCGAACGCTTTCTTCAGCATTGTCCTGCACGTGGCCCATGTAGGCCTGCACGGTTTCCAGACCAAAGTGGTCTGTCATCTTGCGCAGTTCCTGAACGCCCTTCTCATTAGCGGCGATCTGGGCTTTCAGATCGGCCACGTTCTGGTGAACGTTGCGAACCGGGTATTTGTGGTTGGTGAGCAGCTCGACCAGAGCTTCTTCGCGGAAGTCGCCTTGGTCCACCAGCTTGAAGTTGTCGATTAAGACGCCTTCTTCATCCACCTTGGTGGCGAGCGGGGTCATGGAGCCCGGAGCGGAGCCGCCGACATCAGCATGGTGACCACGGGAGGCCGCCCAGAACAGGATTTCCTTGCCGTCGTCATCAAATACCGGAGAGACAACGGTGATATCCGGCAGGTGGGTGCCGCCGTTGTAAGGAGCGTTGAGTGCGAACACGTCGCCCGGTTTGATCCTGCCTTTGTTGAGAGAGATGATCGCCTCAACGGAACGGTCCATGGACCCGAGATGCACCGGCATGTGCGGTGCGTTTGCTACCAGCGCGCCGTTTTGGTCAAAGACCGCGCAGGAGAAGTCCAAACGCTCTTTGATGTTCACGGAGTAGGCGGTGTTTTGAAGGGTGACACCCATCTGCTCGGCGATGGACATGAAGAGGTTGTTGAACACTTCCAGCATCACCGGATCTGCGGTGGTGCCGAGAGCGACTTTCCTCTCCAGCGGGATGGTGCGGGTTAGAATGATGTGGTTCTTGGCGTTGACCTGCGCATGCCAGCCCGGTTCCACAACGATGGTGGCGTGTGGTTCCATGATGAGGGCAGGGCCTTGCAGCTTCATACCCGGCTGGAACGCATCGCGCTTGAGGATGGACGCATCCTGCCATTTGCCGTTTGCGTAGAACTGGGTCTGTTCTGCAATTGCCGGAGCATTTGCTGCCAGTGCTTCGTCTGGTTCCTGCAGGCCAGCGCCGCCGCCGATTGCTTCCACTTCGAGCGCTTCGACCACGATGGTCTTGTTCTCGTAGGCAAAGCCGAACTGTTTGATGTGGTTTTGGGTGAAGGCGGCGACCATGGCATCGAGATCACCGGTGTTCAGATCCACCGCGATTGGGGTGTCAGTGCCGTCATAACGCAGGTGCGCACGCGGAAGGATGGAGAGTTCGTCTTCTGCAACGCCCTGATTTTCGACTTCTGTTTTCGCGTCTGTTGCAAGGCGCTGAGCGAGGTCTGCAAGAGCTGTCAGATTGTCGGTGTTCAGCTCTTTAACAACGGCTTGCTGACGGGTGGCGCGGATGTCCGCAAGGCCCATACCGTAAGCAGAGAGGATGCCGGAGAGCGGGTGCACGATGACGGTTTTCATGCCGAGGCTGTCGGCAACCATGCAGGCGCTCTGGCCGCCAGCACCGCCAAAGCAAGTGAGGGCGTATTCGGTGACGTCATAGCCGCGCTGAACGGAGATCTTCTTGATGGCGTTGGCCATGTTCTCAACGGCGATCTTCTGGAAGCCTTCTGCGACTTCCTCGCCAGTGCGGCCATCACCGATTTCAGCGGCGAGCGCGTTGAAGGCTGCTTTGACTTCTTCGATTGCCAGCGGCTCGTCCTGATTTGGACCGAAGATCTTAGGGAAGTAGGAAGCGTTGAGCTTGGACGTCATGACGTTGGCGTCGGTGACGGTGAGTGGGCCACCTCGGCGGTAACACTTCGGTCCCGGGTTTGCACCAGCGGAATCTGGACCAACCTGGAAGCGACCGTCTTTGTAATGGAGGATGGAACCACCACCGGCTGCAACGGTGTGGATCATCATCATTGGCGCGCGCATGCGAACACCAGCTACTTCGGTCTCAAAGGCACGCTCGAACTCGCCATCGAAGTGGGAGACGTCAGTAGAGGTGCCGCCCATGTCGAAGCCGATGAGTTTCTCGAAGCCCGCCATTTTGGAGGTTTCAACGGCACCAACAACACCGCCAGCAGGGCCGGAGAGAATAGCGTCTTTGCCCTGGAAGAGGGAGGCGTCGGTCAGACCGCCGGAGGACTGCATGAACATGAGACGGCAGTCGGTGTTCTGGATGTCGAGTTCACCAGCAACCTGATCCACATAGCGGCGCAGGATTGGGGAGAGGTAAGCGTCAACAACAGTCGTGTCACCACGGCCAACCAGCTTCATGAGTGGGGAGACTTCATGGCTGACGGAGATCTGCGGGAAGCCGACTTGCTTCGCGATGTCCGCCAACTGCTTCTCGTGCTCAGGGAAGGCGTAGGCGTGCATCAAGACGATAGCGATGGAACGTGTGCCGTTAGCGTAGGCTGCTTCGAGCTGGGCTTTGATCTGGTCAAGGTCCGGAGCGGCTTCAACGGTGCCATCAGCGCGGACGCGCTCATCAGCTTCCAGTACCTGATCGTAGAGCAGCTCTGGTTTGATGATTTCTTTGGCGAAGATGTCCGGGCGGGCCTGATAGCCGATTTCCAGAGCGTCGCGGAAGCCTTTGGTGATGAGCAGAAGGGTGCGGTCACCCTTACGTTCCAGCAGTGCGTTGGTGGCGACTGTGGTGCCCATCTTTACCGCCCGGATCTGGTCGGACGGGATGCGGGTGTCTTTGGCAACACCCATGAGGTCGCGAATGCCCTGAATGGCGGCGTCTTTGTAGGCCTCAGGGTTTTCGGAGAGGACTTTATGGGCGCGTATTTCTCCTTGAGGTGTGCGTGCAACGATATCTGTGAAGGTGCCGCCGCGGTCGATCCAGAAGTCCCACTTGCTCATTGTCATGTTTTGTCCCACCTCGATTTGAAATCTTATTCTGTGATACATCTACAAAATGTAGGCATATTGTCAATGTGAATATGTGAGAGTCAGGAGAAACGCGGCGATTGGTATTGAAATTTACGTGGATCGGTCTTTTAAGAGAGGTTGTGTGATCTACGTAAACTCTCGACATTATGTTGCGCGAGATGGTGCGAATCTGCGCAATTCTAACTTGGTGGTTGTGAGGTCAAAAATGAGTGATGCTTTAGAGCAGAAAAATACTGGTGGGCTGGGCGTTGGACCGGTCGTGTCCTCATCGCACCTTGCATCGGGTGAATTGCCCGCACTGTCTGAGGTGGAATTTGCGGTGACAATGATGGTGAATGCCTATCATCGTTGGATGGTGCGCTGCATGGCTGCTGCAGGGCAGGAGGGCTTATCTCCTCTGGAAACGCTGGTGCTCCACTCCGTCAATCACCGTGAGCGTTCAAAAACACTGGCCGATTTATGCCTTGTTCTGAATATCGAAGATACTCACACGGTGTCTTACGCTCTGAAAAAGCTGGAGAAGGCGGGCCTTGTGCAATCCGGTAAGCGGGGCAAAGAGAAAATTGCCGAGATTACTGAGGAGGGTCGTGCGCTTTGTGATGCTTACAAGCAGCTGCGTGATGCCTTGCTGGTGAAGCCTGTGAAAGAACTTGGGCTTGATGAAGCTGAGCTGTCCCGGCTTGCATCTGTTTTGCGCAGTGTGTCAGGTCATTACGATCAGGCTGCTCGTTCTGCCGCTGCAATGTAATGTGATCGCAGCGGGAACCTGCTATCGATTACTCAATCGACATGCTCATTGTGGGCGAGGCCTGTGTCTCCCATGAGCAGTTTGATCCATCCGGGCATTTTACCGGTTCTGCGCAATGCACCATCTATGGAGAATTCTCCCCCTCCTGTGGTGGTGAAGCTAAGATAAGACGCAAACAGGATCAGCGGCAGCTCCCATGAGACGGCTGTGGCGAAGGAGACGAAACCGTGCTCCAATGCTCCGCTCAGCGTGGCTGCAAACAAGATATAGGCTGCAGCGAAGAAACAAGAGAGACGGGTGAGCAACCCGAGGCCGATGCCAATTGCAATGGCCAGTTCTGCCAGACCTGCTGCATCAATGATCATGGCAGGGTCGGGATAACCGAGCAGGGAGAAGAATTCCACGTGCTCCATGTAAGGGAGAGACCCGGCAAACAGCTTGTCGGTGAAGTGTGGCACCATCACAAAGCCAACCAGAATACGGAAGAAGGTGAGTTGCCATTGCCAAAGCGTGAGGCCACGGCCTGCTGTCTCAAATGAGTTGCGCTGGATAGTGCTGAGGAACCAGATGAGATTGACGAAGAAGGCAAAGGCCAATGGCCAGCTGAGCAGATAGGCATAATAGAGTGAGGCAATCCGCCAGGCGACAAGTTGGCAAAGCAACATGCACAAAAAGCCGAGTGTGAAATTTTTCGGCACGACGATCACGACAAAGAAGAATGCCAGTGCAAGCCAGATCAGCATGGGCCGTAATGCAGATTCTGGAATGGGTGACATGAGCACTTCCAGAGAGATGAGTGCTACGACGCCCAGCAATAGGGCTGTAATGAGGGATTGAAGCAGCTGGAAGAAAGACAAGTAGTGGAAGGGCCGTGCAATCTCTGCAAGATCCTCCTCTTCGCTCATGTCCTCAGTATTTGCATTGCTCTTGTCTGCCATAGCTACCTCACAGCGAATCCCAAGCGCGGGTCATTTGTGTCAAGGTAGCGTGCAGCGCCTAGCGAGAGATATCCTGCTATTCTCGCTAGGCTTATTTGAGAGGTTATCCGACGTAGGCAGCTTCAATCTGCTTGGCCTCTTGTGTTCCAAGCGTGCAGCGGACATTTGCGTGCGGATTGGCCGGATCAACGTTAGATGGTTTGCCGAAGTAATAACCTTGAACGATATCGCAGCCGCCGGCTCGCAGGATTTGGGCCTGCATTTCTTCTTCAACGCCTTCTGCTGTGATCAATACGTCAAGTGAACGGCCAAGACCGATAATCGCAGCAACGATTGCGTCGGTGTGGGCATCCTTGCCGATGTTCATGATGAAGCTGCGGTCGATCTTAATTTTGTTGAACGGGAAGCGAGAAAGGTAGCTTAGGGAAGAATAGCCCGTGCCGAAGTCATCCATGGCGATGGAAACGCCCATGTTCCCGATCTTCTTGAGTGACTTCACCACGCTGGTGGTGTCGGCAATCAGGAGGCTTTCGGTGATCTCGATCTCAAGGCGCTCTGGTGCCAGACCGGATTCTTCGAGGGCTTCTGAAATTTTCTGCTCGATCAATCCGGTCTTGAACTGTGCAGGCGAGAAGTTGACGGCGACTTTCAAGGTTGGGTCAGCCCAGCTTGCAGCGTCAGTGCAAGCCTTTTTGAGCACATATTCGCCGAGCGCTTCAATAAGGCCGGTGTCTTCGGCAATTGGGATGAAGACTTCTGGTGAGATACGGCCTTTTTCCGGATGCACCCAGCGGAGCAAGGCTTCAAAAGCTTTGAGCTTGTTGTCTGCTAGGCCAACCTGAGCCTGATACACGACTGAGAATCCGTCTAGCTTGAGCGCACGGATCATCTCTGTTTCCAGCTCACGGCGGCGTTCCAGCTCTTCATCCATGCTGGACTCGTACCAGGTGTAAGTGGAGCGGCCACCGTTCTTGGAGCGGTAGAGCGCCAGGTCAGCGCAATGGAGAAGGCGGGAGGATCGCCAAGCAGCATCGGTCGCCTGAGCGATGCCCATAGATAAGGAGATCTGGATTTCTTTGCTGTCGATGACGCAGCTGGAATTGGTGGTTGCCATGGCGCGCTGGGCGAGCACGGTGATATCGTGACTGGTGTATTCCCCCTCGATCATCACAGCGAACTCATCGCCAGAAAGACGCGAGACGAGGTGATCAGTGAAGACGAGCCGCAACCGGTCTGAAATGATCTGGAGGAATGTATCGCCAGCCGCATGGCCGTGGTTGTCGTTCACTTCCTTGAACTTATCAACATCGATGGCGATGACGTAAACATTGGAAGCTGTAATAGATGCTTTGCGGAGCGCCTTGTTTAACTCGTCAGAAAAAACGGCGCGGTTCGGCAAGTGAGTCAGTGGATCGTTGTGCGCGAGGAAGCGGATCGTTTTGGAGGTTTTCCAGCGATCATGCAGTCCTTTCCAGGCGAACATAATAGAGGCAATTGCCACGACGAGCACCAGCAGGAATGCAAAGGCCGACCCAAAGGCGATTGCGTCCATAAACACGACGGTGTTGAGCGTTGGTTTGGTGGTGAAGATAAAGCCGCCACGCGCTTTGTTTTCGTCATTTACATAAGGAATGACGACGCCAAATTTTGGTATCCGCCATTCAAGCCAGTTGAAGTTGGAGTAAATTACCAACTGTCCTGAGTTGAGTGCAGAGTGCCAGGCGTCATAAGCGGATGGATCGGACAGAATTTCGTTTACGCGGTCATTGGTCATATTCCGCGGATGGACAGCCAATGGACGACCGGGAGCGTTGACGACCAGAAGTTCGAACTCTTCAAACTGTTCTACCAGTGCCTGCTTGACTGCGGTGGCTTTGGTTGCAGGCAGTTTCCAGCTTGAAGAGATGATTTCTGTGGTTGGGGCAGAGCTGGACCCGCGCAGGCCGAAGTTTAACGGGGAAGAGGAATCCTTTTGTCCCGTGTCTTCATTGGAAGGTGCCTCGAAAGGGTGGTGTGAATTGATGATGTTGTTCGCAGTATGGAATTCTTTTTGAGCTTCACTCTTGAATAAATAATATAAAGTCGCTTGATCAATGGCATAAAAGCTTGTGGCAATGGCACCAATCACAGCAAACACTATGCCGGCGTAAAGTAATTTACGATGTGGAGGTATCGTTTCCACTTGAAATCCCCATCCCGAAACGCACGAAATAATGTGCGCTGGCAGCAGGCAACTGAGAAGTTAGTTGGCGCTGTCGCCTGTATGTGTACTTAATTAATAGCGAATATATCTGTAAAACATTACCCATGTGTTTCATGGGGCGATATTTTGAGATCAAGCTTGACTGAGGCTTGAACTGAAATCATGCAATGGGCACTTATAGATAGCAGTGGGCAAATAAAACCCAAGGGAAACAAACTATTCAGATTGATAAATAATTTGTTAGGTATAAACCTGATTTGCGGTGACTAATTATTTTGCTGTCTTTTCCGGCGAAATTGTCAAGCAGATTGAACTAGAGAGCAGGATGCCAATGAATTTTTGGGGCAGCTTTGACAAGATTGTAGGTGCACTGCAAACCGGTGGTGCCCAGTTGGTTGACCGGCTGCAGCAGCTTGTTCAGTCAGTTGGTGAAGCGCGCCGGAATGTTGCCTTTACAGTCGCTATGATCGCCTTGTCTGCGAAAATGGCAAAAGCTGATGGTGTTGTGACCCATGACGAAGTGATCGCATTTTACGATCTGTTTGAGATGCCAGCGGGTGAGGAGCGCAACGTTTCACGCCTCTTCCAACTGGCTCAGCAGGACGTGGCGGGCTTTGAGACCTATGCTTCCAAGCTCTCTGTGTTGTTTGCTGAAGATGAGACGACGCGTACGGATGTGCTGGATGGCCTCTTTTATATAGCCAAGGCAGATGGCGTTATTCATGAGAGAGAAGTTGCCTATCTCAGCCGGATTGCCGAAATCTTTGGAATTGATGCTGTTGGCTTTTCGCAGATTAAAGCCCGTCATATAAGAGGGGATGGAGATCCCTATCTGGTTCTCGGCATTGATATGGCGGCGAGTGATGAAGACGTGCGCTCTTGCTATCGCAAGCAAGTCCGGGAGACACATCCTGATCGGTTGATTGGTCGAGGTGTCCCCGAAGAGTTCGTCAAGATCGCCAGCGATAAGCTGGTTGCATTGAATAAAGCGTATGAGCAGATCTGCGCGGAACGAGGAATATGAGCGTTAAAACTGAATGCGCAGTGCCTGCGCGTCTTCGTCCATCTCCCAATCACAACGAGCGCCGCGTTCCTGCCGTTGATATGCTGATCTTGCATTACACGGCGATGGAAAGTGCTGAGAAGGCTGTTTCGTGGCTGTGCGATCCGCGCTCAGAAGTTTCCTGCCACTATCTGGTTGATGAACTGGGCATGGTTACGCAGATGGTGCCGGAAAGTCGCCGGGCCTGGCATGCTGGTGTTTCCAGCTGGAAAGGTGAGGATGACCTTAACTCTCGCAGCATTGGAATCGAGATTTCCAATCTGGGGGATCAGGAAGAGGGCACGCAAGGCTATCCTGATGTGCAGATTGAAGCTGTGATTGCTCTCGCCAAGGATATCTGTGAACGCAACAGTATTTCACCAGAGCGGGTGCTTGGACATTCTGATGTTGCTCCGTCCCGTAAACAGGATCCGGGCCGTCATTTTCCATGGGCGCGGTTGGCTGAGGCTGGAGTTGGGCATTTTATTGAGCCGGTGGAACTTGAGGCTTCGAGCTTCTTTCAGGAGGGGGACGAAGGACAGCCGATTGAAGCTCTACAGTCGCTTCTGGGGCTCTATGGGTATGATGTGTTGGTCAGTGGCGTGTTTGATGAGAAGACCAAATATGCTGTTGAGGCGTTTCAGCGCCACTTCCGTCCTGCAAAAGTCGATGGAATTGCTGATGCGCAGACCATTGCGACACTGCATAGCCTGCTGAAAAAGCTAAAATCCTTCTGATTGTGATAGATGTCATTGAAATATCAGTAAAACAGGGGCTAATACGTAATTGAAATACGATTTGATTACGTAGGGGAATGTCTCTGTTTTGTTGAAAAGTTTCCTTAAGTAAGGCTGATATGCCCTGTATCAGCCTTTTTTGCGCCATAAACTAAGGTTTATGCCAGTTTTTAAACATTAAAATTGTAACTTTTCGTGATCAGACCTGTCTGATTTTCGTCTCATCTTCTGAAGATAAACACTCCTGCTCAAAACATGATTGCCAGGAAATGAAGATGAACCTTACAAAAATAAAAAATAACGTAGTAATCCCCGTTCTTGCTGCAAGTGTTATGCTCGGCGGTGTTGTGAATACCAATGTCTTCTCTGATGAAGCTGAAGCAGCTACTAAAAAGGGAAGCTACGTCAAGCTGATCGAACAGAAAGCCAAGAAGCACGGTGTCCCGCACCACATCGCGAAGGCTGTTGTTGAAGTGGAAAGTAACTTCAACGCAAGAGCCCGCGGCCTTGCTGGTGAAGTTGGTCTCATGCAGATTAAGCCATCTACCGCACGTGGTATGGGTTATCGCGGTTCGACCAAAGCACTTTATAAACCAGAAAACAACATCGAATGGGGCATGCGATATCTGGCTGGTGCTTATAAGCGCGCTGGCGGAGATCTTTGTGGAACCATTTTGCGCTATAACGCTGGCCATTATGCCAAGCGTATGAACCGGATTAGTGCCAAGTATTGCAAGCGCGTTAAGGATATTATTGCACGCAGCTAAATGCATCTTGCATATTCGGGCGGGGGACGGTAAGTTCCCATTCAAAGTTTCTTAGAATTTTACGAATGTCTGACCGACGGTCAGTCTGTCTGCAAGGACATATCAGGGTGGTTGACCGGGCAAAGTCAACCACCCTAACTCTTAAAATTTTAGGCGAATTCCCCGAAAATTAGGCGAACTTTCGAGCTGCATTTGTTGGCGAAGCGGGCACCTTCACGCCATCCAGTAGTTTCCCATCATCAATAGGCTGACCGAGTGACGTTGTGACCGGAACAACGCCAGCCCAATAGGGCAGTGCGTAATCTTCCTCATCGTCAACTGGTGCGCCCTGACGGATTTTTGCTGAGGCATGTTCAATCTCGATTGCGATAACACCTGTCGAGATCTGTTCTTTCTCCGTCATCGGGCGGACCTCATCCCATCTGCCAGGCAGAAGGTGCTCGGTGATGGCCTTGAGGGAGTCCCATGCTTCCTGATGGTCAGTTACCAGGCGGGCGGTGCCGTGAATGACGGCGGTTCGGTAATTGACGGAGTGGTGGAAAGCTGATCGTGCAGCAACAATGCCGTCGATGAGTGTGAATGTCAGGCAGACTTGGGAGTCTTTGCTCATCTTCTTCACGATCCGCGCAGCTTTGGCACCGTGAATGTAGATAGTGCGGTCCATAACTGCAAAAGCCATGGGAATGACCATTGGGCGATCTTCGTCCATGAAGCCGACATGGACGACGAGGGAGCTCTCCAGAATTGGGAGGATTGTGTTCCAATCATAATCCGCGCGCAGACTTGTTCTGACACGAGCAAATTTAGGTGGCTTGGTTTCACGAGTGCTGGTGCTTGGCGCTGCTTCAAGTGTCATTTCTGCTGTCATTGTCTTAACCGTTTCTGGTCCCCGGTTTTGAGCGAAATCGGCAATATGGGACCAGTTGGCCCGGCAAGTGGTTTGAGTTTGTGCTCTGACTGTTTGCCGGGTTTTCTGTTTCATTTGTGCACGTTACCCCCGCTGCGGGGCGAAGAAGTATTGTGCTGATCTGTATTCTCTGCAAAACTGGTTCCTCATATAGATCCGCTTAATCTAATTGTGGGGTGCCAGTTGTTTGAGTATGTTGTGATGATCAATCGCGAGGTCAGCACTCCGCTGTCGAGCCAGATTTATCAGCAGTACCGGGATGCAATTTTGAAGCGGCGTGTTCCTGAAGGAGAGCGGTTGCCCAGCTCACGTCAGTTGGCGACCAGCCTTTCCGTTTCTCGCAACACAGTGAACACGGCCTATGATTTGCTGCGCTCCGAAGGGCTGGTGGACGTGCGGTCTGGTGCACGGCCTGAAGTGGTGGCCTTGCCTGAGGTTGAAGGGGCTGTTGTTGCAGGACCTGTTCGTGAAACGACACCTCCACTTTCATCGCGTGGCAAGCGATTTTCTTGTAATCACCGTTACACGAGCCCGTCGGGGCGGGGTGTTTCCATGCAGCCGGGTGAACCTTCACGGGAGCTGTTTCCCAAAGAACAGTGGGCACGGAGTTTGCGGCGCGCAGCGCGACTGCTCAATGGCAATGCGCTTGGATACGAGCACACTTCTGGCTTGCCTGAGTTGCAACGGGTACTGGCGCGGTATCTCGCACAGGAGCGCGGCGTGGTCTGCTCTCCTGAGCAGGTTCTTGCCTTTCCAACCACACAGTCAGCGCTCTCGCTCATGTCTCAGTGCTTTTCTGAGGAAGGGGACGTGGCACTGCTTGAGGAACCGGGGTACCTGGGTGCGCGATCAGCCTTTTTTGCTGCTGGGTTGAAGGTGCAAGCTTTAACAGAGATTGATCAGGTTTCACGTGCCTCTTTGATCTATGTGACGCCTTCGCACCAATACCCAACTGGCCGGCGCATGGAGATGAGTGAGCGACTTATGTTGCTTAAACAGGCTCATGACAAAGGTGCGGTGATTTTAGAAGATGATTACGACAGTGAGTTCTTGTTTGAAGGGCGGCCGATTGCAGCGCTTCAGGGGCTGAGTGATCGTCACTCTGTGATCTATATCGGTACCTCTGCAAAGTCGCTCATGCCGGGTATTCGGCTTGCTTATGCGGTTGTTCCTAAAGAGCATGTGGTGGGATTGGAGTTGGCGCAGCGGGTATCGGGTGCACTGGCTAATGTGCATGTACAGATGGCCTTTGCTGATTTCATCGAGAGCGGGCACTTTCGGGCGCATCTGAACAAGATCCGCAGTGCTTACCATGAAAACGGTGTTGCGCTGTGCCAGTTGATCGGGGAGCGTTTTGGCAATCAGGTTGGTGTTTCCATGCCAACCGGAGGCTTACAGACTTGCCTCTATCTGCCGGAGACCTGCGATGATGTGGCTGTTGCGGACCTGATGAACCAGAAAGGTTTTGGAGTTAATCCGCTTTCTGTATTTTATCTTGGCGCACCGCAGAGGGGACTTGTTGTTGGGTTTGCAGAGGCGAATGAGAAGCTGCGGAATGGCTTTGTTCAAGCTCTTGAGCAAGCAATGGAACTGAGCGGAGATCGTGTGCAAGCGTAATTCTTTGCTTGACCTTTTTCCTTAGGCTCCGTAGTTCAGGTGCACCAGTCGGCCGGACGGTTGCTGCTGCAAGTGCTGAAAGGCCGCAGTGGAGGAAAGTCCGGGCTCCATGGAGACACGGTGCCGGATAACGTCCGGCGAGGGTGACCTCAGGGAAAGTGCCGCAGAAAGCAAACCGCCAGTGCATGCATTGGTAAGGGTGAAAGGGTGGGGTAAGAGCCCACCGCGTTTTTGGCAACAAAAACGGCATGGTAAACCCCACCGGGAGCAAGACCGAATAGGGGCGGCGCGGAAGTTTACTTCCAGTCATGTTTCCAGACCTGACCGCCCGGGTGGGTCGCTAGAGGTGTTCAGTAATGGGCATCCCAGATGAATTGCCGTCGCGTACAAGGGTAACATCTTGTGCCTTACAAAACCCGGCTTACAGGCCGACTGGTATTTTTCTTTATACATCGCTTGTCAGCAGCTTGTAGCCTGCAAAGGTGAAGAAGCTGCCGAGCAGTCCTTCGATCCATCTCCGAGCCCTTCGGTAGGCTGCGCTTTTGAAGGCGTAACAAATTTGGAGCGGATTGTAGGCCGTTAGCGGTGCTGTCGTATGATCAGCCAGATTGCCTCGTTGCTGTGATGACCAGTTCGCGAATGTTTACGGTTTGGGGCTGATTGTAGGCAAATAGGGTCGCGTCGGCCACGTTTTGTGGGTCAAGTGCACCACCGATTTGCCGTTTCTGTTCTTCGTAGTCTTCGCGGATTTTTGCATCGCGTGTGCTGGAAGGGAGGGGTGTTTCAACCAGACCTGGTACGATGGTGATGACACGGACGTTGTGGCCTGCCACCTCTTGCCGTAATGCTTCGCTGAGGCCGTGGATTGCGACCTTCGTGGCGCCATAAGCCGCACGCATGGGGAAGGGCTTCTTCGCAGTCATGGACCCTATGTTGATGATGGTGCCAGAGCCGCGTTGGTACATTGCTGGCAGCACTGCGTGGATGCCGTTGAAGACACCGCGCAGGTTCACGTCGATCATTGTCTCCCAATCTTCTGGATTTTGATCTTTAAGCTCGCTCAAGAACATGCAGCCTGCGTTGTTGATGATGGCATCTGCCGGACCTAAAGCTTGCTCGGCATGGCGGATGGCCTTGATCATGTGCTCTCGGTTTGTGACGTCGACTTTGCTGCAGATCGTGTTGGGAAGGTCCATCGCCATCATGGGTTCCGTGCGTCTTGCCAAGAGCAACAGAGGGTGCCCGTCTTTGCTGAAGGTTTTTGCAAGGGCTGCACCGATACCTGAGCTGGCACCTGTGATCACAACAAGAGGCTTCGTCATGGGTCTGCTTATGTTCCGATCATTGTGAGCGGGATGATCTTTCAATTCATTAGCCAAAATAGTTTTCTGAAGCTTGTTGGGAGCGCGTAAAGTTTGCTTCTATTCGTTGGTGTGCCACACTCGGCGCGTTGGGGCTTACTGGTTTGTTGGAGATGCTGGAATGCTGTTGGGGGAGTTGAGTTCCACTTTGATACCGGAAATGGTGACGATTCCTGCCGGTGTCCTTCTTCAGAAAGATGATCGTAAAAGGGAGCGATGGACAGCTCAGGTTCAGTCGTTTGATACTTCGAAATATCTGGTTACACAGGCGCTGTATGCGTCTGTTCTGAATGAGCGGCCCTCTCAGTTTACTGGTGATGATTTGCCCGTTGACTCTGTCAGCTGGTTTGATGCGGTCAGGTTTTGTAATGGCCTTTCTGAGCGGTATGGCCTGAAGCCTTACTACCTTGAGCATGGAGACGGGCTGGTTGATCGGTGCGCCATAAGCGATGGGTATCGTCTGCTGACAGATGCTGAGTGGGAGTATGCGTGTCGTGCTGGTTCTCAAGGACCGCACTATGGTGCGCTTGAAGATATCGGGTGGTTTGCCGAAAACTCAGCTGGAACTCCGCAGGCAGTAGGGTGCAAAGAGCCGAATGAGTTTGGGCTCTACGATATGTTGGGCAATGTTTGGGAGTGGTGTTGGGATCTTTATGATCCAGCTGTTTATGGAGAGTACCGCGTGTTCAAAGGTGGTGGTTGGGCAGATGATGAACGGGGTTGCCTTGTCACCAACAGACGGCGTAGCCACCCAACCTTTCGTGTTGAGGACCTGGGTTTTCGTGTTGCGCGGTCAATAAAGTAAGTTGCTTGCTGGCAAGGAAGCCTCTGTCCAAGAAAAACACCGGTATTGTCTTGCAAGCTTGACTGCTCCAACGCAATCAATTACCCAAGATCTGATTTGTGTATACAGTGGAATACAAAATGGATTTTTGGGTTTGGGTTTCTTTTGTACTGATTTCTGCGGCGAATATTGTGACGCCTGGACCAGCGATCCTTAATACCGTGCGACGGGCTGCGCAGTTGGGGATGGGGCGGGTTCTGCCGACTATTCTCGGCAATACACTTGGGCTTGCGATTGCGGGTGCATTTTGCGCGGGTGGTGTGGTGAGTTTTGTGCTCACCTCTGAGATTTTGTGGAGTGTGTTCCGATGGATGGGTGTTGGGTATCTGGTCTGGCTTGGGCTTAAGTTTGTCTTCAAGCGTGAGGAGATTGATTTATCAGGGGATGTCAGCGTTTCTGTATCTGGATTGACACTGTTCTGGGAAGCATTTTTGCTGGCGGTGACCAACCCAAAAGCGATCCTGTTTTTTGTTGCTCTGTTCCCACAAGTTATGAGCTCTGAGTTGGCCCTGCTGCCACAGGCCAGTATTCTTGTTGCAACGTTTTGCGGAATCTCTGTCCTATCTTTAAGCGGGTATTCTGCGTTGGCCTCGTTGTTGCGGGCGCGCTTTATTACTCAGGCTCGGTATCGCCGGTTCCGTGTGTTGTCGGGCTTTGTTCTTTTTGGGTTTGCAGGGAAAATTGCGAGTGAGGTGCGGTAAAAGCGGTTTGCTTTTGCTCCTATGGCAGTGTTCCAACTTGAAAGTTGAAGGGGCTTCGCGCAGATAGAAGGTAACTGCAAGGAGATCTTCTATGAGAACAGAATTTGATCAGGAACTGGAAGAGCGCCTCGTTCGCTATGCGGCTATTGATAGCCAGAGCAATGAGACGTGTCCGGAGTCCCCAAGCTCTCAGATCCAGCTTGATGTACAAAAGGTGCTGCGTGCTGAGCTGATGGAGATTGGTGCCAGTGACGTTGAGCTGACTGAATACGGCGCTGTTCTTGCCACTATTCCTGCAACTATCGAGACTGATGCACCCGTGATTGGCCTGCTGGCGCACGTGGATACCGCCCCGGCCTACCATGCAGAGGGTGTGAAGCCGCGCGTTCATCGTGCTTATGATGGTTCTGCAATTTCCTTCCCGGATGCCTCTGAGTTGTCCCTGTCTCCTGAGAACTCCCGTTATCTTGGTGAGAAAATCGGTGATGACATTATCACCGCCAGTGGAAGTACGTTGCTGGGTGCGGATGACAAGGCCGGTGTTGCTATCATCATGTGTCTTGCACGTCATTTGCTTGCAAACCCTCAGATCCCTCATGGCAAGCTCCGTATTGCGTTTACGCCGGATGAAGAAATCGGGCGCGGTGTGCATGACAAGTTGCCTGGCGCTCTGGGTGCGGATTTTGCTTACACGCTGGATGGCGGCAAAGTGGGCGAGCTGAACTATGAGAACTTCTGCGCTGATGGTGCGACAGTAAAGATCACTGGCGTTTCCGTGCATCCTGGTTATGCGAAGGATAAGCTGGTCAACGCGTTGCATCTGGCAGGCAAGATCATCACCATGCTACCGCATGCGACGATGACACCTGAGACCACTGATGGTCGTGATGGCTTTATCTTTATTGCCGACATGGTGGGGAATGCAGCTGAAGCGGAACTGCATTTTGTGCTGCGTGATTTTGAGCTGGAAGGTCTGGAAGCGAAAGCTGATCTGCTGGAGCAGGTATGTGCTGCAGTTCAGGCTACTGAGCCGCGTGCTTCCATCTCTTGTGAGGTCAAAGAACAGTATCGCAACATGCACCATTGGCTGCGTGATGATATGACCCCAGTTGAGCTTGCTAAGGCAGCTTATGAGGACATGGGCTTGAGTGTATCTGCCAAGCCGATCCGTGGCGGAACCGATGGTTCTGTGCTGACCGCGAAGGGGACATCCTGCCCGAACATCTTCACCGGCATGCAGGAAATCCATGGGCCGCTGGAATGGATCAGCGTGCAGGACATGGCATGTGCGATGCAGGTGTGCCTTAAGCTTGTTGAGCGCGCTGCGAAGTAAGAGGCCCCTAAAAACCGCTTCATGAGAACATGGAACCGTCGGCTATTTGGTCGGCGGTTTTTTCTTTGCTGGTTTCCGCCTGTCCGATGCCTTGAGCATGCGTTGGAAGGAAGGGCACTCCATATGGCTCGGGGCAGGGCAGTCGGCCACGTGGTGCAGGACATCGCGCAGGGCTGTGAGTTCCTTGATTTGCTCATCAATCAGATCGGCACGTTCACGGATCTGCTCTCGCGGGATCTGGAGCTGACCCTTTTCAGAAAACATGCCTGCAATCTCTGTCAGTGAAAATCCACCAGCCTTGGCGAGTGTGATCAGAGAGAGTTTCGTTAGGATTTGCGGCTCGTACTGACGTCGGAGACCGTGCCGCGTTATGGATTGAATGAGCCCGACTTCCTCATAATATCGCAGTGTGGAGGGCTTCACGCCTGAGCGTTCGGTGATCTCTCCAATATCCAGCAGTTTCATACTTGACCTCAAGTTGACTTGAAGTCGTATCCTGATCTCAACAGGGTAATTTTGCAAGAGGATAAGCAAATGAAACAAGTGCACGTGGAGCCCGAACAACAGGTCTGGAAAGACCCCAGAGCGATTGCTCTTTTAATGGCGGCTACTTTAACGGTCATGGCGAACGCGACGATCAGTCCTGCTCTTGCTGGATTGGAGGAGATGTTCCGGGATGATCCAAATGTTCTTTGGTTGTCCCGGCTTCTGGTCTCAACGCCTTCGCTGACTGTTGTTATCTGTGCCCCGCTGGCTGGAGTGATCGCAGATCGCTATGGTCGGCGGGCACTGTTGCTTACAGGTGTCCTGCTGTTTGCTGTGATGGGAAGTGCCGGCATGATCCTGCCGGACCTGACGAGTATATTGATGAGCCGATTGGGTCTTGGCATTGCAGTTGCCATGGTGATGACGGCGCAAACAGCTTTGATCGGTGACTACTTTGTCGGCAACCAGCGCAGCTCTCTGATGGGGCTACAGACGTCGGCTCGTAACTTTGGCGGTTTTCTCTTTATCTCAATGGCTGGCTTGCTGGCTGTTACTTCTCCGCGGTTACCGTTTGCGATTTATGGGCTTGCGTTGCTCATGGTGCCGTTCTTGTGGCGTTATATCAGCGAACCGGTGAAGCACTCTGCAGCTGCAAAGAAGGCTGCAAGTGCAGAAGACGACGGATCTCCGGCTTGGGTCTGGCTGCTGGCGGCATTGGCTTTACTGCAAATGCTGACCAATATGATCTTCTTCCTTATGCCGACACAGCTGCCGTTCTTTCTGGATGCTCAAGGTTATGACAGTGCGACTATGACAGGTGCTGCGCTGGGTGCGTTGATGCTGACTGGTGGCACGGCAGCTCTGCTTTACGGGCGGATTAAAGCGCGTGTTGGTTACAGTGGGGCATTTACGCTGGCCTACGGATTCATGGCGATTGGGCTGATGTTGCTGACCCTTCAGAAAACCTGGAGCGTGTTCCTGGGGACCGCTGCGATGGGTGCTGGGTATGCGCTTGCGATGCCGAACTTTCCAGCTATCGCCCTTCAGGTAGCTCCGAGCTCGCGGCGTGGTATGGCAGGTGGGGTGCTGACTTCCTCTGTTTTCCTTGGTCAGTTCCTTTCTGTTTTTGTCAGCATTCCTTTGATTGCTGCGGTTGGATTTGCCGGGACGTTTCGGATTGTGGCTACTGCGCTGACCTGCATGGCGCTTATCGGCTTACTCGTCTTTATCTGGCGCTCGGTTCGTAAGGCAGCAACGGCGTTTGTGCGGATGGAAAACTGAGTGTGATGAACTTACGAGAGCGTCAGCTTTTGAGCGTGTTAAGCGCATTTTTTGTTGATGCTCTCGATCGCTCTGGAATAGTACGTAGACCGTGCAAAACGAAACTGTCATGGTGCTCTGATTGCCGCAAAATATATGCGGCGGGATGAGCGCTTAAAGCAGTGAGAGCGAGCCGGAACAAGGTAAGCAGCTTTAGGCGATGTAATGCCTTTGACATGCAAGACATGTAAGAGCAAAGGCATAACTGAAAGCAGTGCCTTTTGAGGCCTTATCTTGGAATAGCCGCATGAGTGATTTGCCGGTTTTAGGCGCAGCAATGTGCGTCAAACATCTTCCCCAACATCGTGAATGGTTGCTGGAGCTGCCTCGGGATCTTGAGCTGCAGGATTTCTATAATTGGAACTTGCTGGACAATGGGTGTGATGACCTGGTTGCAGAAGCAAAGAAGCTTCTGGATGGCCATGAGGGACGCCTCGGTCTGCATGGTCCGTTCTGGAACCTGGACCTTTCTGCGGCTGATCCGCTGTTTCAGCAGGCTGTTCGCAAGCGTCTGGATCAAGGCATTGAGTTGTGTGCCAAAATGGGTGCAGACCAGATGGTGTTGCACAGTCCTTACACGATCTGGGATCACAACAACCTCGATCTTTATGACAATGGTCGTCAGATGAAGCTGGAAATGATCCATGCGAACCTGAAGGATGTTGTTGCCAAGGCGGAGGACATGGGCTGTGTCATCGTGTTGGAGAACATCGAAGACCTGGACCCGTCCTACCGGGTGGAGATCCTGAAGAGTTTTGAGAGTGAAGCTTTGGCGCTTTCGATTGATACCGGACATGCTCACTACATGCACTCCTGCTATGGCGCGCCGCCGGTTGATTACTTCATCAAGTCAGCAGGCGATGCTTTGCAGCATGTGCATATTCAGGACATTGATGGTCATGCTGACCGCCACTGGAATCCGGGTGAGGGTTCTATTCCGTGGGAGCCTCTGTTTGCAGAACTGGCAAAACTGAAGAGCAATCCACGCCTGATCCTTGAGATCATGGATGAGACCACTTTGCGCAAAGGTGCAGACTATCTGGTTGGGTTAGGTCTCGCCAGATAACGGGAGGTTTGCTCCCTGTGATGAGATATGGGGTCGGCAGTGCTGCCGGCCTCCTTTGTTTGAGCGATCAAAGTAACCAGTAAAACCAATTGTGATCGCAGTGTGTGACGTGCCTTCCCGGTGGGATTTATCGACTCAGGACAATCTTGGGTAGGTATGGGAAATTGCCCCACCGTCCTCAGAATGGGCATGGAATTTCATGGTCCGGCATGGGAAAACCGGGGTTTAGCCAAGGCTGATAGGTTAAAATCACTAGAGCCAATCGGCGAAATTCTTTCTTCGACCTCTGTAAAAACTGTGAGTACTTCTGGTTGTAATCGTATTTTGGATGCGTGTAACTCGCAGAAATCCCTGCGTAAACTCCTATCAATACTTCGTTTACCATAATTGGTGATAACTAGCAGATGTTAAGGGGCATTCTTTTCGGTTTGGGCTGGTGGGTTCATTGACGTCCCATGCTATCCCATGGTATCCCATAGGCTCCCGGGATATTCCGGTTTGTACTTCAGTAATCTTGTTGTTTTTGCCTGATTTGAGCGCTGGCTCTCCAAGGAGTGGAGAGTTGTTTGATGTGCCGCTGACAGATCAAGAAGATCTGGCTCATTAAAGAGGGGACCAATGGCTGGTTTTGTTTCGCACTTCACCAATCGGGTGGATGCAAAGGGTCGTGTATCGATCCCTGCACCCTTTCGTGCGGCGTTGGCGAAAGACGGCTTTGAGGGACTCTACTGTTTCCCATCTCCTTTTCAGGAGGCGGTTGATGCGGGCGGTAACGGACTTACAGCGGAAATCCAGAAACGACTTGATGCGTTTTCAACGCTCTCAATGGAGTACGACGCTCTGTCCACGGCGCTTTACGGCGCAAGTGAAACCCTGAAAATTGATCGGGATGGCCGGATTGTTCTTTCTGAGATGATCCGCAACCACACCGGCATTGATGGCGAAGTCACGTTTGTTGGGCAGGGGTTTAAGTTTCAGATTTGGGAACCGACAAGGTTCTCCAAGCACCGCGACGAGGCTATGAAGCGGGCGCTTGCAGTATTGTCTTCCGGCGGTGCGCCGGGGACAGCAGCCGGAGGGGCACTATGATGACGGGCGGCGACGGAGACAAATCCGGTATCGCTGGCGGACCAGCGCGTCACATTCCAGTCCTTCTGGAGCGGGTGCGGGAGGCAATGGCCCCCGCGCCGGGTGATGTGATTATTGACGGCACGTTCGGTGCCGGTGGTTACTCCAGGGCTTTTCTTGAGGCTGGAGCCAGTGTGATTGGCGTTGATCGGGATCCGGATGCGATCCGTGATGGTCGCGTTTTGGAGCAAGAGTCCGATGGACGCTTGCAACTGGTTCACGGCCAGTTTGTCGATCTTGAAGACCATGCACGTGCACTTGGCTATGATGCCGTAGACGGTGTGGTAATGGATCTTGGCGTGTCTTCCATGCAGTTGGATCAGGCGGAGCGTGGTTTCTCGTTCCGGTTTGATGGACCGCTGGATATGCGCATGGAGCAGGATGGTCCAAGTGCGGCGGATGTGGTGAATACCATGGAGCGTCAGCATTTGACTCGCATCATCGGGATGCTTGGCGAAGAAAAGCGTGCTTCCAGTGTTTCCCATGCCATTTGTCAGGCGCGTGAAGAGAAGCCTTTTGAGACGACGCTTGAGCTTGCTCGCGTTATTGAGAAGGTGGTGAAGCGTAATCCGAAAAAGGCCAGCATTCATCCGGCAACGCGGACCTTTCAGGCGCTACGTATCTATGTGAATGGTGAGTTGCATCAGGCGGCTGGTGCTCTTGCTGCTGCTGAGCGGATTTTGCGTCCGGGTGGGCGTCTGGTTGTTGTGACGTTCCATAGTCTGGAAGATCGTATTGTGAAGCGGTTCCTTGCGGATCGCTGCAAGACCCGCGGTGGCGGATCCCGCCATATGCCGGAGATGGATATTCCTCCTCCGACTTTCGAATTTATCGTGAAGGGCAATCAGGATGCCAGCGTTGAGGAGATTACTGATAATCCTCGCGCACGTTCTGCTCGTTTGAGAGCTGGACGGCGGTTGGATACGCCTTCACGGGAGTTAGATATTCATGCGGCAGGCGTTCCGCGCCTTGCTTCATTCCACGGTCTAGGAGGCTAAGCTATGCTGCGCTTCGTAAATCTGTTCTTTATTGTTGCGGTGGTTATTGGTGCTGCGCTCGTTTACGACATCAAGATGTCTAACGAAAACCTTGCCGATCAGGTGCGTCAGCTTTCTGCTGAGATTGCTAAGGAAAAAGACGATATCCGTTACTACAAAGCCCAGTGGAGTGTGCTTAATCAGCCGGGGCGTTTGCAGGGTATCGTTGATCGTTACAACGATATTTTGAAGCTTGAGCCACTGCGTGCGGAACAGATCACGACACTGAAGGCGTTGCCGGTTAGACCTGTTCTGATGGAGCCAGTCTCTGCTGATGCGATGAGCGGTTACGCCAGTCGCGTTACATCCGTACAGTAAGGGAGGGGCTCGTGGCCAGGAAAGCTGACAGCTCCTTTTTGCGGCGGTCTAATGTGAACCAAAAGCACGGCACAAGTGCGATCCGGCTTCGTGGTCCGGGGCGCTCGCGCATTTTCTTTGCAATGACTATTTTTGTGTTTGTGTACGGGGCTATTGCCGGTCGTCTGATCCTGCTTGGTTTGCAGGATGGGGACCCTGCTGAGCGGTTCCTTGCTGCGCAGAGTTCTGTTGCTCAAGCGCGCCCTGATATTGTTGACCGCAATGGTGAAATCCTCGCGACCGATATCAAGAGTGCTGCGCTTTATGCTGAGCCGCGCAAGATCCCTGATACAGATGAAGTCTTTGACGGGCTGATCTCAGTTCTGCCGGAGCTGGATACGCCATCCATCAAGAAGCGTCTTGAGAGCAATGCGCTGTTTACGTGGCTCAAGCGCGAGATCTCCGTTGAGCAGCGACAGGCCATTCATGCGCTGGGTCTGCCGGGTGTTGGCTTCCGTGAGAGCAATAAGCGGTTTTATCCGGGTGGTCAGACGGTCAGTCACATTCTTGGAACTGTGAATGTCGACAATCAAGGCCTCTCTGGCATGGAGAAGTATGTCGATCAGGCGTGGTTGAAGGATCTGCAAGATCTTGGCTTTACGCAGGATCGGACCATGGAGCCCGTCAAGCTTTCGGTTGATCTGCGTGTTCAGCATGCAGTGCGTGATGAGTTGCGCCGTTCCATGGAGTACTACAAGGCCAAAGCGGCCATGGGTGTGGTGCTGAAAACGGACACCGGTGAAGTGATCGCCATGACGTCGCTGCCGGATTTTGACCCGAACAACCGTCAGCAAGCGCTTGAAAAAGAACGTATGAACCGGGTGACTGGTGGTGTGTTTGAGATGGGCTCCATCTTCAAGGGTATTACCATTGCGATGGCGCTGGATAGTGGCAAGGTGAAGCTGGAAGATGGCTTTGATGCCACCAAACCTATCCGTGTTGCAGGTCAGAAGATCGATGACTTCCACGGGAAGCGCCGTGTTTTGTCCGTGCCTGAAGTTTTCATTTACTCCTCCAATATCGGCACCATCAAAGTCATGCAGAAAGCTGGCATTGAGGAGCAGAAGGCGTTTTTGAAAAAGATTGGGCTGACCCAGAAAATGAAGACCGAGATACCGGGCGTTGCGCGGCCTCTGCTTCCACCGAAGTGGAATGACCTTGCTGCAATGACGATCTCTTTTGGTCATGGCTTGGGCATCACGCCGCTGCAGATGGCTGTTGCGGGTGCGACGCTGGTCAATGGCGGTAAATATCTTGAACCAACGTTCCTGCCTCGCAGTGAGGAAGAAGCTGACAAGCTTGCTAAACAGGTTCTGAAACCACAAACCAGCGAGATCCTTCGGTATCTCAACCGTGAAAATGTCCTGCGTGGATCCGGGCGGCGTGCTGCTGTGCCGGGTTATGATGTTGGCGGTAAGACTGGAACAGCGCAGAAAGTTGTGAATGGCCGTTATGCTGAAGGTGTTTATCTGAACTCCTTTATGTCGGCGTTCCCGATGTCCAATCCTGAGTATCTCGTTTTGATTGTTTTGGATGAGCCACAAGCCGTGGAAGGGCAACGTTATTCTACTGCAGGGTGGAATGCTGTGCCAACCACTGCATCTGTTATCCGCAGAATTGCACCAATGCTCGGCGTGGTGCCTGATTTCGCAGATGACGCAGAAACAATTCCGGTTTCCTATCAGAACCGGAACTAAACAGGAGAATTGATTGAGGCAATACACGGAGATTTTGGGGAAATATGAAGACAACTGTCCTCCAAATCTGGTTTGCCACATTCATGTCTCATAGGCCGGACATATCGACGCTATGTTGCTTAAAGACCTTACAAAACAAGAGATAATCTCCGCCGAGGGCGATGGGCCAGACGGGGTTGATACTCTTAATATTTCGGGGCTTACTGCTGATAGTCGAGCAGTGGAGCCCGGTTTTGTTTTTGCTGCCCTTAAGGGCGCGAAAGTTGATGGTGCGCAGTTTATCGAGCAAGCCGTGGACGCGGGTGCTGCTGCCATTTTGATTGATGCGGACAGACTTTCTGATGATATTCGCAAGCAAGCCAAACAGGTTCCGCTGATCGCTGCACAAGATGCGCGCCGGGAACTTGCTTTGATGGCGGCTGCTTTCTCTGGCAAACAGCCTGAGAAGATGGTTGCTGTGACAGGCACTGCGGGCAAAACGTCTGTTGCTGTTTTCGTGCGTCAGATCTTTGAATATGCCGGGCTGGTTTCTGCCAGTCTTGGAACCATTGGTACTGTCACATCGACAGGGCAGAGCTATGGCGGCTTGACCACACCTGACCCTGTGTCTTTGCATGAAGACCTTAAGCGTCTGGCAGAGGATGGGATTACCCATGCGGCCCTGGAGGCGTCCAGTCACGGGTTGGACCAGCATCGTCTTGATGGCGTGCACATTGTTGCAGCTGGCTTTACCAACCTTGGCCGAGACCACATGGACTACCACCCAACGGTGGAAGACTACCTTCAGGCAAAATTGCGTTTGTTCCGCGATCTTTTGCCGGATGATGGTGTGGTTGTTGTTGATCCGGAAACGCAATTTGCTGACCGCGTTCTGGCGATTGCGGAAGAGCGCGGCCTCAAGACGTTTACGACTGGTGTTTTTGGCGATGATCTGAAAGTGCTTAGCGTTCAGCCAGAGGGCTTCAGTCAGGTTCTTGAGCTGGAAACGGCTGAGGGTGTGTTCTCTGTCGCCTTGCCGTTGGCAGGTGATTTTCAGGTGAGCAATGCCCTGATTGCTGCGGGGCTGGCTATTTCTGCTGGTGTGGAGCTTCAAACTGTTCTTGAAGCGCTGACTGTGCTGCGTGGTGCACCGGGCCGGATTGAGCATGTAGGTACACGTGAAAACGGCGCTCTGGTGTTTGTTGATTATGCTCATAAGCCGGAAGCGCTGGAGAATGTGCTTGCAGCCTTGCGCCCATTTGCGGCTGGTCGCCTGATCAGTGTGCTGGGGTGTGGCGGTGATCGGGATGCGGGTAAACGTCCGTTGATGGGCGAGATTTCTGCTCGTCTTGCTGATGTTTCCATTGTGACTGATGATAATCCGCGCACGGAAGATCCTGATAAAATTCGCGAAGAGATTGTTGCTGCTTGTCCTGCGGCCCTTGAGATTGGGGATCGTGCACTTGCCATCCGCCAGGCGGTGAAGATGCTGCAAGAAGGCGATGTGCTTTGTGTGGCCGGTAAGGGGCATGAAACAGGGCAGATTGTTGGAACGGAAGTTCTGCCTTTCTCCGACCATGAAGAAATCCAGAAAGCGCTTGCAGAAGCTTCTGCTGAAAATGGTGGGCCTCCTGTTGCTGAGAGTGATCTGCCTGAGATCTCACTTGATCTGGATGAGATGGACCTGCTGGCTGACGAAGGTGATGAGCTGGCAGCTGCAGAAGCGCTGGATGATGATGATCTGTTGGCTGCGGTGCAGGCTGGTGTTGAGGAGCTGGAAGATACTCTGCCGGAAAATCGTGATGATGCACGTGATCAAGAGGAAGAAGACTGGCTGGCGCTGGAAGAAGATGTTCTGGGCGCTGATGATCTTGCAGATGCGGAACTGGCTGATGTTGAAAGCCATGACCCTGATTTTGGCAAGGATGGCTTCCCCAATGTTGCGGAAGATACACCGGATGCACTTGAAGACGAGCTGCTGGGTGATCTAGCGGCTATCGAAGCCGAAGCCGAAGCCGAAGCCGAAGCCGAAGCCGAAGCCGAAGCCGAAGCCGAAGCCGAAGCGAACCCTGAAGTCGCGACAGTGAGTGCTGTTGAGCCGGAAGAGGCGCCAAACGCGGATGCGGATGCATTTCTTGCGGATGAAGGTCTTGAAGAGGTTGCTCCGGAGGTCACGGAAGATGTATCGCAGTCCACTCAACCCGATGAGCAGGACGGCACAGAAGCAATAGGTGGGTTACCTGCTTCTGAGGAACCTGCTGAGACGGCTGAGACTGCTGCTTTTGAGCGTAAAACCGAAGAAAAACCAAAGCTCAAGTCAGCGATAGACAAGCCTGAGTGGACTATCGTCCCCCATATCAACCTATTGGACCCGGACATTAAGTCGGAATATGAGCGGCAAATGATTGAACTGCCTGAATTAGACCGTGGGCCGCTGTGGCTGCTTAACGATTTTCTGGAGGCAGTAGATGGGGATGTTTACGGTGATCTGAGTGATGACATAACCGGAATCTCCATTGATAGCCGGGTGATCCAACCCGGTGAAGCCTTCTTCGCGATCAAGGGCGAGAACTTTGACGGTCATGCGTTCGCAGGAACAGCTGTTGAGGCCGGTGCTGCTGTGGCTGTTGTTGCGCGTGACAAGCTTGCTGAGCTGCCGGAAGGTGGCCGCTATGTGGCTGTTGATGATGTGCTTCAAGCGTTGGAGCGCCTTGGTGTGGCTGCGCGCGCGCGCTCGAAAGCGCGGATCATCGCGGTTACTGGTTCTGTTGGAAAGACAGGCACGAAAGAAGCTTTGCGTCTCTGCCTGTCCAAGTCCGGTATTACCCATGCACCTGTGGCGAGCTTCAACAACCATTGGGGTGTACCACTGACATTGGCGCGTATGCATGCTGATACTGAGTTTGGCATTTTCGAGATTGGTATGAACCACCGCGGTGAGATTACTCCACTGGTGAAAATGGTTCGTCCGCATGTGGCAATCGTGACCACTGTGGAGCCCGTGCATCTGGAAGCCTTTAACTCCGTTGAAGATATCGCGCGTGCGAAGGCTGAGATCTTCACTGGCATCGAAAAGGGTGGTGTGGCGATCCTGAACCGGGATAACCGCCAGTATGACTTGCTTCGTTATCTGGCAGCTGTGGCCGGGGTGCGGAACATTGTCAGCTTTGGCATGCAGCCGGGTGCTCAGTCCATTGCCAAAAAAGTGGCTGCAAACCCTGATTGTTCTTGTCTGAATGCCAATATTCTCGGGCAGGAGATTTCCTACAAGATCGGCGCTCCGGGTGCACACCATGTGATCAACTCACTGGGCGTGCTGACCGGGGTTATGGAGCTGGGGGCCAATCTTGCGTTTGCTGGTCTGGCCCTTGCAGAAATGTCTGCGCCGAAAGGGCGTGGTGCGCAGACCGTTCTTGATGTGAATGGTGGCACGGCGTTGCTTGTTGACGAGAGCTATAATGCCAACCCGGCGAGTATGCGCGCTGCGATCAATCTGGTGGCTGGTCTGCCCGTTGCGAAGAATGGCCGTCGCATCGCCGTATTGGGAGATATGCTCGAATTAGGTGCAGATTCCGACAAGTTGCACGCAGACCTTGCGCGTGAACTGGAGCGCGCAAAGATCGACGTGGTTTATTGTGTGGGTACTCACATGAAGGTGCTCTGGGACCTGTTGCCTGCACAGACCAGAGGCGCCTATTCAGAGACCTCCGACAAACTGGAAAAAGACCTGTTGTCGGAAGTGCGTCCCAACGACATCGTGATGGTAAAGGGCTCCCTTGGAACCCGTATGGGTCCACTTGTGGATGCCTTGAAGAAACGTTTTCCTGAACCGGCTGCAACCGGTAAGTCCTGAGGTTGACTAAATGCTATATTTGCTGGCGGAGCTTTCAGAGGTTTATCCTTCCCTGTCTGCGCTGAATGTTTTTAAATACATTACGTTCCGTACCGGCGGCGCGATTATGACTGCTTTGTTGTTTGTGTTCCTGTTTGGCCCACGCATCATTGATGCGCTGCGTTCGCGTCAGGGACATGGGCAGCCAATTCGTGAAGACGGACCCGCGAGCCATCTGCTGACAAAAAAAGGCACGCCTACCATGGGCGGCCTGATGATCCTTTCCGGGATGATTGTTGCGACGCTGTTGTGGGCTGACCTTCGCAATCCCTACACCTGGATCGTTCTGGGTGTGACTGTTGGTTTTGGCCTTATTGGTTTTTATGATGACTATCTGAAAGTCACCAAGTCTTCGCACAAAGGCTTTGGCGGTAAAGCACGTTTGGGTCTTGAGTTCCTGATTGCGGGTTTTGCGGCTTTTGCGGTGACGCTTCTGGATGCCGAGCCATTTTCCACCAGTATCGGCTTTCCGTTCTTTAAAGAGCTGACGCTGAACCTTGGTCTGTTCTTCATCCCATTCGCAGCCTTTGTTGTTGTTGGCGCGGGCAATGCGGTGAACCTGACTGATGGTCTGGATGGTCTTGCGATTGTGCCGGTGATGATTGCTGCAGCTGCTTTTGGGCTGGTTGCATACTTGACTGGTAACGCTGTGTTCTCCAGCTATTTGCAGATCCACCATGTCGCGGGCACAGGTGAGCTTGCTGTTGTGTGTGGTGCGGTGATTGGCGCGGGGCTCGGGTTCTTATGGTTCAACGCTCCGCCTGCTGCGATCTTTATGGGTGATACAGGTTCTCTTGCTCTGGGCGGTATGCTGGGTGCGATTGCGGTTGCGACCAAACACGAGATTGTTCTGGCGATCATCGGCGGTCTGTTTGTGCTGGAAGCGGTTTCTGTGATCGTGCAGGTGGCGTCGTTCAAACTGACTGGCAAACGTGTGTTCCGCATGGCGCCAATTCACCACCACTTTGAGCATCTGGGCTGGACTGAGAGTCAGGTGGTTATTCGTTTCTGGATCATTGCTGTTGTGCTGGCCCTTGTTGGTCTTGCCACACTGAAGCTGCGCTAGGAGGTTCGACACATGATCCCTATCCGTCATTTTGCAGGCAAAGAAGTCGCGTTGTTCGGGCTCGGAGGGTCCGGGCTTGTAACTGCGCGTGCGCTTGAGGCTGGTGGGGCTCGGGTTGATGTGTGGGACGATAATGAGGCCAGCGTTGCCACGGCTGAAGAGTACGGGCTTGCTGCCATTGACCTGCGTGAGGCGGATATGTCCCGCTACGCAGCGCTGGTCGTTGCTCCGGGTGTTCCGCTGACGCATCCAACACCGCATTGGAGTGTGGAGCGGGCGAGACAAGCTGGTATCCCGGTGATTGGTGATGTGGAGCTTTTCGTCAATGAGCGGGAAGGGGTTTGCCCAGAAGCGCCGTTTGTTGCCATCACTGGCACCAACGGTAAATCCACCACGACTGCGCTGATTTCGCATGTGCTCAAAGAATGCGGTATGGATGTTCAGATGGGGGGCAATATTGGCCGTCCGGTTCTGGACCTTGAAGAGTTTTCTGAGGATCGCGTCTATGTGGTTGAGGTCTCCTCCTACCAGATCGATCTTGCCCCAAGTCTTGTGCCGGATATCGGGGTGATGATGAACCTGTCGCCGGACCATCTGGACCGGCATGGGAACATGGAGAATTACGCTTCCATCAAAGAGCGGATTGTTAATGCGGCGCGTTTGGCTGTTGTTGGCGTGGACGATGAATACAGCGCTGCCATTGCGCAGCGCCGGGCGGAAAGCGGTGAGCCGGTTGAGCTGATCTCCTGCACTAAGCCTGTTGAGTTTGGTGTGTATGCTGAAGACAGTAAGGTCATTGAAGTTTTTGACGAAGAGCAGGTCGTTGTGGCTGACCTGTCTTCCTCCAACACTTTGCGTGGTTCTCATAACGGACAAAATGCATCTGCCGCTGTTGCGGTTTGTGCAGCACTTGGGCTGGAGCTTGACGAGATTGCGGGTGCGCTTGCGACCTTCCCGGGTCTTGCGCATCGTTTGATGCTGGTTGCAGAAACGGGCAAGGTTTTGTTTGTAAATGACAGCAAGGCGACCAATGCGGAAGCTGCTGCCCACGGATTAGCGGCGTTTGACCGGATTTACTGGATTGCAGGAGGTCGTGCGAAGGCGGGCGGGATTTCTTCGCTTAAAGCCTACTTCCCCAAAGTCGTGAAGGCTTATCTGATCGGGGAAGCGGCGGAAGAGTTTGAGCAGGAGCTTGCCGGATCTGTTGAGGCACACAAGTTTGGCTCTCTGGAAATGGCTGTTGAAGCTGCGGCGCGTGATGCTGCGCGGGATAAGAGCAGTGAGGCGGTGGTTTTGCTGTCTCCGGCCTGTGCCTCGTTTGACCAGTTCAAGAGTTTTGAAGTTCGCGGGGATGCATTTGTGAGCGCGGCTGTTGCTGCTGCCAAAATGCTGAAGGGTGAGGAGGCACGCTGATGGTATCACGTACGGATCGCAGTGCGTTTGCAGAGTGGCTTTGGACGATTGACCGTTACATGCTGGTCGGCATTTTCACGCTGATGGTGTCGGGGCTGGTGTTGTCTCTTGCTGCGAGCCCTCCTGTTGCAGAACGCCTTGGGCTCGAGAGCTTTTACTTTGTGAAGAAGCAGGCGCTTTTCCTTATTCCAAGCGCTGCTGTAATGCTGGGCGTTTCTGCGCTTTCCCCACGCTATATCCGCCGTGTTGCCTTGCTGGTGTTCTGCGTGATGCTGGTGCTGTTGTTGGGTACGCTGTTCTTCGGCTCTGACATTAAAGGTGCGCGGCGCTGGGTGAGCCTGTTTGGTGTTTCCATTCAACCGTCAGAGTTTATCAAGCCAGCGCTTGTGGTGATCATTGCGTTCCTGTTGTCTGAAGGGCGAAAAGCACAAGACATTCCGGGGCAGCTGATCTCCATTCTTCTGTTTGGCATTGTGGCCGCCATGCTAGTGGCGCAGCCTGACTTTGGGCAGACGATGCTGCTGACCATCGTGCTGTTTGCATTGTTCTTCCTCAACGGGCTGTCCTGGCTGGCGATTGTGCCACTCGGGATTACGGGCATTCTTGGTGTTGCCGCTGGCTTTACGTATCTGCCACACGTGCGCGGGCGCATCATGCGCTTTTTGGACCCATCTTCCGGTGATACCTACCAGATTGATAAGGCCATCGACTCCTTTATTGCCGGGGGGTGGCTTGGCCGCGGTGTGGGTGAAGGTACGGTGAAACGGATTTTGCCCGATAGCCATACGGACTTCATTTTTGCGGTGGCTGCGGAAGAATACGGCATCATCGTTTGTGTGGTGCTGGTGACAGTTTTTGCGTTTGTTGTGTTGCGTGGTCTTTATATGGCAACACAGGATCAGGACCCGTTTGGGCGTCTGGCGTCCTCCGGTCTTATCGTCATGTTTGGTCTGCAAAGCACCATCAATATGGCGGTGAACCTCAATCTTATGCCTGCGAAGGGAATGACCCTTCCGTTGATCTCGTCTGGTGTGTCGTCGTTAATGGCGATTTCCCTGACGATGGGCTTTGTGCTGGCGCTGACGCGGAAACGTCCGCAGCCGCGCAAAAACCCGATTATTACCGTTACCCGTGCTGCCCCTGTGTAGCCTGCCTAAAAGAGTTTTGCCTGTGTCGGAGAGTGAAATGAAGCCAAAGATTATGCTCACTGCTGGAGGAACGGGTGGTCACCTGTTTCCTGCACAAGCGCTGGCCTGTGAGCTGAAGCGCCGTGGGTATGGTGTTGAGCTGATCACGGACAGTCGCGCAGACAAGTACGGTAGTGCTTTCCCAGCAGATAACGTGCATCTGGTCAAAAGCGACACCATTCGTGGCAAGAACCCGATTTCTCTCGCCAAAACTGCGATCAAACTTGGTCTGGGTACGTTGCAGGCGATGAAAGCAATCCGCGCGGCCAAGCCTGCTGCGATTGTTGGCTTTGGCGGGTATCCGACCTTTCCGCCTATGTTTGCTGGTCGCCTCTTAAGCGTTCCATCCATTTTGCATGAAGCCAATGCTGTGATGGGGCGGGCGAACCGGATGCTAGCCAAAGGTGCAAGTGCTGTTGCGACCAGCTTTCCGCTGAAAACATTGCCTGCTGATCTGGCTGCTAAAGCGACCATGACCGGTAATCCATTACGTGACAATGTGATTGCGGTGTGTGGTCAGGCTTATAACGCACCTGAAAAAGGTGGCGCTTTTCATCTGCTGGTGTTTGGTGGCTCGCAGGGTGCGCGCGTGTTCTCTCAGATTTTGCCCGAGGCGTTGAAGCTGATGGCGCCGGAAGATCGCGAGCAGCTGGTGGTTGTGCAACAGGCGCGGCCGGAAGATCTGGAGGGGCTTGAAAGCTCTTATCGCGAAATGGGTGTTGCGGCGCAAGTGGCGTCTTTCTTTACTGATTTGCCTGAGCGCATTGCGGCGGCTCATCTGGTTATCAGTCGTTCCGGTGCTGGTACTGTATGTGAGCTGGCTGCGATTGGGCGTCCTTCTATTTTAGTGCCTTTACCGGGTGCTCTTGATAACGATCAGGGCATGAATGCGAATGTGCTTGCTGAAGCAGGTGGCGCATGGCCGATCCCACAAAAAGAACTTGATCCGCAACGACTGGCCCGTGAGCTGAAAGAACTCATGGATAATCCGGGCCGTCTTGCACAGGCAGCACAGGCAGCACAGGCGCAGGGCGCGCCGGAAGCTGTACAGCGCCTTGCGGATCTGACTGAAACACTTGTCGGTGCTGCACCGGCGAATGAACAGAGAGAGATTACCTCATGAAAATGCCAGTAGACATTGGGGGCGTGCACTTCGTCGGTATCGGCGGCATTGGAATGAGCGGTATTGCCGAAGTGCTGCATAATCTTGGCTACCGTGTTCAGGGCTCTGACATGTCCGAGAATGCAAACGTGCAGCGTTTGCGTGATAAGGGCATCAAGGTTATGGTCGGTCATGCAGCAGAGAACCTGGAAGGTGCTGATGTTTGCGTCATCTCTTCCGCAATCAAAGGCAGCAATGTTGAGCTGAAGGCTGCACGCGAAAACAACATGCCTGTTGTGCGCCGCGCTGAAATGCTGGCTGAGCTGATGCGCTTTAAACAAGCAATTGCCATTGGCGGCACGCACGGCAAGACGACGACGACCTCTATGGTTGCGGCGCTGCTGGATGCTGGTCACATGGACCCGACTGTTATCAATGGCGGCATCATCAACGCTTATGGCACCAATGCCCGCATGGGTGAGGGTGACTGGATGGTGGTTGAGGCGGACGAGTCCGACGGGACATTCGTCAAGCTTCCTGCTGATATTGCGGTGGTGACCAACATCGATCCTGAGCATCTTGATCACTACGGCGATTTTGATGGTGTCCGCGCTGCGTTTGCTCAGTTTGTTGAGAACGTTCCGTTCTACGGTTTTGCGGTTATGTGTCTGGATCACCCAGAGGTGCAGAGCCTTGTGGGTCAGATTGAAGACCGCCGGATCATCACCTACGGCACCAATCCGCAGTCTGATGTTCGGTTTACTGATGTCTCCACCAAGGGTGGCAAGTCCATCTTTACCGTGATCATTCATGATCGCCGTGGGAATAAGGTAACTGAGCTGAAAGATCTGGTGTTGCCAATGCCGGGTCTGCACAACGTTTCCAATGCGACAGCTGCAATTGCTCTGGCGCATTCTCTCGGTATTTCTGATGCGAACATCCGCAAGGGGCTGGCAAGCTTTGGCGGAGTGAAGCGCCGCTTTACGCACACTGGCTCCTGGAACGACGTAGAGTTCTTTGATGACTACGCGCATCATCCGGTTGAGATTAAGTCCGTCTTGCATGCGGCGCGTGAAGCAGCTGAAGGTAAGGTGGTTGCTGTGATGCAACCGCACCGTTTTACGCGCCTGCAGAGCCTGTTTGAAGATTTCTGTGCCTGCTTCAATGATGCAGACAAGGTTGTGATTACACCTGTGTTTGCGGCTGGTGAACAGCCGATTGAAGGGGCTGGTCAGGCTGATCTGATCTCTGGTCTGCGTGCTGGTGGTCACCGTTCGGTTCACAGCATTGCTGGTCCTGATGAGCTGGCTGGTAAGATTGCGGAGCTGGCGGAGCCGGGTGATCTGGTGATTTGCCTTGGTGCAGGGAACATTACCCAGTGGGCTTACAAGTTGCCTGTAGAGTTGGAAGCGCTCTCTCCCAAAGGAGAGACTGTATGAGCCAAACTGTAAGCTACCCTGATCTCCTGCCGCTTCTTGGTGATGCTGTCGAAGACATTCGCGGTCGCCTGATCCCGAACCAGCTGCTTTCTGCTGTGACATGGTTCCGTGTGGGAGGTCCTGCGCAGTTGATGTTCCAGCCTGCTGATGAGGCAGATCTGGCTGTGTTCATGAAAGCACTGCCAGAGGATGTGCCGGTGACTGTGGTTGGGCTTGGTTCCAACTTGCTGGTGCGTGATGGTGGCATTGAAGGTGTTGTTATTCGTCTGCCAATCCGCGGGTTTGGGCAGGTTGAATACCTTGGCAGCCATAAGTTGCGGGCAGGAGCGTGCGTTCCTGACAAGAAGCTGGCGGAAGAAGCGGCCAAGACGGGCACAGGTGGATTTGCATTCTACACCGGTATTCCAGGTGCTGTTGGTGGCGCCTTGCGCATGAATGCAGGGGCTCATGGGACAGAGACAAAGGACCGTGTTGTTAACGTTAACGCGGTGACACGATCCGGCGAAATCCTCACTCTTTCCAATGAGGAAATGGGCTATGCGTATCGCCATTCTTCTGCCTCCAAGGACCTGATTTTTACCAGTGCGGTGTTTGAAGGTTTTGCGCAGAGTGAAGATGAGATCCGCGCGGAAATGGCTGAAGTTGTTGCTCATCGTGAGAAAGCACAGCCCATTCGCGAGAAAACCGGTGGTTCCACTTTCAAGAATCCTGACGGCAACAGTGCCTGGAAGGTGGTTGATGCGGCTGGATGTCGTGGATTGCAGATCGGCGGCGCAAAAATGTCGGAATTACACTGCAACTTTATGTTGAACGTTGCAGACGCTACCGCTCACGATTTGGAAATGCTTGGCGAGACTGTTCGCCGGGATGCTCTGGCAAAGACAGGGACGCGTCTGGAATGGGAAATCAAGCGTCTTGGGGCGTTTGTGGACGGAGCGGCGATTGAGCCGTTTTTGGGTAAAGCGGGCTAATTCCGTTCACGTGTTGTTTTAGGCGTTTAAATCAGGATTGGGTTTTGTGATGACCAAGCATGTTGCAGTTTTGATGGGTGGATGGGTTGCTGAGCGGCCTGTTTCTCTGTCTTCAGGCAAAGACTGTGCGGACGCTCTGGAAGCGGCTGGTTATCAGATCACGCGTGTGGATGTTGACCGCAACATTTCTGCTGTGCTTCAGGAACTGAAACCAGACGTGGCATTCAATGCGCTGCATGGGCCGTTTGGCGAGGACGGGGCTATTCAGGGTATTCTGGAAGTGCTCGATATTCCCTACACCCATTCCGGGGTGATGTCGTCTGCGCTTGCCATGCATAAGGAAAAGGCGAAGGCCGTGATGAAGGCTGCCGGTGTTCCGGTTGCCAATGCCATTGTGGCCAGTCGCGCTGATGCTGCGCGCCGTCATGTGATGGAGCCGCCTTATGTGATCAAACCAATCAACGAAGGATCGTCCTTCGGTGTGCTGATTGTGAAGGAGGGGCAAGAGCATCCTCCGCAGGAATTGACACGCGAAGATTGGCAGTATGGTGATTTGCTCATGGTCGAGCGTTACATCCCAGGCCGCGAATTGACGTGCGCGGTGATGGGTGATGTGGCGTTAGGGGTACTAGAAATTGTACCGCTGGGTCACACTTATTACGATTATGACGCAAAATACGTCCCAGGCGGTTCACAACACATACTTCCTGCGGAAATTTTACCATCTGTTTACCAAGAAATACAAAAATCAAGTCTCAAGGCACATCAGGCTCTGGGGTGTCGCGGCGTTACACGCGCCGACTTCCGTTTTAACGAAGGACCCGGTGGCCTAGGAGAACTGATTTGTCTTGAGGTGAACACTCAACCCGGCATGACGCCAACATCACTGCTCCCGGAA
Organism: Pseudovibrio sp. Ad5; assembly: GCF_001623095.1. Classification (NCBI taxonomy): domain Bacteria; kingdom Pseudomonadati; phylum Pseudomonadota; class Alphaproteobacteria; order Hyphomicrobiales; family Stappiaceae; genus Pseudovibrio; species Pseudovibrio sp. Ad5. The sequence continues at coordinate 76,915 of NZ_LMCH01000065.1, read as the reverse complement.
ATCGCGGCACATGCCGGACATGATTTCCAAGAATTGGTGAGTTGGATCGTGGAGGACGCAAGTTGCGGAAGATAAAGGCAAAATTTGATGCATTGCGGGAACGCACAGGCGTCTGGAGCTATCGCTTCAGAAGTCGTGGCGTATCGCGTTTGCACCAGAGACCCGCTTGGGGGGTCACTGGATTTTTTGCACTTATCCCATCCTGGGCACCAACTGCGAGTGCTTTTGGCTTCCTTGCATTGTCCGCTGCCTATGGCATTACGCTCGGTGGACACGCCCGTAATGTGAGCGAATCAGTTACATCCTCCGTCGGTTTCGCGGTGAATGAGATCAAAATGGAAGGTTTGCAGCGTGTTACCGAGTTTCAGGTGCTGGAAGCGCTTGAACTTCATGAACGACCTTCTTTGATGTTGTTTAATGCGGCTGACGCGAAGGAGCGTCTGGAAAGTATCGCCTGGATCCGGAATGCGGCCATCCAGAAGTTCTACCCCGGTACGCTGCGTGTGATGATCAAAGAGCAGGAGCCTTATGCGCTCTGGCAACGTGGGGACATTACGTCTGTCATCACTAAAAAAGGCGAGGTCATCACTGATGAGGTGGATGGCCGTTATGCGAACTTGCTTCGCGTGGTCAATCATGGTGCGCAGTTGCGTGCTGGTGAGATCATGAACGAGCTGGACAATTTTCCTGGCATTCGTGCCCGGGTGCGCGCTGCAAAGCTGCGCTCTGAACGACGCTGGGATCTTGCCCTGGAAAACGGAATTACAGTGCGTCTGCCAGAATTTGATGTTGGCGATGCGCTGGCCGAACTTAAGAAGCTGGATGATCAAGGTGGTTTGCTCTCCCGCGATATCGTCGCGGTGGACCTGCGTTTGCAGGATCGCGTTGTGGTGCGTCTTTCGGATGACGCTGCCATTCGCCGCAAGACCACCATCGAGCAACGGGGTACGCCCTCCAACTCCGGGAGGGACACATGAGCTCGAATAAGAACGTGATTTTCCTGCCGCGGATGCGGCCTTTGCCAAGCCGCAGATCTGTTGTGGTTTCTGTGCTGGACGTCGGCTCCACGAAAGTGTGCTGTATTATCGCGAAACTGGTGCCTGGTGACGAGGAAGACCTGATGCCAGGCCGTTCGCATGGCATTGAGGTGCTGGGATACGGCTATCAGGCGTCTGCGGGCATGAAGTCCGGCGTTGTTGTGGACATGGATCAGGCTGAGCAGGCGATCCGCCGCGCTGTTGATCAGGCCGAGCGTATGGCTGGTGTGATGGTGGAGACACTGCTGGTCACCGTCAGCTGTGGTCGTCTGCAGAGCGAGATCTTCTCCGCTACTGTGCCGCTTGGAACTGAAGGTGTGACCGAGGCCGATATTCAGCGTGTACTCGCTGCCGGGTCTACCCACACAGCGACCGAAGGGCGGGCGGTAATGCATGCGCTGCCGATCTCCTACGGGCTGGATGGCAACCGCGGTATTCGCGATCCGCGTGGCATGATGGGCCGCAAGCTAGGCGTGGATATGCAGGTGGTTTCTGCAGAAGTGCCGCCGGTGCGTAATCTGGAGCTTTGTATCGAACGTGGGCATCTGCAAGTGGAGTCTCTGGTTGCGACGCCTTACGCAGCAGGCCTTTCCACACTGGTAGAAGACGAGATTGAGCTGGGTGTTGCCTGTATCGATATGGGTGGTGGTACGACTACGCTCTCGATTTTTGTTGATGGTCAGATGGTGCATCTGGATGCGCTGGCTGTTGGCGGTAATCACGTCACCATGGACGTGGCGCGCGCGCTCTCCACACGGATGGAAGCTGCTGAGCGTTTGAAAGTTTTGCATGGGTCTGCCCTGCCAAGTGTGGTGGACGACCGTGATTTTATTCAGGTGCCGCCCGTGGATACGGATGGTGATCTGCCAACGCAGGTCCCCCGGGCGATGCTAACGCGGGTTATTCGCCCGCGTGTTGAAGAGATATTGGAGATGGTGCGAGACCGGATTGTCGCTTCTGGTTTTGCAGGCCGAGTGGGTAAACGTGTTGTGCTGACAGGTGGGGGCAGTCAGTTGACTGGTCTTTCTGAAACGGCACGACGCATCCTTGGGCGCAGTGTGCGTCTGGGGCGTCCGCTGGGTATCTCCGGTTTGCCAGAGGAAGCCAAGGGTCCGGCGTTCTCGGCAGCTGTGGGCCTGCTGATTTATCCGCAGGTGGCACAGATTGAGCAATTCGAACCCCGGCACCAACGTCGTGGCCTTAAGGGCCGCGGGAGCTATCTGGCTCGGGTTGGTCAGTGGATTAGAGAAAGTTTCTAGTGGGGATCGCATAACCCCCACTATCACGAGTTTCGCCAGATGCGGCGGACGCACGAGAGGAAGAACGACATGCCCGACTTCGGGCATGTTATTAGGGTCGCGAGGTTAATATGACAATCAACCTGAAAATGCCTGATATTCAGGAATTGAAGCCCAGGATCACCGTATTCGGTGTTGGTGGCGGTGGCGGAAACGCCGTAAATAACATGGTAACGAGCGGTCTTCAGGGCTGTGACTTTGTTGTTGCTAACACGGATGCACAAGCATTGGCTCTTTGCCAGGCTGAGCGTGTTATCCAGATGGGCGTTGCTGTGACTGAAGGCTTGGGCGCTGGTTCCCAGCCTGAAGTTGGTGCAGCTGCTGCAGAAGAAGTTATTGACGAGATCAACGATCACCTGTCCGGCTCGCATATGGTGTTTATCACCGCGGGTATGGGTGGTGGCACCGGTACCGGTGCTGCGCCAGTTGTTGCTCGTGCTGCGCGAGAGCAAGGTATACTGACCGTCGGTGTGGTTACCAAACCCTTCCAGTTTGAAGGGTCCAGACGTATGCGTGTTGCCGAAGCCGGCATCGAAGAGTTACAGCGTAATGTTGACACTCTCATTGTTATTCCAAACCAGAATCTGTTCCGCATTGCGAATGCACAGACCACTTTTGCTGACGCCTTCTCTATGGCTGATCAGGTGCTGTATTCCGGTGTTGCGAACGTCACTGACCTGATGGTCAAAGAAGGCCTCATCAACCTCGACTTTGCTGATGTACGCTCCATAATGCGTGGCATGGGTAAAGCGATGATGGGTACCGGTGAAGCGTCCGGCGAACAGCGTGCCATCCAGGCTGCTGAAGCTGCGATTGCGAACCCGCTGCTTGACGAGACTTCCATGAAGGGCGCGCGCGGTCTGCTTATCTCCATCACTGGTGGTAACGACCTGACGCTGTTTGAAGTTGATGAAGCTGCAACTCGTATCCGCGAGGAAGTAGATCCAGAAGCGAACATCATTCTTGGTGCGACCTTCGATGAATCTCTGGACGGTATCATCCGTGTTTCTGTTGTTGCGACTGGCATCGACAAGGAATTGCGTGAAGACATCTCCCCAGCCGAAGTTCGTATGGCTGAACTCACAGAGCGTCTGCAGAGCGCTACTACGTCTACGCCCAGTTCAGCGGTAGCTGCGCCGGTAGAAGTAGCACCTGCACCCACCCCAGTTCGTGCGATGCGCGCGATGGGCTCCGCAGTGGCCGAAACATTTATGCACTCTGAGCCGGTTGCTGTTGCAACTGACCCGGAAGTGGAAATTTCTCCTTATCAGGCCCGACGTTATGAGCCTGTGCAGGAATATGATGCACTTGACGAACCAACTCAGGCTTTTGATGAGCCTACCAATATACCTGAGCCGTTTATTCCACCTGTTGCACAAAAGGTTGAGTCTCAGACACGTATGCCACGTGTTGAAGACTTCCCGCCAATTGCACAGCGTGAAATTCGTGCGCGCACGGATGCTCCTGCTGCAGCGCCTGCTCCACAGCCGGCAACTGCAACTCCAAAGCCAGCACCAGCCACTATGGCCCAGCCGGTTGAAGAGCATGATGAGCATCATTTGGAAGAAGAGCGTCGCCCAATGGGTCTTCTGCGCCGTCTGACTGGTGGCCTTGGCCGCCGTGAAGATGAGCACATGGAGCACCATGAGCCAGTGCAGGCAGATGCGTTTGCTGAGGCACCACGACAGCCAGCACCGCCTCGTCCTGCTGAGCCTCAGAATCACGGTGCAGCCGGGACTCTGGACGCTGGTGGACGCCCTGCGCCAGCACGCTCACAGATGATAGAAGATGATCAGTTGGAAATCCCGGCGTTCCTGCGCCGCCAAGCCACCTGATTATCAACAGAACTCGCGCCTCTCGAGCAGCAATCCGGATTTTTCCGGGTTGCTGCTTTGCGCTTTTAAGTGGAATTGTCGGTAAATGTACCTAAAATTTTCAGGACGTTACAAACCGTAATAAAGCTTTATTTTATTTGGTAATGCCCTCGGGCTATGTTCCAGCCAACCCGAAAAGGGTATTCGAAAGTAGTGGCTCGTGAGGTTCAGTATGTACCTGGAGCGGAATGATAAAGGCTGGAACATTATGGGAATGCGTGTCGAAAAACAGACAACGCTTGCAGACAGTGTAACCTTGAATGGTATTGGGGTTCACTCCGGCGGTCCAGCTTCCATTACTCTTCACCCTGCAGACGCTAATTCCGGTATTGTTTTCCATCGTAGCACCAAGGGTGGCTACGTGCAGACGGAAGCAAACTGGAAGGAAGTCACTGCAACATCTTTGTGCACCGTACTTGGTGATCCTCATGACAGCGGCATCTCTACCGTTGAGCACCTGATGGCTGCTCTGCGCGGTATGGGCGTTGACAATGTGACCGCTTATATTGACGGACCTGAGATGCCAATCATGGATGGTAGCTCCGAAGCATTCGTTGAAGCTATCGACCGCGTTGGCCTGAAAACGCTCGGCACAAAGCGTCGCTTTATTCGCATCAAAGAAAAAGTTCGTTACGTTTCTGGTGATCAGTGGTGTGAACTCAACCCGTTTGACGGCACCCGTTTTGACATCACCATCGATTTTGATCACGAGAAAATTGGTTGTCAGCAGCTCAAGTTTGACCTGACACCTGATTACTTCCGTGATGAAATTTCCCGTGCCCGTACCTTTGGTAGCGTGCAGGATGTTGAGAAACTCTGGAAGCTTGGCTTTGCCATGGGCTCTTCCCTAGAGAACTCCGTTGCTCTTGACGGTGATCGCGTTCTGAACCCTGAAGGAACCCGTTGGGCAAACGAATTCGTACGTCACAAAAGCCTTGATGCGATCGGTGATCTTGCTCTTGCTGGTCTGCCTATTTTGGGCGAGTACCGCTCTTACAAAGGCGGTCACCGTATGAATCACTGCATCCTTGTGGAGCTTTTCAAGAACCCGGATGCTTTTGAAATTGTCGAAGCTGATGTTGCTCTGGTAGATCGTCATGCACGCGAAAAAGGTCATGCCGAGTTGATTGGCGGACTGCAGGCTGCAGCATTTGGCCCTAACGTCTCCTGAGGCTAAAATAGTTATTCAACGGTTTTTGCCTCTATTCCGACATAAATTCGAGGCAAATGCTGTGGTACTACGTGACGTTATCCAAACATTGAGATAGAAGCGTGAACTGGGAGGGATTTTACCCGAATCCCAACACGATAGGAGTCGGAAACATTGCTGCGTTCAGATGCTGCCGGGACTGCTTTGGGGGCTAATCGCCTCAAAAGAGCGATTAGATATACCTCTTTGGCGATGGCACTCGTTATTGCGGGCTGTGCAACCAAGGATGATGTTGATGATCTTGCGCTGGATGAAACTCCTGCGGAAGTGATGTTCAATGAGGCTTTGGCTCTTCGTGCATCTGGCGACGTGCAAGCGTCTGCGAAAAAGTTCTACGAGCTTGACCGCATCTATCCTTACTCCGAATTCGCGCGTAAATCGCTGATCAACATTGCTTACCTGAACTTCAAAATGGGTAAGTATCCTGAAGCGATTTCCGCTGCTGAGCGCTTTACCTCGCTTTATCCTGGTAATGATGATTCCGCCTACGCGCTCTTCATTATTGGTGAGTCCTACTTCCGTCAGATCCCAGATGTGGGTCGTGACCAGGCTGTGACCGCCAAAGCATTGGACGCAATGCGTGAAGTTGTTCAGCGTTACCCAGATTCTGAATACACCAAGCAGGCTCGTCAGCGTATCCGCGCGACGGAAGATCAGCTGGCTGGTAAGGAAATGGAAGTTGGCCGCTACTATCTGGCGCGCCGTAACTACCTTGCCTCTATCAACCGCTTCAAGACTGTGGTGAGCAATTATCAGACCACCCGTCACGTTGAAGAAGCGCTCTATCGTCTGACCGAAAGCTATTATGCACTTGGTGTGACGAACGAAGCACAGACAGCTGCAGCGGTGCTGGGACACAACTTCCCGCAGAGCCAGTGGTACAAAGATGCGTTTTCTCTTTTGAAAAAGGGCGGTCTGGAGCCACATGAGAACAAAGGCAGCTGGCTTAGCAGGGCATTTGGGGATATGAAACTCCTTTAAGCCTTTCAAGGAATCGGAGTTTCCTAGACTACCATGCTGGCATCGCTTTCTATTCGGGATATCGTTCTCATTGATAAGCTGGATTTGCATTTCAGCGACGGCATGAGTGTTCTGACGGGTGAAACCGGTGCAGGTAAGTCTATTCTTCTTGACAGTTTAAGCCTCGCCCTTGGTGGGCGAGGAGACGCCGGACTGGTTCGGCATGGTCAGGACCGCGGTCAGGTAAGCGCAGTTTTCGACGTTCCAATGACGCACCCTCTTCGCACCCTTCTTCAGGAAAATGAACTAGAGCACGACAGTGACATCATCTTGCGCCGTGTTCAGGCGTCTGATGGACGTACCCGTGCGTTTGTGAATGACTCGCCCGTGAGTGCTGGTCTGCTGCGGCAGATTGGAGAGTTGCTGGTTGAGGTTCATGGACAGCATGATGACCGCGCCCTGATTGATCCTGAGAGCCATCGTCAGCTGCTGGACAGCTTTGGCGGGCTGGAAGGTGATGCTGCAAAGGTGGGGCAGAGCGCGAAAGCGGTTCGCACTGCCGAGAAGGCCCTGAAAGATCATGTTGCGCGCATTGAAGAAGCCCGCCGTGAGGCGGATTATCTGCGCTCCAGTGCTGATGAGCTGAGCGCGCTTGATCCTCGTGACGGAGAAGAAAACGAGCTTGCTCTGCGTCGTCAGGATATGATGCAGGTGGAGAAGATTGCAGGCGATCTGCGCGAGGGCTATGAGGCACTTGACGGACCAGCCTCTCCAATCCCTGAGCTTTCCAGTTTGTTGCGCCGTCTTGAGCGTAAGGTTGATCTGGCGCCCAACTATCTGACAAGTGTGGTTGAAGCCATCGGCGGGTCTCTGGACCAGCTGGAGGAAGCGCGCGGTGGTTTGGAGCAGGCGCTGCGTGACACGGATTTTGACCCGCAAGAGCTGGAGCAGACGGAAGAACGTCTGTTCGCATTGCGGGCTGCAGCTCGCAAGTATTCTGTGCAGCCGGATGACCTTGCTAAACTGCGGGCCCAGATGGAAGGTGACCTTTCTGATCTGGATGCAGGTGAAGAGAAATTGCAGGCGCTGGAAAGCGCTGTAGAGGCTGCCAAGCAAACCTATGACAAGCTGGCGGCGGCGCTGTCAAAGAAGCGTCAGAAAGCTGCCAAAGGCCTTGAGACTGCGGTTCATGCTGAGCTTCCGGCACTAAAGCTGGAACGGGCGCGGTTTATCATCAATATCGAGAGTGATGTTGAACAGCGCGGGCCGTCCGGTATCGACACTGTCGAGTTCTGGGCGCAGACCAACCCGGGTACTCGTCCGGGGCCTATGTTCAAGGTTGCTTCGGGTGGTGAACTCTCCCGCTTCCTATTAGCGTTGAAGGTGTCGCTGGCAGATAAGGGCTCGTCTCCGACACTGGTGTTTGATGAGATCGACACGGGTGTTGGCGGTGCCGTGGCTGAAGCGATTGGCGTGCGTCTTGCCCGCCTTGCGAACAGTGTTCAGGTGCTGACGGTGACGCATGCACCGCAAGTGGCAGCTCGTGCCAATGGTCACTTCCTGATCCGTAAAGATGAGGTGGAGAAGGACCGTGTGGCGACCCGTGTGACTGAGATCGCCGAGGGCGATCGACATGAAGAGATTGCCCGTATGCTCGCCGGTTCCACCATCACCGAAGAAGCCCGTGCCGCGGCCAAGCGTCTTATGGGCCAAGAAGAGCTGATTTAAGCTTCCTACTTTGATCGGAGTTCCTGCAACACATAAGGGTAAACTTGATCCCCTCCTATGGTAAGTTATTGACTTACCTATAGCCTAAGTTACCCGGAAACGCGTCTCCGACGATACACCGGTAGATTGTCACAAAGAAATTGCCCATATGTTGGCTCATTCCATCATATCGAAAAAGCTGACCCCTCCCGCAAAATCGCTGATGCCCAAGAATTGCTGGTGAAAGACACTTTGTCTCTGATCACTCGTACTCCGGCTCCATATAGATGGTGAAGCGGAGGGCGAGGATGATGGCGAGGGTTTGGGTGGCGGAGATGCCGAGCATGATGGCGATCTGGTACTGGACTGCCTCGATCGGGTTGAAGCCGCCGAGAATCTGACCGGTCATCATTCCCGGAAGAGAGACCAGTCCCAGTGTTGCCATGCTGGCGATAACGGGGGAGGCGGCTGCGCGCAGGGAGGATTTGACGAGTGTTCGCCGGGCTTCCAGTTTGGTCGCGCCCATGGTGGTGAGCAGCTCGATGTGTTCCTTATCTTCCGGTGTTCTCAAGTTGAACCGGCGCAGGGCGATGACCAGCGACCCCAGAGCGTTGCCGAGCAGCATGCCGGCGATTGGGATGGTGACCTGCGCAGAGTACCACGGCACAGGGCGGCTGAGGATTACGATGAACATCAGCAGTACTGGCAGCATGGCAATGAGTATGGCTGCCGTGAGCGGGGCTGTTGATTTGAGGCGGGGCATTTGTGCACGACCAGCCGAGGTGATTGCAGCGATTATTGCCATGGCGACCAGCCAGAGCAGGTTGAGGGCCAGATTGTCCAGATCGAAGACGGTTTGCAGATAGAACCCGATGACCAGCAGCTGAATGCTCATGCGGGCAATGGATATTGCCAGATCCCGGGAGAGGTCTTTGAGGCCCATAGTCCAGAGCAGGGACAGTGGGATGATTGCTATGAGATAAAAGAGAGCCAGATCACTCCACGCGACATTTGAGGTCATTGCGCGCGCTCCTGTGAGCCTGGCTGTGCTGGTTCGGGCAGTTCAATTACCTGATCAATCTTGCTTTGAAGGTGGGCGTCGTGGGTGACAGCCAGCAGTGTCCCGGTGTTTTCCATCAGCAGGTCACCACAGGCGAGGGCATGGGCTTTGTCGAGGGCTGCTGTGGGTTCGTCTGCAATCCACAAAGGACGTTGCAGAAGCAGCGCACGGGCGAGTGCGAGGCGTTGACGTTCGCCGCCGGAAAGGCTGCTTGTCGCCTGATCGAGTACCATGTTGGGCAGGCCCGCTGCTGTGAGAGCCTGAAGCATCTGAGTATCTGATGGCTTGCGTTTGTGATTGGCTTGCAGCTCAAACGGTGCCAGCAAGGCCTCGCGAATATGGTCTGCCAGAGGGCTCACGCGTTGAGGGAGCCAGTTGAGTTGTTTGTGGAGCTGTGTTCGCCCGCCTGCTGTGTAAGAGACGCCGTTGAAGAGCAGCTCGCCTGCCTCCGGTTTATCCAGCCCTGCGAGAATGCGCAGGAGAACCGTTTTGCCCCGACCGGAAGGGGCGCGGAGGCACAGTTTATCGCCTTCATACAGCTTGAAACAATAGGCGTGAAAGAGCTGGCGCCCTTGCTTGGTGACTGACATATTTCGGGCCTCGATAAGAGGCACACGCTCTGCGTCCTGAGGGGCGGCCATTGGAACTCCTGATTGCAGGAGGGAGAGTTCCCTAGTTGCTGTGGAAAATCAAGGAGGGAGTGGTGGCCATGGTGTTTTGGGAGTGGACCTTATTTGGGTGAGCCAAGGTCATGTGCTGCTTGTGCTCTCATGGAGCTGTTGAATGTAAGGGGCATGGTTCGATCCGATGCCCCTCACTGACGTTGCCCGATTAAGAAGTCGGGGCTTTCGCCTTGTTCATCAGTTTGATCTCAGCAGGGGTCAGCTTACGGGAGCCTTTGCCGCGCTTGAGATTGAAAGTAACCGGGTTTGGATAGTGATCCAGAGTTGCGCCAGTCGCTGCATCAACACCAACACCAATAACACCACCAAGGATAATGTTGCCAGCCATGCCAGCTGCACCTTTGCCGCTGACGCGGGTCTGAACATCGATGACCTGAGACTGGTAGCCCGGTGCAGATGCAGTCAGAGTGAATTCTTTTTTACGTGGAACGTTGATCACGCAAGGTCCAACACAAGTATGCGCTGTTGTTGATGTGATTTTTGCGTTTGCTGGCTTTACATCGATTTTGATGTCTTCAGATGTGCCGCGAACAACTGTGCCGCAACCGGCCAAGAGAATGCTGGATGCTACGACGCCAGCTACAAAATAGGATTTCATTTCCCAACTACCCCAAATTTACGTTGAGGCTAATTAGGCAGATGTCACAATTCAGTCAAATTCCTTAATGAATTTTTCTGGTGATATCTTTACCGATAGGTTGCATGTTTATAATCTGTTAAATTTTTAGGAGACCCTGAAATGAGTAGAATTTCTCATCTTTTTCTCGTGAACATTGTTTCATTTCCCTAAAAGAATCTTAAATTACGTAGCGTATTCAAATAATTAACTTGGTATCTTCTAAACTCTCCGGCAACCAAGACTTTATACTTGCGCATATTCTCATCCGAAAACCGGAACCACTTACGGGGATATGCATAGATGGAGGCCGGTAGATGTTTATCTCGTTCGCCCGCTTACAGATCTATTTTGTCATCGCGCTGCTGCTGATTGTGGTGGTTTATCCGCTGTATCTGTTTGGATCGGTGATGGGCCTTGACGGATTCGATCTGCGCAGGGTGGGGGGCGACTTCTACCAGTTCCTGCTTGCCTCTCGCATGGCTGTGGCGGGGCAAGCTGCGCAGCTTTATGACTTTGGCTGGTTTTATGATGAAGTACAGCGCAATGTGGCTGGTGGCTCCGGCTTTTACGCGTGGGTGCATCCGCCAAGTCTGCTGGTCTTTCTGGTTCCGCTGTCTGGGTTGACCTACCTGCAGGCTTATAGCCTTTGGATGGGGATGGGAGCTTTGCTCTCGTTGTCTGTCGCCTTTAGCCGTAAAGCGCCTATTCGTGCATTCACCTTTTTCATTTTCGCCCCAGCAACTCTGGTAAACCTGTTTTACGGTCAGTTTGGCATGCTGGCTGGCGGGTTCCTTTATGGCGGGTTGCGGTTGCTGGACCGGCATCCGGCGTGGGCGGGTGTGTTGCTTGGGTGTGTTTCCATCAAGCCTGAGCTGTTTATGCTGATCCCGATTATATTGATTGCTCACCGCAGTATCATCGCGCTGTGTGCGTGTGTTGCGACAGTGGCGTTTCTTGTTGATGCCTCTGCTGTGTTTTTTGGGTCTGGTCTTTGGTGGATCTATCTGGATACGGTTCCGTCCTTACTGGCAACAGTCATGGACCAGGGTGAGGGCAGCTTCCTTTATCTGATTCCATCTGCGTTTGGGGCGATGCGGGCGCTTGGGTTTTCTGCGACGGCTGGATATCTGGTACAATTGCCTTTCACTGTTTTGGCGTTCGTGGTGGTGTTCTGGCTGTTTATGCGTGAGCGTGAACCGATTGCCCGCAACCTTGCTGTGACGCTGTGTGTTTTGCTTGCAACGCCTTTCCTGTTCCTCTGGGACTATGCAGTGCTTTCTCCGGCGCTCTACCTTTATGCGACACGCACTGGTCTGTTTGATGATGACGCGAATTCTCCGTTTGTAGCGCCGCTCTTATTGTTTGCGGTTTATCTTTTGCCAATCGTCAATATTGCGCTGGCGGCTCATGGCTTCCCGGTGGGGCCAATCTTCACGGCGCTGGCGTTGGCTGCTGTGTTAACGCGGATGGTTGGTATTGATCAGATGCAAGTTAGTGTAGGGGATGAACCAGAGGAGGGGGATAACTCCCTTTCTGATGAGCGTGAAAAGGATGAAGGGCTCGGGACAACCTGAGCCTTGGCCGTCCGTTACTTAGGAACGCAGGTTTCACGTAAAAAACGCAGATCAACGCAAAATCACACAAAGCAACGCAAACTGCGCAAAGTCATGGACCAACTTTTCTCGGGTCCAGAGTAATTCCTGTCTAAATCTTAACTGTTCTGGCTGGTGTGTTATTCCCGGTGGCGATAAGACTAATGCCCAGTTGATGATTAAACAGGTGAGTAAACCGGTGAGCCTTGCTGATACCTCTCAAAAAGAAATTGAAGCCCTGAACGCGGACGAAGCTGCGCTGGAGCTGGAGCGGCTGGCGGGGCTGATAGCTGAGTATGATGCGGCCTATCACACCAAAGATGCGCCGATTGTTGATGATGCGACCTATGATGCGCTGCGCCGCCGGAACGAGGCTTTGGAAGCTGCTCATCCGGAACTGGTGCGTGCTGACAGCCCGAGCAACCGGGTTGGTGGTGCTGTTGCGGAAGGCTTTGGCAAGGTCACTCACGCCGTGCCGATGCTCTCATTGGACAATGCGTTTTCTGATGAGGATGTGCAGGACTTTATTGGCAAGGTGCGTCGCTTTTTAAAGTATGATCCACTGATGGGCGCCCTTGCAGTGACGGCTGAGCCGAAGATTGATGGCCTTTCCCTTTCCTTGCGCTATGAGAGCGGCAAACTGGTTTATGCCGCAACCCGTGGTGATGGCACCACGGGTGAGAATGTGACAGCTAATGCGCTGACCATTAAGGATATTCCGCAGGTGTTGCCTGCGGGTGTGCCGGATGTGGTTGAGGTGCGCGGTGAAGTTTACATGAGCCATGCGGACTTTGCGGCGTTAAACGCCCGAATGGAAGCCAATGGTGGCAAGGTGTTTGCCAACCCGCGCAATGCAGCGGCAGGATCATTGCGCCAGCTGAATTCTGAGATCACCAAGACACGTCCGCTCAAGTTCTTCGCCTATGCCTGGGGCGATATGAGTGAAGTTCCTGCTGATACGCAGATGGGCATGGTGGAACTGTTTGGCAAATGGGGTTTCCAGATCAACCCGCTGATGAAGCGTTGCGAGAGCGCTGAGGAACTGTTGCGCGTCTATCATGGGATTGAGGAGGATCGCTCCGGTCTTGGCTATGATATTGACGGCGTGGTTTACAAGGTGGATCGGCTGGATCTGCAGGGGCGCCTTGGCTTTGTATCGCGCTCACCGCGTTGGGCGATTGCACATAAATTTCCGGCAGAACGCGCGTTTACAACGCTCAATGCCATTGAAATTCAGGTGGGACGAACGGGTGCTCTGGCTCCGGTTGCAAAGCTAGAACCTGTCACGGTTGGCGGTGTTGTGGTCTCTAATGCCTCTCTTCACAATGAAGACTACATCAAAGGCATTGGTCAGGATGGTGAACCCATCCGAGATGGCAAGGACATCCGTGTTGGTGATACGGTGATTATCCAGCGTGCTGGTGACGTTATCCCACAAATCGTGGATGTGGACTTGGGTAAGCGGGCTGAAGATGCAGCTCCGTTCGAGTATCCCGTGAACTGTCCGGCCTGTGGTTCTCATGCCGTTCGCGAAGTCAATCCGAACTCTGGCAAGGTTGATGCTATTCGCCGTTGTACAGGTGGATTGATTTGCCCAGCGCAAGCGATTGAGAAGCTTAAGCATTTCGTTTCCCGTAATGCCTTCGATATTGAAGGACTGGGCGAGAAGCAGGTGGAAGCGTTTTACGAATATGACATGGATAAAGGTGGGATCCGCACACCAGCGGACATCTTCACATTAGCGGAACGGGACAAGAGCTCGCTCAACAAACTGCGGTCTCGTGAGGGGTTTGGTGCTGTTTCTGCGCGCAAGCTGTTTGAAGCTATTGATAGCAAACGGCAAATTGAACTGAACCGTTTGATTTTCGGGCTTGGTATTCGTCATGTTGGAGAGGGAAATGCCAAGCTGCTGGCTCGGGCGTACTCTTCCTGGAGTGCTTTTTCTGATGCCATGATTGCAGCAACTGATGCAACTTCAGAAGCTTACCGTGAACTCAATGACATTGACGGAATTGGCGGTACGGTTGCCAATGCTCTGGTCGTGTTCTTTGCAGAGGAACATAACCGCGACGCGCTTGCTGCGTTGATTGATCAGATCACCCCGCTTGATGTGGTTGTTGCTGATAGCTCTGACAGTCCCGTTGCTGGAAAAACACTTGTGTTTACAGGTAGTTTGGAGCGCATGAGCCGGGATGAGGCGAAGGCACGTGCGGAAAGTTTGGGTGCGAAAGTGTCTGGTTCTGTTTCCAAGAAAACTGATCTGGTGATCGCGGGTCCTAAAGCCGGGTCCAAACTCACCAAAGCGCAAAGCCTTGGTGTTCAGGTCATTTCAGAGGATGACTGGTTCGAGTTGGTCGGCGATCAATAAGAAGAGAGCGAGGGAGTTGCTAGGCTCCTCTCGCTGCATTGGTAGACTTGCGGCGAGCCTACTTCTGCGCCAGTGTTGCTCTTAGGCGGACAGATGCTTCGGCGCGTCCGCCGATATAGAGCATCATGTTCTTGCCATCTGTCTGCACGCTCATGGGGATGGTTTTCTCGATCTGCTTTTTCAGTGGGTCGTAGTCTGCTTCAGCTTTTTCAAGTGCTTTCAGAGCACTGTCGTATTCCTGGATCTTCTTTTTGACTGCAGGCTGGAGCTTGAGCAGCTTTTTGAGCTCTTTCGCTGTATCGCGATAGTTGGGATCAGTTTTGGGGTCTTTTTCCTGCTGCTTCAGCTGGCTTTCGAGCACTTTGAGCATTTTGTGTTTTGTCGAGATATCCTCTTCCAGTGACTTGGAGGCCTGAACAAAACGGAAGGTTCTTGCTTTCTCTTTTTCAAGTGCGGCAATGTTCGTTCTGGCTTTCTTCATATCCGGTGCGTCTTCAACATGATTGTCGTAGGTCAGTCGGATGGCTGCCTTGCCCTGGAAAATGAGTTTGTCGAAGCTTGCAGTGTCCGTCGCGTGGATGTTCATCCGACGTCTGATTTCAGCCCAGATGCTTGTGCGGTTTTTATAGAAATCATCGTAGTTCTTATATCTGCAAATGACCTTCGGCATATCTCAAGCTCCATTCCAGTTGCGGTCAGATGTTCTCCAGAAGCAACATCCTTGGCTAAGAGAGTGGGCAGGAAATCTTAGCAAGATCTCTCGGGAGACAGCGATAATTGAGCCAAATTTGAAGATGTGATCGTTGGGTTGGCTGAATTTGACAGGAAAACACCAGTGGGGCCGGAGCGCACCACTGGTGTTTTCTGAGATGTTTGAAGGAGTTGCCTAGCCGATTTGCTTGCGGATCTCTGCCAGCATCGCCAGATGGGTATGAATGAAAGCGACCAGAATGGTTGCTGTAGCCACATCCACGTTCACAGGTTTTTTACCGGATTCCGGTGATTGAACCTTCAGCAAGTCCTCATGACCAGTGATTTCAGCGGAGATGTACAGACGGTCAAAATCCTCACCGTTTTCGGCCTCCAGCTTCTTGTAGATGTCTTCCAGAGCGGCGGGACGCGGGGGAGGTGTGGCGCCCGTGGATTCAATCACTTTTGAGACCGCAGTTTGTTCTTCGCTTTCCAGCTCTGCAAACTGGCGCACCAATGGATTGCTGGCCTTCATTGTCGCCATTTCACTGATGGCAAGTGAAAAGGGGCTGATTGTCAGCGTCTTGTTGGTGTAATCGGTGGAGCCGTGGTGGTTGGCCTGGGCGGAGGAAACCAGAGCAGGTGCTGCCAGTAAAGAACCGGAGATGCCAATGAGGGCGTTCCGGCGTGTCATGTGTAACTTACCAGTATTCATAGTTTTTCTTTCAGGTTGTTACAGTGTTGTTTGTCTTTCGGAAGTGAAGATATTCCCATTGCTAAGCTGAGTTATTCTCGTTGGCAGGTATACGCATACTTCCTCTTTAAAACACTAAAGGGTCTCCCGGATTTCAAGTAACTCAGAACAAGCTTGATAAAACATCACAGAGCAAAGCTGGCGTGAGGCAAGAGTTACTGAGTGAAGATGCCTTGCCCTACAAAACGATGTGTATCTCTTTGCTGATGCCTCGCTTCTTCAATGTTGTTGCTATATTGTTCCTCGTTAAGTATTGGAGATTCTCCCTCTGATTTGAGAGGGGTATGCGTTCAAAGGATCTAACGAGCTCAATGGCAAACTCTTCTGGCCCACTTCATCGCGGAATACCTGCTCACCCTGCTGATCCTCTGGCTGCACCACAGCCCAAGGCAGGTGGTATCGCAGCGAGGGCCATGGCTGCACGGCAAACCAACGCCCCAGCCTACATGGAAGGATTGAATGCAGAACAACGACTTGCTGTTGAGACGATCAACGGACCAGTGCTCGTTCTTGCAGGTGCTGGCACTGGTAAGACACGTGTTCTGACAACGCGTATTGCACATATTCTGGCAACGGGTCATGCCACTCCGGGGCAGATCCTTTCTGTGACTTTCACCAACAAAGCTGCCCGCGAGATGAAAACGCGCATTGGCGCTTACATTGGTGATGGCGTTGAAGGCATGGCCTGGCTCGGCACGTTCCACGCCATCTGCGTGAAGATTTTGCGCCGCCATGCTGAGCTTGTTGGATTGAAGTCGTCCTTCTCAATTCTGGATACGGACGATCAGGTTCGTTTGATCAAGCAGATCATTCAAGCGGAAGGACTGGACGAAAAACGTTGGACTGCAAAGACATTTGCCGGGCTGCTGGACAGCTGGAAGAACCGGGGGCTTACACCCTCACAGATTTCAGCTGGTGACGCGCAGGCCTTTGCTAATGGCTTGGGGCGCAAGCTTTATGAGACCTATCAGGAACGGCTTTCTATTCTGAATGCCTGTGATTTTGGTGATTTGCTGCTGCACTGCATCACGATCTTCAAAGAGCATGATGACGTTTTGAAGAGCTTCCAGCATCGCTTCCGTTACATGCTGGTGGATGAGTATCAAGATACCAACATCGCGCAGTACATGTGGTTGCGCTTGTTGGCGCAGGGCAATCCGAACGTGGCCTGTGTTGGCGATGATGACCAGTCCATTTATGGCTGGCGTGGTGCTGAGGTCGATAACATCCTGAGATTTGAGCAGGATTTCCCGGGTGCTGTTGTGGTTCGTCTTGAGCGGAACTATCGCTCGACCAGTCACATCCTATCTGCTGCCTCCCATCTGATTGCGCACAATCAGGGCCGGCTTGGTAAAACCCTTTTCACTGACCAGATGGGATCTGAAGAAGAAGAGAAGGTGCAGGTTACCTCGGCCTGGGATTCTCAGGAGGAAGCCCGCTCCATTGGTGATGAGATTGAAGCCCTTCAAAACCACGGGCATTCTCTGAATGAAATGGCCATTTTGGTGCGTGCGTCCTTCCAGATGCGCGAGTTTGAAGACCGGTTTGTCACGCTTGGATTGAACTACCGCGTGATCGGTGGTCCGCGCTTTTATGAGCGTATGGAGATCCGCGATGCACTCGCCTATTTCCGCTGTGTGATGCAGACGTCAGACGATCTGGCTTTTGAGCGTATCGTGAATACGCCGAAGCGTGGGCTTGGCGAAGCGACGCTGAAGATTGTGCATGCTTATGCGCGAGAACGCGCTATTCCGCTGATGATCGCTGCGGAAGAGTTGGTGCAGACCAATGAACTGCGCCCGAAAGCTCGTGCTGCGCTGGCGGATGTGCTGGGCATGTTGGAGAACTGGCGCAATCAGGTTGAGACCATGAGCCACACAGAACTGGCGGAGATCATTCTTGATGAGAGTGGTTACACCCAGATGTGGCGTCAGGATCGGTCGGCTGAAGCGCCGGGGCGTTTGGACAACCTGAAAGAACTTATCCGCTCGATGGAAGAGTTTGAGAGCATGGCTGGGTTCCTTGAGCACATCTCGCTGGTGATGGATAAAGACAGCGATGCGGAAGAGGATGCGGTCTCGATTATGACGCTCCATTCTGCAAAAGGCCTTGAATTTGATAGTGTTTTTCTTCCCGGTTGGGAAGAGGGTGTGTTCCCGAACCAGCGGGCATTGGATGAAACCGGACAAGCTGGTCTGGAAGAGGAACGGCGCCTTGCCTATGTGGGGCTTACCCGTGGCCGCAAGCGTGTGAAAGTGTGGTTTACCTCCAACCGCCGCATTCATGGCTCGTGGCAGTCCTGCATTCCTTCTCGTTTCCTGGATGAGCTACCTGCAGACAGCGTTGAGGTTGTTGAGGCCTCCAGCTCTTACGGTGGGTATGGTCTGAATAGTGCTGGTGGTGGTTATGGCGCCAGCCGGTTTGACAACAGTGATCCCTTCCAAAGCAAGTACTCTACGCCGGGTTGGCAGCGGGCGCGTAAAGCGCAGGCGTCTGGTCAGCAATATGGCAAAATGCATGGTGGGAACCAGAGCCGTCGTGCCAAGAAGGCTGGTCCGATGACCATTGAAGGCGAGCTGGTTGCCAAGAGCGTTACTGAGGCAGGAAGCGATTTTGCGATTGGTGAGCGGATCTTCCATATGAAGTTCGGTTATGGATTAATCGGCGATATCGAGGGGAACAAGCTCACTGTCGATTTTGAAAAAGCTGGCCAAAAGAAAGTGCTCGATAGCTTTGTTGAGCGGGCATAAGCTGCAACGCAAGCGTTAATTACCTTTAGGGTAGATTGTGCTATCTCTCTTCTAAGTTGTGTTGGGAGATGGCAATGAATGAGGTGGTTCTCGCGCTTGCGATGATTGGTGTGGCGGGCGTTGGTGCACAATGGCTTGCCTGGCGATGGTCTTTGCCTGCGATCGTTCTTCTGCTTGTTGCTGGCTTTCTCATTGGTCCTGCCACGGGTGTTCTCAGCCCAACTGCGTTGTTCGGTGATTTATTGCGTCCAACTGTTGCGCTTGGTGTTGCCGTTATTCTGTTTGAAGGCGGTCTTTCTCTTAATTTTCAACGTATTGGCGGTGTTGAGAAGGCGGTTTGGCGGCTCGTTCTTTTGGGCGCTTTTATCGCGTTTTTGTTGGGCGCATTGAATGCCCACTATATCGCAGAGCTGAGCTGGCCTTCGGCGCTGGTGTTTGCTGCAATTCTGATTGTTACCGGTCCTACTGTCATTATTCCCCTTCTGCGTCAGGCGCGGTTGGAGCGACGGGTGAGTTCGCTGCTGCGCTGGGAAGCAATTCTTGCTGATCCACTTGGTGCGCTGCTCGCGGTGTTTATGTTTGAAGGGTATCTGGTTTATCACGGCGACCATGGTTTCTGGGTCCTGGCGATCCGGGCTGTGGCTGGGCTGCTGATTGGCGGTGTTGGTGGCTGGGCGCTGGGGCGTGGACTGATCTGGCTGTTTGTTGGTGGCCGTGTTCCTGAATTTCTCAAAGTTCCGCTGATTTTTGTGAGCGTGATGGGCGCTTATGCGCTTTCTGATTTGGTATTGGAAGAATCCGGTCTGCTGACAGTGACGGTTCTTGGGCTGGTGCTTGGTAACTCTCGTCTTGCCAGTCTTGAAGAGCTGAAACGGTTTAAGGAAGCGGTCACGATCATTCTGGTGTCATCAGTCTTTATTGTGCTGACTGCTTCCGTTCAGCTTGGCAGTCTTGCGGAGTTTGGGTTGGAGGATTTGGCATTTATTCTGGTGCTGTTGTTCGTGATCCGGCCTATTTCGGTTTGGGTTGGAACCATTGGTGCTCACTTGAGCTGGAAAGAGCGTTTGCTGGTTGGGTGGATTGCGCCACGCGGTATTGTGGCCGTTGCGGTTTCCGGCTTGTTTGCAAGGTCGCTTGTTGAACATGGGGCTCCTGATGGAGAGCGGTTGGCGGTTTTGTCGTTTGCCGTTGTGGTTGCGGCTGTGTTCGCGCATGGGTTTTCGCTTGGGCCATTTGCACGGTGGCTGGGGCTTTCCAGCCATACGGGGCCGGGTCTGCTGATTGTGGGAGCGAGCCGGTTTAGCGTAGCGCTTGCGACCAAGCTGAAAACGCTGGATGTTCCGAGCCTTACCGTTGACCGCAACTGGGGTAAGCTGCGGCTTTCGCGCAATGCCGGGCTTGCGAACCATTATGGTGAGGTTCTTTCCGAGGAAGTTGAGAACGAGCTTCCGCTTGAGAACTACAGCGTTTTGCTCGCTGTGACTGACAATGATGATTACAACGCGCTGGTGACCACAAACTTTGGACCGCTTATGGGGCGAGGGGAGGTGTATCAGTTTGCACCCTCAGAAGAGCAAAGCGAGAAGGAAAAGTTTCGCCGTGTTGTGACACTTGGCGGGCGTCCCTTCCTGACACCAGAACACAGCTATAACGACCTTGAAACGAAGATCAGTGAAGGCTGGTTCATCAAAGCCAGTGAGCTGACAGATACTTATGGCTGGGCCGAGTTTCAGGAGGCTTTGCCGGAGACGGCTATTGTGCTGATGTTGATAGACCCGACCAAGAAGCTTCGCCCGCTGAATGGCACCAAGCCTGCGCTGCCGATTGCTGGTTCAACAATACTTAGCCTTGTTCCCTGCGAATATGCGGCAGAGCGCGAGAAAACCTCGTGAGTACTGGCTTTTCGGCGCTGCACCTTCTATACGCCTAGGCAAAGGTTTTCACTGAGTTTTGATAGCTCATCGTAACTAAGGGATTTTGCATGGACACGATCCGGGTTCGCATTCCGGCACCTGAGGCTGAAGCAAAAGCACTCTCCGATATTATGGAGGCGCGCTTTGAAGATGACGGGTTCCCAGTTGCCGTCTTTGAAAGCTCCAAGGACGGAAAAACTTGGACCGCAGAAGTGCTGGTTCTGGAATCTACGGTTGATGACGCAATCAATCTGGTTGAAATGCGTTTGTTTGATCAGTTTGAAGGCGGCGTTATTCCAAGTTTTGCTGAAGTTGAGGCGCTGCCTGACATCAACTGGGTTGCCAAATCCCTTGAAGGTTTGAAGCCGGTTCGTGCGGATCGGGTTATCGTTCATGGTGCGCATGATCGTGATGCTGTCGGCCAGTCTGACATTGGTATCGAGATTGAAGCAGCACAGGCTTTTGGTACCGGTCACCATGGTACGACTGAAGGTTGTCTTTTAGAGCTTCAGCGCTTGTTGAAGCGGCACAAATACCACCGTATGCTTGATCTGGGCACCGGAACGGGTGTTCTGGGCATTGCACTTGCTAAGCTGACCAGCTCTGAAGTTCTGGCGACCGATATCGATCCTATTGCAGTGGAAGCTGCGATTGATAATGCGCGTAAGAACAATGTAGGGCCTCACTTCAAAGCCTTTACCGGTGCTGGTGTGGATGACCGCCGCTTTAATGAGTTTGGCCCGTTTGATCTGGTTGTTGCCAATATTCTTGCAAGACCGTTGATGCAGATGTCCGCTAAACTGTGCGCTCACCTTGCGCATAAGTCTACGCTGGTTCTATCCGGCTTGCGGATTGAGCATGGTCCACGGATCATCTCAGCGTATGGACAGCAGGGATTGAAGCTTGTGCATCGCCGCGAGATTGAAGGATGGCTGACGCTGACCTTTGCTAAAGGCAACTGGGACTCGTAAGGTCTGACAGATTGCTAAAGCAGTTCGCATTTAAATGGAAACGCATGAACTGCTTTAGCCTTTGTTTTTGCGTACCTTTCTCCGAAAACCGGTTTCCACTTTTCGGAGATACGCTGTAATAATTCTGGACCCTCATTGCTGATGCAGTGAGGGTTTTTTGATGTCTGATTGAAATGCAAAAAAACAAAAAACCTTTGCTTCCTGATCCGGCAAATTGGGAGGAAATTGCCGGGGAAGCAAAGGTTTTTTTGTGTGCCAAGCAACTGGGAGGAATTTGCTTAGCTTGCTAGATACTGGGAGGAGGTATCCAGCTATATGAGTGGCATTTCTAGCGCTTTATCAGCAGCTGATGGATGCCGGCCATTTTTGTCGTGCAGATCACTTTGGGAGGAGGTGTGATCCACCGGTTTGCTTTGGGAGGGAAGCGCCCCGTCGACAAGAGGAGTTATCTATTATTTTAGTTTGTAAAAAAAGAGATAGTTTCGCATGACACTTATGCGTTTTTTGCATGTCTCTGTATTGTCATGATCTGAAATTGCATGGAGAACATAGCAGATCTGCGTATAACGCATGGATTGTGTACTTCTGTATCCCCATCGTCTGAATTGAGAGTATAAATTCCTCTTAGGAGCCGTGTTTGTGTGGTTGAGTTGCGTGACGATCGGCATTAGCCTTCCGGCATGTTTCAAAGCTTTGACACAGTAAATGATAAATCTCGTGGGCCGGTTCGGTTGGCCGCTCTGCGAGACGAGCTGGCCTCGCGTGGGCTTGATGGCTTTTTGGTGCCGCGGGCAGATGCTCACCAAGGTGAGTATGTTCCTGATAGTGACTGCCGCCTTGAGTGGCTGACGGGTTTCACCGGCTCTGCTGGTATTGCTGGTGTTCTCAGTGACAAGGCAGCTGTTTTTATTGATGGCCGCTACACCATTCAGGTGCGAGATCAGGTAGATGAAGAGGCGTTTGCCTATCGTCATCTGATTGATGAGCCGCTGACGGGCTGGCTTCGTGAGAATGCGGCAGAAGGCCAGAAGATCGGGTACGATCCGATGTTGCATCCTGTTCGTCAGGTGCGCTCCCTGAAAGCTGCCTGTGAAAAGGCTGGTGCACAGCTGGTTGCTATTGAAAGCAATCCTGTTGATGCCGTTTGGAGTGATCGCCCGGAAGCGCCGCTTGGTGCCGTGAAAATGCACGGGATGCAGTTTGCTGGTGAAAGTGCTGCAGACAAGATCAAGCGTATTGGTGAGTTGATTGCTGGAAAAGAGGCGGATACAGCGCTTCTGACACAGCCAGACTCAATTGCGTGGCTGTTGAACATTCGCGGTAGCGATGTGATGCATACGCCGCTGCCACTGTCTTTTGCTTTGGTACCGACCAACGGCAAGCCATCGCTGTTTATTGATGGACGCAAGCTTTCCAATGAAGTGCGTGATGAGCTGAGCGCTCTTGCTGATATTGCAGGACCGACAGAACTTGCACCTGCATTGAAAGCATTGGGTACTGAAGGCAAACGAGTGCTCATTGATACCGGTCTTGCGGGTCAGGCTCTTTATGATGCGGTTGCTGACAATGGCGGCCATGTTGTGGAAGGGCAGGAGCCAACTCTGCTGCCGAAGGCTGTTAAAAATCAGGCTGAGATCGAGGGCACAAAAGCTGCGCATCTGCGTGACGGTGTTGCCTATGCTGGCTTCCTTGCATGGTTTGAGAAGACGGCGCCTCTTGGTGGCCTGACTGAAGTTGTTGTTGCTGAAAAGCTTGAGGAGTTCCGCCGTGAGACGGGTGCTTTGAAGGACATTTCCTTTGACACCATTTCAGCGGCTGGTCCTCACGGTGCGATCTGTCACTACCGTGTGAGCAACGATAGCAATCTGCCGATTGAGCTGAACAGTGTGTATCTGATCGATTCTGGTGCGCAGTACGAGGATGGCACAACAGACATCACACGTACGCTTGCTGTTGGAGCTGTGACTGCTGAGCAGTGCAAACACTTTACGCTTGTTCTGAAGGGCCATATTGCTATTGCGACCGCGCGTTTTCCTGTTGGGACGACCGGCTCACAACTGGATACTCTGGCTCGTATCGATCTTTGGAAGCAGGGTCTCGACTTTGACCATGGCACTGGCCACGGTGTCGGCTCTTATCTGGGCGTGCATGAAGGTCCGCAGCGGATCTCCAAAGCTCCAAACAGCATCGCGTTGAAGCCGGGTATGATCCTTTCCAATGAGCCGGGTTATTACCGGGCTGATGAGTACGGCATCCGGATTGAGAACCTTGAGCTGGTGACGCCTGCTGCTGCCATTGAGGGTGGTGATCAGAAAATGCTCGGTTTTGAGCCGCTTACACTGGCACCGATTGACCTGCGTATGGTGGATACCAAGCTTCTCTCCGCGTTCGAGCTGAACTGGCTGAATGCTTACCATGCTCGTGTGCGGGAATTGGTTGGGCCACTGCTGGATGGTGAGACCAAAGCATGGCTGGAAGAGGCGACCCGTCCGGTTTCTTAAACCGTTCCTGCTTCTCTTTGAGATAAAGAAAACCCCGCTTCATGGAGCGGGGTTTTTGTTTAGATGACAGTGAGTGCCATTCTGAGCACGACAACACTGACAACACCGAGTGTCATGGCTGCGAGCATTGGCAAGCGTAGGGCTGCAATCGCGGTGATGGCTGTTGCCGCGGTCTCTGCGATGCCGGTTGCGAAGGCTGTTGGGGCGACGACCGACATGAGGATCGCTGGCGGAACGGCTTGCAAGGCTGCCTCAGTTCTGCCTGAGAAAGGGACGAACTTTGTCAGCACCAGCCCTGCGATGCGGGTCAGGTAAGTTCCTGCTGCCATTGCCACAATGGTGAAGAGGACAAGCGGATCAACTGCGAAGACTTCTGACATCATGACTGAAGTGCCTCCGCAGGTTTCTGGAGCCCGTTGGTTTTTTCGTCATATTGGACTGCTGCGGCGATGACGCCTGCGATTGCGCCAGCGATTATGTACCAAGCACCTGGAACGAACTTATGGGTGAGAACTGCCGCTAAACCGCTCGCTGCGAGGACTACGCCAGTTTTGCGGCCTTGCCAGAAGCCCATGACCAGACAGATGAAGAGAGCGGTGAACGCAAAGTCCAGACCGTAGCGGGATGGGTCGCCCATGACTGCGCCTATCAGGCTTCCGACCACTGTTGCGACTTGCCAGGTGATGAACAGGGTCAGGCCAACACCGAGATAGAAGCTGAAAGTGGTGTGATGCTTGATGGCGCGCTGTTCAGACAGAGCCCAGACCTCATCGGCCAATATGAAGAAGCCAAGGTATTTTTGCAGGGGTGTCCAATGGCCGAGTTTGGGGGCAAGGGACGCACTCATAAGCACGTGGCGCAGGTTGATCAGGAAAGTGGAGAAGGCAATGGTGAGCCACGGGAGTGGGTCGGCCCACAAATCCAGCGCAAGAAACTGAGAGCCGCCTGCAAACACGAAGGAGCCCATCAGCAGGACTTCCAAAGGAGACATGCCCTTTTGTGCTGCGAGCGCGCCAAACAACAGGCCGATGGGTGTCGCGGCGAAAATCAACGGGAAGAATGTTGTTACACCGAGGAAAAATTCATTGGGACCAGCGTTGATCGCTGATTTGTTCTGATTGCTTTTCACAAAACCCTCCTAGAGCCTGTTGCGCTCATTTGTATTCACGCCTCACGCTCTAATTTCTTTACTTTCAGCGAATTCTTGTCGTTTGATTGAATTCAATTAAACGGAACGCGCTCCAGAGCATGGAGTGCTTTTAAGTCAGAGAGGCCGATGTCGTCTTGAATGAAATTGCGCTTCTGGTATGCCGCTGTGATTAAATGGAAATCACAGATCGCTGGAAAGCTGCTGGTGTGGTGCCAACACGGGATTTGAACTGCCGTGTGAGATGGGCCTGATCCGCAAAGCCGCAAAGGGATGCCGTCTCGCTTGGAGAGGTTCCACGGACAAGCAAGCGTCTGGCGTTTCGTACCCGCACATCAGTCAGGTAGGCGTGCGGTGTTTGTCCTGTCGCTTTTTTAAAGGAGCGGATGAGGTGATACTTTGAGCGGCCTGAGATGTTTACCAGATCATCCAGATGCACGCTGCCCATGAAGCTTTCTTCCAGATACTCCCGCGCTCGTTTGATTGCGACGGGATCTTTTGATCCGGTGATGTTGTCAGTGAAGCTGCCGTGTTTTGCGAGCATCTTGGCGAAGATCATATAGAGCGGTTCTTCGGCTTCCAGATCAATGGAGCGGTTCTGTATGGACTTGTGCGCTTCAACGAATTCCTGACAGAGCTCGGGGTCATGGACACAGGCCTCCGGGAAAAACGGTGTTCCGCTTTGTGGTTTGTCCGTCAGATCCTCAGCGATCTTCTGCAACAGTGAGATGCTGGGGTAGGTCATCCGGTAGGTGTAGCCGTAGCCCTCCGGTATACCGTCATGAAGCTCGAATGGGTTGACGAAGACCAGATCTCCGGGACCTGCGAATATCTGCTGTCCGCGTTGCCAGTAGCACTGACAGCCCGAGAGAATGCCACCAACAACGAATGTGTCGTGGGTGTGAGGTTCGTAAACATGGGTTCTGAAACTTGCCGCAAGACATTCCAACCCATCAAAGCGAGGCGCACACCAGAATTGTGCGTTCTCTCCCGAATTGAGCGGAGTTGCTTCTAAGGCAATTTTTTGAGTAACCGGCTTCATAGACCCAATTTATCCAGCGAAGACAAGGATGTCTTGAATGAGATTGCTGTTTTTTACGGATGGGTCAATGGAGATTATCTGGGGTTTGGCTAGCGGTGCTCCTCAACATTCGCCTGAATGAGAGCTGAATTGAAGTAACGCAGAGCCTTCACGTGACTTGCGTAACCAATAACTTCCGCTGGGTTCTTGGGGTCAATGACGGGCAAGGTGGACTTGCCTGCATCATCGAAGGTTCTTAGCGCTTTTTCGAGCGTGTCGAGCGGTGCAAGGAACGGTTCTTCTGACTCTGGGTCGAAGGTGGTATCGGAGTCCGGCCTAGGTGGATCTGCGAAATCTTCAACATGAACAATGCGGACGAGCCATTTGTGGGCACCGTCTTGCAGCATGACACCGCGCATTTCCAGCTGCCAATGGAAGTAGGAACGACCATGAATTGCCTGATTGAGGCCTGTTGAAATGGAGACAGCGATCAGCAGTGCAATGGACAACTCGTAACCACCTGTCAGCTCGAACACGATCATGGTGGTTGAGATTGGTGCGCCAAGGACGGCTGAGGCGACCGCTCCCATGCCTAAAATAGCGTAGAGGCCGTGGCTGGAAGCCATTTCGGGCAGGTGATTTGCCGCGATCAGACCAAAGGCACCACCCGTCATCGCTCCCAGATACAGCGAGGGTGAGAAGATGCCACCACCGAAGCGCGAGGCGAGCGTGATGGCTGTTGCTACTGTTTTCACGACGAGTAGCGAGAGCATCAATGTGAGCGGTAGTTCTGAGTTGAGCGCTCCATCGGTTGCCTCATAGCCAACGCCAATGATTTCCGGATAAAAGACAGCGATTGAGCCAACCAATGCGCCGCCGATGATCGGGCGGAGCCAGATTGGCATCTTGATGTTTCTGGCAAGCCAGTCTGAGCCGATCAATGCAAACTGGAATGAGATGGCAACAATCGCGCAGATGATGCCGAGCAGCACAAAAGCTGGGAATTCCCAGTATGTGTTGATCTGGTAGTGGGGCAGGATGAAGGCCACGGCTTCGCCAAAATAGAGGCGAGACACCAGCGTTCCCATGGCTGATGAGAGCACGATTGGAACGAAGGCAGACATTGCGTAGTGTCCGAGGATGACCTCATGCGCGAACAATACGCCTGCGATTGGTGCGTTAAAGCTTGCAGAAACTGCACTTGCGACACCTGCAGCAAGCAGGATACGCATTGTTGAATCAGGGAGTTTCAGCTTGGAGAAGACGGAGGTGCCGAGTGTGGCGCCAAGATGAACCATAGGGCCTTCACGACCAGCACTGGCGCCACTGCCAAGTGAGATGACTGTGATGAGCGCGGAGCTGAGGCCGGGCCAAAAGGGCAGGCCGGTTCCACCATGAGCCCGTGCTTCAATCACGTCTGCTACGCCGCCGGCACGCTGCTTCTTCTGGATTGTTTGCAGAAGAAGGCCAACAATTGCGCCGCCTATTACAGGTGCCAGAACAATGACATACCATGGTTGAGCGTTTGCCGCGCTGATCATGCGTTCGGAGACAGTGCCGAGCGATAACCATTGAACCAGCCCAATGCCAATGCGAAACAGGATCGCAGATCCGCCCACAGCTGCCCCGATGATCAACGCAAGGAGCCAGACAAGCGGGAGCCGCGATGACATGAACAAACGTAAGTTAGGTTCGACCCATTTATAGGCTATGCGCATTGCGATTTTCAGCGGGTTAGCTTGGTTAGGCATAATAGATTAAGCGATACGACAATGAATGATTGGCATTGTCTTTAACGAGATTCCCCGGCAAACGCCAATCAGGATATGCTCTGATCATCTGATTTTGGATCATTATTTTCGATAAGCACTGAGAAACACTTAAGGAGCTTCTTCAGGTCCGTTGGCTTGTGTGGCAATCGTCTTGCTAAAAGCTCAATTATGCTGGCCATGCAGAATACTATAATTCCAATAAATACCGAGTCGTGTCTCGAAGTTTCGACTATATGCTTGGAGGTGTGCTTCCGGGGGGAAGTATCTGGAATATAAAGGAGGTCTGCCATGTCTCTGACGGGGATGCAGCTGAATGTTACACGCAATGCCGAGGGGATCGACAAAGCGATTGCGCTCTTGAATGAGAAATTTGGTGACCGTTGCCAGACATCCATGAGCTTGCGGAAGCAGCACGGGCATACGACATCATGGCTACCAAACCAGCCGCCAGATGCTGTTGTCTTTGCACAGTCGACTGAGGAAGTCTCTGAAATCGTAAAGCTTTGTGCTGACCTACGTGTGCCGGTCATTCCGTTTGGCAGTGGTTCTTCTTTGGAAGGGCATCTGAATGCACCGGGGGGCGGTATCTCGCTGGACCTCTCTCAGATGAATGAAGTTGTTTCAGTTCATGCTGAGGATTTGGACTGTGTGGTTCAGCCGGGTGTGACGCGCAAGCAGCTTAATGCTTATTTGCGTGATACTGGTTTGTTTTTCCCGATTGATCCGGGCGCTGATGCCACTATTGGTGGCATGACGGCGACGCGGGCTTCTGGCACCAATGCGGTGCTTTATGGGACGATGAAGGATATGGTTCTGGCGCTGACGGTTGTCATGCCTGACGGGACCATTGTGAAGACTGGAAGCCGTGCCAAGAAATCGTCTGCTGGATATGATCTGACGCGCTTAATGGTTGGCTCGGAAGGTACGCTTGGGGTGATCACTGAGATTACGTTGAAGCTGAAGGGTATACCTGAAGCAATTTCAGGTGGAATTGCCTCTTTCGATAGCATTGCGGATTGCTGCAACACGGTTATCGAAGCGGTGCAGTATGGCATTCCCGTTGCCCGTATGGAGCTGTTGGACACACTGACCGTCCAATCCGTTAACGCCTATTCAAAGCTGGATTTGCCAGAATCACCGTTGCTGCTTGTGGAATTCCACGGCTCTGAGGCTGGTGTGAGAGAACAGGCTGAGCGGTTTGGTGAGATTGCGGCTGAAAACTCTTTGAAAAAATTTGAATGGGCGACCGATCCTGAAGAGCGCAACAAGCTTTGGGCCGCGCGGCATGACGCTTATTGGGCTGGCCTTGGTCTGGCACATGAGCGAACCGGACTGTCGACAGATGTCTGTGTGCCAATCTCTCGTCTGGCCGATTGTGTGACGGCTACACACGATGATATCGAAGAAAATGGCTTGATTGGTCCGATAGTTGGCCATGTTGGTGACGGCAATTTTCATGTGCTTGTGTTGACGGACCTGAATGAGCCTGAGGACATTGCCAAGTCTGAGGCGTTTGTTGAACGTTTGAATTATCGTGCAATTGAGCTGGGTGGAACCTGTACTGGTGAGCATGGTGTAGGGCAGGGCAAGATGAAGTATCTGCCTAAGGAACATGGTGCAGGGGTGGCTGTGATGGCTGCCATCAAGCGTAGTCTTGACCCGCTGAATATTATGAACCCCGGTAAGATTTTTGCCTTAGATACCGAGTAAAGAAGTGCCGTAAATACGCACTTGCTTCGTTCCGTTCGGAAACATTGCCTTAAGTCGTTGCTGTCGTCTTGTTCCTGCTGTAATTCACATAGACAAACAAGTGTTTGCATGCAGCTCATAGGCGGACAGCGCGGCAAGGCGTGAGGTTCGAAGTGGGTAAAGGAGCTTAACGTTGAATTCGGTTTACATCACCGTCGGTGGGACTTTGATCTTGGCGCTGGTCATCGCGCTTGTTGGCCCTTTGGTCATCGATTGGTCAGCTTATCGTTCCCTGTTTGAAAGCTATGGTGAGAAAGTTCTGGGGCATCAGGTGACGATCCTCGGTGAGACCGATGTCCAGCTGCTGCCTGCTCCCTACGTGAAGCTCTCTGACGTTCGTGTTGGTGCTGTCGAAGATCCGTTGATGACGATCAAAGGATTTGAAGGCCGTATTGAATTGCCTTCGCTTTTGCGCGGAGAAGTG
The DNA here is from genome assembly GCF_001623095.1 of Pseudovibrio sp. Ad5. Classification (NCBI taxonomy): domain Bacteria; kingdom Pseudomonadati; phylum Pseudomonadota; class Alphaproteobacteria; order Hyphomicrobiales; family Stappiaceae; genus Pseudovibrio; species Pseudovibrio sp. Ad5. The sequence continues at coordinate 46,815 of NZ_LMCH01000065.1, read as the reverse complement.
CACGTCACTGAGATGAAACTCAACGAGCCGGAGCTTAACCTTTCTCTTGATGAGGAAGGCCGTCTTGATGTTTTGCAAACCAACTCCCGCCGTTCCGTTATTTCTGAAATCGACCCGACCTCGCTTATTCTGGAAGGCGTGAGCGTTCAAAATGGATCTGTCGTGCTGACTGATGCACGGACGGGCGAAGTACGCCGCGCAGGCAATGCGAACCTTGAGCTTTATGCTGGCGGTTTGCAGGGGCCTTTCAAAGCGGAAGGCGCGATGCTTTATGAAGGTGTGCCTTACACGCTGAAAATTGGTAGTGGCCGTGTTGAACGCAATGGTCAGATCCGGGTTAAGACGCAGGTGTCTCCTGCAAATGTTGCAGCTCAATTCTCAACGGATGGTTTCCTGACACACCAGAACGGTGTGGTCTCCTATTACGGAGATGCCGAGGTTCAATCTGTTGTCAGTGAAGGCTCTGATGCGCTGGAATGGGCTGGGAAGAGTAAGTTTAATCTGGACGGTGAGCGGCTGGAACTGACTGAGAGTACTTTGCGTCTTGGCTCAGAAGATCGCCCGATTACCGCTGAAGGTGGCGGTATTTATAGTTTTGGTCCAGAGCCAGAATTTCAGGCTGTTGCTCAGTTTAAACAGGTTGATCTGGACCGAATGATTGGTGGTGGGCCACAGCGTCCGCTGGTTCCGACTGATGCTGTTTTGACGCGACTGGCTGGCGGCTTGCAGTCTCTGCCCTTGCTGGATGTGAAAGGCAATATGGATCTGACCGTGCCTGTTGTGGTGGCGGGTGGTTCTGTTGTTTCCAATCTGAGTGCCTTACTTGAATCGACTGGCACTGGCTGGAAGATTGATGAGCTCTCTGGTGAGTTGCCGGGTCGTAGCCTCTTCAAGACCAGTGGTTACCTGGAGCTGCGCGGCTCTGCCGGCTATCAGGGGGATTGGGAGATTTCTTCCCGTCAGCCACATCAGCTGGCGCATTGGTGGTTGGGGGAGCGGAAGGATGCTTCCAAACGTTTGTCTCCTGTTGCGTTGAGAGGCCGTGTTGAAGCAGGTTCCGGTGCTCTGCGACTTCCTGATTTGCGGATTGATGCCGGAGATGTGCGCAGTGTTGGCTTGATTTCATTTGAGCATCCACTTGATCGCAGCCCGTTGATCACCGTTGATATGGATAGTGACCGCGTCAATCTGGATGAAATCCAGCGTTATGTGGAAGCGTTTACGGGTAAGAAGATCAAACCCAGTGCGGTTGATATGTCCATGCGGCTTTATGCAGATGAGCTTGTTGCCAGTGGCGTGAAAGCAAAAAGCATGGCCGTGAGTGCGAGCCTGAGCCGGGATGCGCTTTCAATCGAGCAGCTGAAAATCCGTGATTTTGCTGGTGCTTACATTGATATGAAGGGCCGCATTGATGACCTGAGCACGACACCACAGGGGAACATCAAAGGCACGTTGACAGCATCGTCTCTGACTGGAGCGGTTGCTGTTTTGGAAGAATATGCACCTGACCATCCGTTGATTGAGCGCTTGAAAACAGCTGCTCCGGATCTTGCACCCGCCAGCCTTAAAGCTGAGCTTTCTGCCTATGCTGAGAAGGGGCGGACGGATATGTCTTTGAACCTTTTTGGTGAGGTTGGCGTCAGTGATCTGGATTTGAATGGTACATTTGAAGGCCGCATTGATGATTTCGCAGAAGGTGACCTTTATGCGGAAATGACGCTTGGTGGCAAAGATGGCGTCAAAGTGCTTCGACAGCTCGGGTTTGAGGCTATCCCAATCACGCAACTGCAACCGGGAGAGGTTCGTCTTTCCTTGTCTGGCAGTCCGCGCGATCAACTGGCCTTTGGTTTTTCCAGTGACCTTGTTGGGTTGAAGATCCTCTCCGATGGCACCGTGCGGATTCCGAACCGGTCTGCTGCTGTCTGGTCTGCCAAGGTTGCGTTGCAGTCTGATGATCTGGCGGATTATGGACTGGCATTTGGCAAGATTTATCCAATTTACTCCGGTCCTCTCAAAGCGAACCTGAGTGGTCAGCTTGAAGGACGCGGGCGGGACTTCAAACTCTCAGATCTGAAAGGCCAGCTGGCTAATATGGATCTGTCTGGTGATCTTGAAGGTACTTTGAAGAAGGGTGGACCTTTAGAAGCATCCGGCAAGCTGGAATTGTCTGAGCTTGATATGCGCAGTTTGAGTGAGCTGCTGCTGGGAGCCAATGTTTGGGCCGGTGTGCTTCAGGAAGATTCTGTGTGGTCCTCGCAGGCGCTGGGGCAAGGCCTTGCTGATGGTGTGGATCTGACCCTTGATGTGAAGAGTGATCGTGCTTTGTTCAGTGATGAGTTCCGACTGGACGCCGCCAGTGGTCAGCTTCGGCTGCGTTCAGATCAGCTGTCTATCAATGAAGGTACTGGCCGGTTTGCAGGCGGTGAGTTTTCTGGTGCTTTCGATCTGCGGCGGGATCAGGGGCAGGCGACTCTGTCTGGCCGGTTCCGTTTGGATGACGCTGACTTTGAAGAGTTGGCCTGGGCTGACGAAGGTCGTGCTTTAGCCACTGGTAAGCTGCAGGCAATTGCTGAGTTTGAAGGAAACGGGCGTACAATCTCCGGTCTTGTGGCAGGTCTTTCAGGTGGTGGTACTTTCAGCGTCACTGATGGTGTAATTCGCCGGATCAACCCAGCGGCCTTTGACCTCGTGATCAAGGCAGCGGATGCAGGTCTTGAGCTGGATGAGGCTGCTATTCAAAACACCTTTGCGGACCATCTGGATGCGGGCTCTATATCGTTCAACCGGGTTGACGGGTCCCTGGGCATTGCCAGTGGGCGGATCCGGGCGCGTAACATCTCCGTTGATACTGCCGGGACCACGCTGTTTGGCTCTGCGCTTGTTGATCTGGAGAAGTGGGCGCTGACGGGCGATGTTTCCATGAAGACCCGTGACGAGGCGCAAAAGGTTGCGGGTGCGGAGCCTCAGGTCGCTATCTTGTATTCTGGTCCGCTGGAAAACCCAGTGCGCAAACTGGATACGGGACCTTTGCTCTCCTACCTCAATCTTCGTGCGATTGAGCTGAATGTGAAACGGATTGAAGAAGAGCAGCGCAAGATTGCTGAGCAAGAGCGCATGCTTGATGAACTGAAGAAAAAGCGGGAAGAGGAAGCCGCCCAAAAGGCGCAGGCTGTTGAGGACGCGGAAAAGGCTCGGCAAGCCGAAGCTGCTGCTGCAGTTGAACGTAAGCAACAGGCGCAGGCAGACAAAGAAGCGAAAGCCCGTGCTGCCCGCCTGGCAGCTGAGGAAGAAGCGCGCAAGGCAAAAGCGGTTGAGGCTGTGAAGCGGGCTGAGGAAGCTCACAAAGCAGCAGAGGCGAAAGCTGCTGCGGAAGCCAAGGCTGCGGCTGAAGCGCAAGCTAAGGCCGACGCTGAGAGCAACAAGAGCACTGTACAGGATTTTAGTGCGCGTATTCGGTCTGTTCTTGATGGAGACGCCACTGCAAAAAAGCCCGTTAACCCCTCTGTTGCAATTGTTGATCCGCCCAAACCGAGAGCGAAATCCAGCCTACCTGCATTGGAAGCTCCGGTGACCATTGGTGGCGTGAACGAGGCGACTGTGCCAGCGGGAGAGGTTGACCTGCTTGGGCCTATCATCCAGTCAGGTGCTCCGAAAAATCTTGGTGTGCTTGAGGCAGGCAATGACAATCAGGTCTTGCGTGGACCGCTGCCTGATTTACAGGCTGATGAGCGGGGAGCGCCTAAGTTCATTGAGCTGCCAGGTGGTCGCCTGCTGCAGGTTAACTGACCAGTTGGGTCTGAAAGTGTTTGAGCACGGCGACGCGGATGCAGCTTGAGAGATTGTTTTCCGGGTTTCGCTCATCATCAATCGAGGCGATGGTCGCGGTAATGTTCTTGCCCTGACTTCGCGCAAAGTCTTCCAGCCCAGACCAGAACTCCGGCTCCAGCGTGATGCTGGTTCTATGTCCGTGTAGGGTGATGGAACGTTTCTTGAGGCTCATATGAAAGCCTCACTCTTTATCTGCTGGTGATGAAGAAGAGACGGAGGCCAACTTGTGACCTTCAAAGCGTTTTGTCTGCAGGTCTGCTTCTGCATTTTCCTGAGATTTTTCGGCTTTTGAACGCCCGAACTTCCGGCGGTTTTCCGCAGCGGAGCGGGCTTTGCTGTCTCTGGCCTTTTGTTTGCGGGCCTGACGCAGGTTAACAACGGTCGCGCTCATACAATCACCCATTACATGACGTTGATGAGCCGACCGCTCTTATCTTGATCGGAAGGATCAGCTCTTCTTACGGAAAGCATCCAGAGAAACAACCTGCGCACTTCCGTTGTCATCTTTGGAAGTCTCGTCAGAGTCAGTTTTCTCTTTCTCTTCCTCAGAGTCTGAAGCTGTCTCTTCTGTTTCGGAAGTAGCTGCGTTAGCTTCTTCTTTTTCGTCCTGTTCGACAGCCGATTCCAGACGTGCATGGAACTCTTCCACAGAGTCCAGATCACGTTCCGCAATGCGGAATTCTGCAGGCAGTTCTTCACCGGTTTTGCCAGGCTCAAACTCAAGAGCAAACTGAACAGACGGGTCGAAGAAACCCTTGATTGCAGAGAACGGAACATACAAATGCTCCGGAACACCACCAAAGGACAAACCAACCTCGAAAGCGTGCTCAGTGATCTGCAGGTCCCAGAACTGGTGCTGCAGCACGATCGTCATTTCTTTCGGGTAACGTTCCCTTAAGCGGTTTGAAATCTTGACGCCAGGGGCCGTGGTTTCAAAGGCAATGTAAAAATGGTGCTCTCCGGGAAGTCCTGCCCGGTTGACCTCAACCAATATCTTTCGGACTGCGTTTCTCAACGCGTCCTGAATGATGATGTCATAGCGGATTAAATCTTCAGCCATGTCCGGCACCGCTCATCCTTTGCGTTCTTATTCGGCCTAACTATAGCGTAGAGGCGACAAAAAGGCCTGTCTTTTATTTCTATACCTTGAATAGGCATAGAATAAGGAAAGAGCCTTTTAACACTAAAGTGGAGGCTTCTGTTGCCAGGTGCCTCCGAACCCCGCCTGAAGGTGCTAACCAACGGGACTTAGTGGACTACCGGAACTGCATTACGCAGCTACAGCGTTGTCCATAGCGTAGTTGTCATTTGCAACTATCATTTTGGTCCGATAACGGTGGTACCATGCCGAGCAAAAACAAAGCCTTTACGCCCTCGTCGATCCTGTTTCGCCCCCCCGAAGACCGCTGGAGTACAACGGGCTTTGGTGGAGGCGCCGGGTACCGCCCCCGGGTCCGAATGGTTTATTGCGCTCGCAATTTATTGCCGTAGCCAGCGAACTGGCAGGGGGAATATAGGTGCACGCACTGGCAAATGGAAGGGCAAAAGCTATCGGTTACTGTCGCAGGGCTAAGAGAACCTGTTGACAAAGCGGCATATTCACAGGCCAATTTGAACAAGTGGTGGTGTTGAAGATTTGTAAATGACGCTTTTGCGGGGATTTGCCTAAGGCGGAAGCACTCAAGCTATTTTCCCGGTCTTTTTATCGACGGAAGCTTGGGGTAAGACCCCGTATGCAAGATGGCACAGAGGCGACTTTCGGTAGATTGGCTATACTGTGCGCGACTCGAATCGTAAAACAGGAGATGATCCTTCGTGCAGCAATATCTAGAGCTGATGCGCCGTATCATGGATGAAGGTGTGGTCAAGGAAGATCGCACTGGGACAGGCACCAAGTCTGTCTTTGGTCATCAGATGCGGTTTGATCTGTCCAAGGGCTTTCCGGTTGTTACGACCAAGAAATTGCACCTGAGATCTATCATTTATGAGCTGCTCTGGTTTTTGGCGGGTGATACCAACATCAAGTACCTTAAAGACAATAAGGTGCGCATTTGGGATGAGTGGGCAGATGAGAATGGCGACCTGGGGCCAGTCTATGGTTATCAGTGGCGCTCCTGGCCCAAGCCAGACGGTGGTTCTATCGACCAAATTGCCAATGTGGTGCAGCAGATCAAAACGAACCCGGATAGCCGCCGGTTGATCGTTTCTGCCTGGAACCCTGCGCTTGTTGACGATATGGCGCTGCCGCCTTGTCATTCGCTGTTCCAGTTTTACGTGGCAAACGGCAAGCTTTCCTGTCAGCTCTACCAACGTTCTGCAGATGTGTTCCTCGGTGTTCCGTTCAACATCGCTTCTTATGCATTGCTGACCATGATGATTGCACAGGTTTGCGATCTGGAAGCTGGTGATTTTGTTCATACGCTTGGTGATGCGCATCTCTACTCAAATCATATGGAGCAGGCTGAGCTTCAGCTTTCCAGAGAGCTGCGGGCCTTGCCTGTTATGCGTATCAATCCAGAAGTGAAGGATATCTTCGGGTTCTGCTACGAGGACTTTGCTTTGGAAGGTTATGACCCGCATCCACACATCAAAGGTGTTGTTGCGGTCTAGTTGTCTTTGGTTTTTTAAAAGGAGTTCCCATGCGAACCCTTATTTGCGTTCCGGCGCGTATTGGATCAACCCGTTTTCCGCGCAAGCCGCTGCACCCAATCAGTGGCCGCAGCTTGCTGGAGCGTGTTGTGCAAGTTGCTCGTGTTGCTGCGAAACAAACTGGTTCTGACTATGTGGTCGCGGTGGACCATGAAGAGGTTGCCGAGCATTGCCGACATATTGGTGCGCCCTTTGTGATGACTGATCCGGAGCATCCATCGGGTACGGACCGAGCACTTGCTGCCTCCAGAGTGCATGGCACGCATCCCGAGTTCGTTTTAAACCTGCAGGGTGATGCGCCGTTTACGCCGCCTGAGCATGTTTCTGCGTTGATTCAGGCGGCTGCAATGCGCCCTGATGCGGATGTGTTCACGCCTGTTATTCGGCTGGACTGGAACGGGTTGGACGAGCTCCGTGAGCACAAGAAGGCTCATCCGTTTTCCGGCACAACTTGTGTGCGCAGGGATGATGGAACGGCTCTGTGGTTCTCCAAGAACATTCTTCCGGCCATTCGTAAAGAAGTGAAACTGCGGGAGACCGACAAGCTTTCTCCTGTCTTCCGCCATATCGGGCTTTATGGCTACCGCGTTGACGCGCTTGAACGCTTCAACGAGCTTGGGCTTGGGTACTACGAGCAGATGGAAGGGCTTGAGCAGCTTCGTTTTCTGGAAAACGGTATGGTTGTTCATGCGGAAGAAGTGCAGCCGCCTAAACTTTCCATGTCTGGTGTGGATACGCCAAGTGATGCGGAGCTTGCTGCACAATTGATTGCTAAATTTGGCGACCCGTTTGATCATCTGGAGACTGGCCTTTGACGCGCGTTTACATTCTCAGACACGGCAACACTTTTGATAAGGGCGATGTTGTCACTCGTGTTGGTGGCCGCACAGACTTGCCTCTCAGTGTTTCTGGTCTGGGTCAGGCTGAGAAGCTCTCTGAGCACTTTGCTGATCTGGGTGTGAGCTTTGATATGGCGTTTTGCTCTCCACTGCAGAGAACCAAGCAAACGGCGCAGATTGCTCTGAAAACGCAGGCTGAAGAGGTTGATCTGAAGGTTCTGCCGTTTTTGGTGGAGATTGATTACGGCCCGGATGAAAATAAACCCGAGGAAGAGGTTCTGGCCCGGATTGGTGACGAGGCTCTTCGTGCATGGGAAGAAGAAGGTGTGCCGCCGAATGGCTGGCACATTGACCCGCACGCTGTGATTGGACGCTGGCAGGAGTTCTTTGCATCTGCTCCCAAGAAGTTCCCAGGTAAGACCCTTCTTGTGGTGACCAGTAACGGGATTGCACGCTTTGCATTGAAAGCATTGGCTGATCAAGGTGCTGGTGCTGATTTGAAACTGAAGACAGCGGCCTATGGTGTGTTCGATGTTACAGACGAAGGCCTGCCGTTAATGCTTAGTTGGAATGTGAGGCCGTAGGTTCTTTCCTGCTGCCTGAACTGGTTTAGATGGGAGCTTGATGCTCTCATCAACTGAGTACGACTTGTCTCTTGCCGATTGAGGATAGGATGAAGCAAATTTCGATGATCTCAGCTGTGGCTGAAAATGGTGTGATTGGCGCAAACAATGACATGCCATGGTCTGTTTCTACCGATCTGAAGTTCTTTCGCAAAACGACAACAGGTAAGCCCGTGATCATGGGGCGGCGGACCTTTGAGAGTATTTGCACGACGCTTGGCAAGCCTCTTCCAAACCGCAAAAATGTCGTCATCACGCGTGATCCGAACTACGCTTATGAAGGTGTTGAAGTGGTCAGCAGTCTTGGTGATGCACTCACGCTCGCAAATGACATTGCTGAGAATGATGGCGTCGATGAGATTATGATTGTGGGTGGGGGGCAGATCTATAAAGAAGCTATGCCAAAGGCTTCCACTCTCTACATTACCCGTATTCATGCGCAGCCAGACGGTGACACGAAATTCCCGGATATCTATGAGGGCGAATGGGAGCTTGCTGAACGCACGCCGTTTGATCGTGGAGAAAAAGACTCCGCTGATTCCTCTCTGGAAATTTATCGCCGCAAGCTTTGATACAGCCTGTTAGTTGTTGCGCGTTGATGACTTTGTTGTGAGGTCTGCGCGCAAAGCAAGGCGGTGAGCTGTATGGGCGTTGTGCGCGTTGTTGGTGCTTGGCAAACGGCCATGGAAACCTGAGCGGTCCATAATCAGCAGTGTGTTTGCCTCTACCTTTAAAGGTAGGAGAGGTGGCAGATCCAGCTCTTGCAGATCACTCAGCCCTGTGATGGGCTCATCGTCGTCTTCTTCCATCTCTGTATAATCAAGATGGCGCTGATATTCCCAGAGAATACGTTGTTCTGTCATGCGATGTGAGCCGGGGATGTAAAACATTGCGCCGTCTTCGGGTGTGATTTTTTCCAGAAAAAGCAATGCAATTGCGCCGGGCGAGAATGCATCGTGTTCAATTTCAAAAGGTGGTGTGTTGCTGCCTTCCGTTTCAAAGCGGAAGGACGGCGTGCATTGTGCCATTGCCTCGATATGGTACGCAGGCTTGGCTTTTCTGCCTGCTGCGAACTGTAGCGGTGGCGGAATAAGCTCGTCTGTGATGGCAGATTGTAAAAAGGGTTGCCTGAGAAGGTGCGTATAGTTCAACGGCAGTGTGAAGCTTTGTGCGTTATGCCAGTTGGAGAGAAGCCGCTTATTCCGATCTCTCTGCCCGACAAAATAGTCAAAGGCTTCGAACTTGAGCCTGCGAAAGAACTCCCGCGGCAACACATCATGTTTGATCCAGATGCCATGGGTTTGCAAAGCCTGAGCGCAAGAGAGAGGCAGGGTTGAATACAGTTTCGCCTGCTTTTCAATCTTCTGGCTATGGAGATCGGTCAGCTCGCTATGAAACCAATTGGGTGTCGTTTCTTCGTCCCACTCCGATTGATAGGAGGACGAAGGCAGGAACCTGCGCTGCAAGCTGTTCATGAGGTGTTTTGGCTTTATTGCCCGCATTTGCATCCCCGCCGCTCTTCATTAACGAGAGGTTAAGGGGATCGGTGCTTTGGGTCTTTCCTTCTGTTTCTGCTTGTGAAATCTGCCTAAAGATTAGTTTCTGGCAGTAATTGACTTGCAATTTGAACGCTGACCACCAAGATAAATAAGGGTTTGAGGCTTGCTTTTCGGGAGTGAGCCGCGGAATTTTTGAGGTGGAATGTCCCAGTTTCTTGAGCTTAAAGACTTCAACGAGTTCAGCGTTGAACAGCTCTATGCTTTGCTAAAGTTACGTTGCGATGTGTTTATTGTTGAACAGCAGTGCGCATATCCAGATATCGATGGGCTCGATCCTGTCAGTAAACACATTCTCGTGATGAATGATGCCGGGCATATTCTCGGGGCGCTGCGAATCCTCCTGAAATACGACGATGGCGATGTGTTCAAGATTAGCCGTGTGTTGGTCTCAAAGGAGGCGCGTGGGCAGGGTATTGCTGGTAAGTTGATGAATGCCGCGCTTTCTTACTGCGCAGCGACCAATGATGATGCGCGGGTGGAGCTGCAGGCACAGGACTATCTGAAGGACTTCTATGGCGGGCTTGGCTTCTACGCCACTTCGGAGACTTATCTGGACGATGGTATTCCGCACATTGATATGCGTTTAAGGGTGCCGCCTGAAAGCTGAGGGCTTAAAACTCTGCACGTTTCCGCTGTGTGTTGGCTTGGTTTACGTTTTGTTGAGCAAAACAGCAAGAATTTGCCTGATTGTGCCTCTAATTCTTACAGCTGAAATTTACAGATAGGCTCTTGTACGTCGGTTGAAACGTGCGAAAGAAGGCTTATCTTCTTGAATAATGTCTGGTTTCTGTGGGGTTTTGGTGTTTTTCCATAAAGTGCAGCCTTTTGGCGTATCTGCATTCGTTGAAAGGCGCTGGTAACTTGCCTATAACCCTAATCAAGTAATAGTTGGCTTAGTCTAACTCTCATCTATTTGTCGGTTTGTCCGGCAACATACCTAGTAAAGGGATCTCTCTATGCCTTGGAGCAATCAAAGCGGAGGTGGCGGCAATGACGGCGGCCCTTGGGGGAACTCCGGCGGCAACAAGGGCGGTGGTGGCCCTTGGGGTGGCGGCGGTGGCCCACAGCGTGGCGGCGGAAACGGTGGCGGCGGTAATCCACCTGATTTTGAGGAAATCCTCAAACGTGGTCAGGATCAGCTGAAATCCGTTCTACCTGGTGATGGTGGCGGCCTTGGCTTTAAAGGCATCTTATTCGCTATTCTCGTTGCCGTTGTTATCTGGCTTGCTACCGGTATCTACCGCGTCGAACCAAGTGAAGTTGGTGTGGAACTGGTATTTGGTAAGGTCGTTGGACAAACTGATCCAGGTCTGAACTACAACTGGCCATATCCAGTTGGCGAAGTGCGCACTCCAGAAGTGCTGCGTGTTCGCGAATTGACTGTTGGTATGGAAGAGTTTGTTCGAGGCAGCTCCATCAACCAGCGTGATGTGCCTGAAGAGAGCCTGATGTTGACCGGCGATGAAAACATCGTTGACGTAGATTTCAAGGTTCAGTGGCGCATTCAGAATACTCCTACTGGTGTTCAGGAATTCCTGTTCAACATTCAAAACCCTGAAGGCACTGTGAAAGCTGTTGCTGAAAGTGCGATGCGTGAAGTTGTTGGCAGCTCTCGCATTGATTCAATTCTGACTGAAAACCGTGCCCCAATTCAGATCGCGGTGCAAAAACTGATGCAGGAAACTCTCGATAACTACAAAGCTGGTATCGAAGTCACTCAGGTTCAGATGCAGAAGGTTGACCCTCCTGCGCAGGTTATCGAAGCGTTCCGTGATGTTCAGGCAGCTCGTGCTGACCAAGAGCGTATCCAGAACGAAGCACAAGCTTACGCTAACAAGATCGTTCCTGAAGCTCGCGGTAATGCCGCTCGTGTTTCCGAAGCTGCTCAGGCGTATCGTGACAAGACCATTGCAAATGCAAATGGTCAGGCACAGCGATTCAGCAAGATTTATGAGGAGTATGCGAAGTCTCCTGATATTATTCGCCAACGCCTCTACCTTGAGACTATGGAAAATGTCTTGAGTAAAAATCCGAAAATTATCATCGATGGAAATGGTCAGCAAAATGGTGTTGTGCCTTATCTGCCGCTTGACCAGCTGAACAAACGTGCTGGAGGAAACAACTAATGAAAAGCGGTCTTCTTGGCATTGTTATAGCTGCTGTCGCTCTGGTTCTTTATTGGTCGGCTTACATCATTACCCCAACTGAGCAGGCTCTTGTTCTGCAGTTTGGTGAGGTGAAAACACAGGAAACTGAGCCAGGTTTGAAATTCAAGTTGCCTTGGCAGAACGTTATCGTTCTTGATAAACGCATCCTTGATCTCAACATGCCTCCTCTGGAAGCAATCGTTGCTGATAAGAAACGTCTGACTGTTGATGCGTTTGCTCGTTACCGCATCACCAATCCAGTGCGCTTCTACCAGTCTGTGAACAACGTAAATGAAGGTGCACGTCGTCTTGCGACGTTCCTGCAGTCTTCTCTACGTTCTGAACTGGCAAAAGCAACCTTCGTGCAAGTGGTGCGTGATGATCGTTCCGATCTGATGGAAAAGATCCGTCAGGACGTGGACAAGAGCGCTGCTGCGATCGGTATTGATGTGATTGACGTGAAGATCCGTCGTGCTGATCTGCCAGAGGCGAACTCTCAGGCGATTTTCCGTCGTATGCAGACTGAGCGTCAGCGTGAAGCGACTGAAATCCGCGCACAGGGTGAAGAACAGTCTCGTCGTATTAAGTCTCGTGCTGATCGCGATGCAACCGTTCTTGTTGCTGAAGCACAGCGTGATGCTGATATCATCCGTGGTGATGGTGATGCGGCTGCCAACCAGATTTTTGCAGAAGCTTATGGCAAAGACCCAAGCTTCTTCGAGTTCTATCGTTCCATGCAGGCATATACCAATGCTCTGGAAGGTGGCGATACGTCTCTGGTGCTGTCTCCTGACTCTGACTTCTTCCGCTACTTCAACGATCCAAGTGGAACGCGGAGTGCTCCGGCGGTTGGTGCACCTCAGTAATGAATGATTTTATTGTGGCTCTGGGACTTGTCCTCGTTGTTGAGGGAGTTGTTTATGCTCTAGCCCCAGGCCATTTGAAGGAATTCATGCGGAAAGCTCAGGAGATTCCTGATCAGTCTCTCCGTCTTGGCGGTGTTGCTGCGATGGGGCTGGGTGTGTTGATTGTATGGTTGGTGCGTTCCCTCAGTGGCTAGACGCAGATTTGCCAATGATACAACTGCGAGAAATCAGCCTGACGCAGTTAAGAAATAAATGTTAGTTTTGCCCGCGCTTTATTAACCAAGCGCGGGCATATTTGTTTTCAGTATGCGTTCTGGTGAAGTGTTTGTGTTCACCTGATAATCTGAGGAGATGGCTTATGGCCGGTGTTTTCCCTCGCCTTGAGCTTGGACGATCGATCAAGGCAATTGTTTTTGCGAGTGTACTTGGAGTTGCGGCGGTGACCGGCAGCTTCGATAGTGCTCGCGCAAGCGGCCCAGAATCTCTGGCAGACCTTGCTGAAGAGCTTGGTGATGCCGTGGTCAACATTTCGACTGCGCAAAGAGTGAAAGCCAAACGGTCTCTTCAACTGCCAGATGTCCCTGAGGGATCTCCTTTTCAGGAATTTTTCGAAGAATTCTTCAACGGGCAAGAACCTGAAGGTGAAAGCCCGCAGCGTGTTCAATCGCTCGGTTCTGGCTTTGTTATTGACGGTGAAAAGGGCATCATTGTTACCAACAACCATGTGATTGAAGGTGCGGACGAGATTACCGTTAACTTCAATGATGGAACCAAACTGTCAGCACAATTGCTTGGATCTGATGAAAAGACGGACCTTGCTGTTTTGAAGGTTGAACCTCAGTCAACCTTGGACTCGGTGAAGTTCGGCAGTTCTGAAGTGCTGCGTGTTGGTGACTGGGTGATGGCGATCGGTAATCCGTTCGGTCTTGGCGGTACAGTTACAGCAGGTATCGTTTCTGCACGAAACCGCGATATTAACTCTGGTCCTTATGACAACTTTATTCAGACCGACGCTGCTATCAACCGAGGCAACTCGGGTGGTCCGCTGTTCAACATGGATGGCGAAGTTGTCGGGATCAACACTGTTATTTTCTCGCCTTCAGGTGGGTCTATCGGCATCGGCTTTGCCATTCCTGCAGAGACTGCTACCCGTGTGATTGCGCAGCTGCGTGAGTTTGGTGAAACCCGTCGCGGCTGGCTTGGTGTGCGTATTCAGCATGTCACTGAAGAGATCGCTGAGAGCCTGGGTATGGACAGCGCGCGTGGTGCTTTGATTGCTGGTGTAACTGAGGGTGGACCTGCACAGGAAGCTGACATCATGCCAGGTGATGTTGTGCTGAGCTTTGATGGTCGGAGTGTCCCTGAAATGCGCGATCTGCCGCGCATGGTTGCTACGACAACGATTGGCAGTACTGTTCCGCTCATGGTTTTGCGCCGTGGTGAAGAAGTCGAGCTTGAGGTCACCCTCGGACGTCTTGATGAGGTGGCTGAAATTGAGAAGGTTGAGGAAGAGCAGGAAAGTCCAAAGAGCAAGGCGGATGAAACCGTTGTGCTTGGGTTGTCTCTAGCTAAAATCGATGAACCTTTGCGTGAACGTTTTGCCCTGTCAGACGAAATCGAAGGCGTTGTGATTACCCGTGTTGCTGAAGGCAGTTCTGCTGAAGACAAACGGGTTCGCGCTGGTGATGTGATTGTTGAGGTGGCTCAGGAGCCTGTTGCAGCACCAAAAGATGTGGTTGCTATGATCGAAGCTCTTAAGGCTGATAAACGTCGCTCTGCGTTGCTGTTGCTTTCCAACGGTTCTGGCGAACTGCGGTTTGTTGCAGTTCGTATCGAAGACTAGTTCGTTTTTATCAGACATGAAAAAAGCCGCTTCCAGATTGGAGGCGGCTTTTTTATTTGAAGGCAAGGAAACTTAGGTCTTTGCAAATTCGTCGTGGCTGTAACCTTGAATGTAGAGCAGGGCTGTTAGGTCGCCGTAGTTGATCTTAGCGCGAGCTTCCGCAGCCACTCTCGGCTTTGCGTGGAAGGCAACGCCCAGACCAGCAGCGCAGATCATGGCCAGATCATTGGCGCCATCACCTACTGCAATGACGTCTTCCAGTGCGATGTTCTTCTCCTCAGTAAGCTCGTTGAGGCGGTCTAGTTTCGCCTGTTTGCCAAGGATCGGTTCAGCAACTTCACCTGACAGCTTAGATTCCGCTTCCAGAAGGATATTGGCCCTGTTTTCATCGAAGCCGATGACTTCGGCAATCTTCTGCGTGAACGAGGTGAAACCACCGGATACCAGTGCAGCATATCCGCCATTGGCTTTCATGGTCTGCACGAGTTCTCGTCCGCCAGGTGTCAACGTAATGCGGTTTTTGATGGTCTTGCCGATGACTTCTGTGCCCAGGCCTTTAAGCAGAGCAACACGTTGTCGCAGAGCTGGTTCAAACTCAATTTCGCCGCGCATGGCGCTCTCGGTGATCTCGGAGATTCTCTCTTTCAATCCCAGTTCCGCTGCAAGCTCATCAATGCACTCCTGCTGGATCATGGTGGAATCCATATCTGCGATCAGGAGTTTCTTTCTGCGGCCATTCTGGGGTTGAATGAAAACATCAACTGGTGCATTTGCAAGGTTTGTGCGAATAGAGCTTTCGAGTTCTTCAGGTTCTGCGGGACCCTCAATTGTCAGGTCTACAGCGATGTGAGGGTTGAGAACCTTAACCTGAGGAGCTGCGGGAAGAAGGGCAATGACCTTCTCAACGATATCCTCAGTGACAGCGGGTTTGGCTGGATTGGAAATGAGCGTGACAACAAACGACATAAGCAGCTCTCGGACTGGGCAAGTGAATGGCGCTGGTAAAAGGCCTGTTGTGGTGTTGATAGCCGGACCGACGGCCAGCGGCAAGACAGCTCTTTCCATTCAACTGGCAAAAGAGCTGAATGCGTGGGTTGTTAATGCAGATTCCATGCAAATCTATTCCGATCTGCATATTTTGAGCGCGCGTCCAAGCGTGGAAGAAGAATCGCAGGCACCGCACCACTTGTTCGGCCATGTGCCCAGTGACCAACCTTACAGTGTAATGAACTGGCTGACGGAGTTTGAAGAACTGTTGTCTGACGCGCGGCTGGCGGGTCGCCCGCTGGTTGTTGTTGGTGGGACTGGTCTTTACTTCAGGTCCGCGCTGGAGGGATTATCTCTGATGCCCGATATTCCTGAGGATGTGCGGCAGCATTGGAGGGTGTTCTCACAGGATGCAGCTGCAGGGGCGCTTCATAACGCTCTGGGAGAGCGGGATCAGATTATGGCTGACCGTTTGCATCCATCAGACACGCAGCGCATTGTACGCGCTCTGGAGGTTATTGAGGGGACGGGTAAGTCTCTATCAGTCTGGCAGAATGAACGTAGCACTCCTTTGCTGAGTACCGATGAATCTGTGAGGGTGGTGTTGTCGCCAGATCGCAAAGTCCTGCATGATCGGATTCATCGCCGGTTTGATTTGATGGTGGAGCAGGGAGCAGTTGAGGAAGCGTGTGCGCTTTGGGCCAAGGGCCTTGATCCAAACTTGCAAGTGATGAAGGCGATTGGCGTGAAACAGCTTGCTGAAGCGGCTCAGGGGCTCACCAGCATGGACTGGGCAGTTGAGAAAGCTAAGACTGAGACGCGCCGCTATGCAAAGCGACAATCCACGTTCTTCAGGGGACAACTTTCGATTTGGCAGAATATTGACCCGCTCAAGACCAGCGAAACTGAAGCTTTTGTTGAAACTGTGAAGACTGTGTTCTCCCATGGATCTTAATGATGGCTTTTATTGATTGGCGAAAATCCCTGTTAAAATTGGCAGATAGATAGTTTTACTGATGAATTTCTGAGTGACATCTTTCTACGGTTTCTTTAAAGAGAGGCGCACGTTTGGCAGAGGTCGCCAAACAAGCCATACTATTTTCCGAGAAATTTAATTTGCGGCGGAGCTGAGGCTCCTTAGAGCTCTGGTCGGTGTGAGTATACTCCACCGACCAGTACTAATTTTAAGTGATTGTGATGAGTTGTATAAGACTAGGTTTACCTTAAGTCATTGTGCGGCTCGCATAATTGGCGTTATCCGGCAAATCTGTGGTATCTAAAGATCGTAATTTTGCCTTATTAAATGTTGTCTGCATACTTTCTTCGAGAAAATCCTACTGAATTTCAAAGGATTGCATGTAGCAGGACTTCTGACGCTTTTTAGACATAATGAAGTGTCATCAAGCATTCGGCTTTGAATTTTGATGGTATTTAAAAGCATATTGCATGCATTAAGGCGGTTGTAATCTGAGGGAGAACTCTCCAGATGTGACCTGAGGCTGTTGGTCTTACGTGGCTGGTTTTTCTGGCTGGCTGGCGTGTGATTATAATGGAGGAAGCAAGCGTGACACTCCCAATCCTGGAAACGAAACGGCTGCGGGCACGACCTTTTACCTCTGATGATCTGGCAGATCTTGTAAGCCTTCATAGCAATCCAGAGGTCAATCGTTACTTACAGCCCACTAATGTGGCCTGGGATGTTTCGATCGTGAAAAAACGGTTGGCAAGCTTTATTGAGACTCAGGAACTGATGGGTTTCAGCCAATGGCATCTGTCGACGCATGAGAGTGAGTTCGTTGGCCGTGCTGGTTTCTCTCTTTACGAGAAAACCGCCGAAGTCGAGATGGACTACACTTTGTTAGAACACTTCTGGAACAAACGTTTTGGCAGTGAGATTGCGCAGGCGCTGGTGGAGTGGTTCTTCGAGAACACCTATTACTCTCACCTTTTGGCCTTCGCTCATCCAGAAAATCATGCTTCCAAGAAAGTCATGAAGCGTGCAGGCTTTGAGTTTCGTGAGACGCGACTGGTTGATGGGTTGCCCTGCGAATTTTATCAAGTGCTTAGCCCAAGCTGTCAAAAGCTTGCTGTTCCGGCCTGAACTGGCACAAAAAAAGCGCGGGGCTTTCGACCCGCGCTCTTTCCATGAAAATTGAATGACTTAAACGGTGATCGCGTCTTCTACGTTGACCTGACGCTGACGGCGGATTGTCAGTTTGTTCAGTGCAGAGACGTAGGCGCGGGCAGAGGCGACCAATGTGTCTGTGTCTGCACCTTTACCAGTTGCGATTTTGCCGTTGTCTTCCAGACGAACGGAAACTTCAGCCTGCGCATCGGTGCCTTCTGTCACTGCATGTACCTGATAGAGGGACATGTTTGCGTCATGCGGCCAAATTGCCTTGATCGCGTTGAAGGTGGCATCAACCGGGCCGTCGCCTGTAGCTTCACGGGTTTCGTGCTTGCCGTTGACGTCCATTGTCAGGATGGCTTTTTGAGGTCCACCAGTACCAGCGATCACTGTCAGAGCGATAACCTTGACGTTCTCGCTTTCAATTGTGATCTGGTCTTCCACCAGCGCTTCAATGTCTTCGTCGTAAACGTTTTTCTTGCGGTCTGCCAAGTCCTTAAAGCGGCGGAAGGCTTCCTGCAAAGCGTTGTCGCCCAACTCATAACCCAGCTCAGACAACTTGTCTTTGAAGGCATGACGGCCAGAGTGCTTGCCCATAACCAAAGAGGTCGCACGAACTCCAACATCTTCCGGGCGCATGATTTCGTAGGTTTCTGCGTGCTTTAACATACCGTCCTGGTGAATACCGCTTTCGTGGGCAAATGCGTTTTTGCCGACGATTGCTTTGTTGTACTGGACGGGGAAGGAGGACACTGCAGAGACCAGCTTAGATGCGCGGGTCAGATAGGCTGGATCGATGGTGCATTCATATGGCAGCACGTCGCCACGTGTGCGCAGGGCCATGACGATTTCTTCCAGCGCGGCGTTGCCAGCGCGCTCGCCCAGACCGTTGATGGTACACTCGATCTGACGTGCGCCGCCTGCGACACCAGCCAGAGAGTTTGCGGCGGCTAAGCCCAAGTCGTTGTGACAATGCGCTGAGAATATTGCCTTATCTGAGTTCGGCACATTCGCGATGACCTGCTCGAACATGGCTTGATACTCAGCAGGTGTTGCGTAGCCAACGGTATCCGGCAGGTTGATGGTTGTTGCGCCGGCGTTGATAGCGGCTTCAACACAGCGGCTCAGGTACTCGATGGAGGTTCGGGTGGCGTCCATTGCGGACCACTCGATGTCATCGATCAGGTTGCGTGCCTGTTTCACCGTTTTGGTGATGATCTCCAGAACCTGCTCTTCTGTTTTGTTCATCTGGAATTGCAGATGAATTGGAGAGGTGGAGACGAATGTATGGATACGGCCTTGATTTGCCTGCTTAATTGCTTCGCCAGCGCGGTCAATATCCGCCGGGATTGCACGGGCCAGGCCTGCGATTACGGAGTTCTTTGAGCGTTTGGCGATTTCGCTGACCGCTTCAAAGTCACCCTGAGAGGCAATTGGAAAGCCTGCTTCAATGATGTTGACGCCCATTGTATCAAGTAATTCAGCGACTTGCAGCTTTTCTTCCAAGGTCATGGACGCGCCGGGAGATTGTTCTCCGTCGCGCAGAGTGGTGTCGAAAATAACTACTTGGTCTTTAGCGGATGCGGTCATTGGTGATGCCTTCAACTTTGCCCCGACACCTTGTGTGTCCTGAATAGCGCCTGGGGATTTTTCTTCATTCTCAGATATTTAAGAGTGATCCCCTAAGTGCCCGCCCAGATACGGGGCCGCCGACGCCTAGGGGCATCTAAGTAGAAGGAGCGCGCGTAGGAAGAGGCCGCCATGCTGGCGCATGGTGCTGTTTTCATTCAGATTGTCGCGGTTCGCGATCATTATCTGTCAGCTGCCTTTTCGTCGCTATGGCTTGGAATCAAAGTTTTCCAACTACTTACGTGTCGGATACTTGTTTGAAGTTACAAGCCAAATCTTCTTGTAGCGTTACCGAGTAAGTCTCGTTTTTGCCTAATCTGTAATTTTCCTAGCGGATATGCGGATTAAACGCAAGAATTTTACTCAAAACAGGGCACTGATTACTCAAAAGTATATGCAGCTCACGCTGAGATAATCTCAATTGGCTCACAGAACAGTCCCAATATGCGGGAGAAGTGGAGGAGGCGGAGTGCTCTCCTCCGGTGTTATCGCTCAGAGGAGCAGTTCGCCGCGGGCGAGGATAACTGCCTGTCCGCCAATGCGGTGAGCGTGAATGGCGCCAGACCGCATCTCCATTTCCAGTGAGATGGAGGAGGGGCGTCCCATCTTGAAGCCTTGCTCAATGAGATATTTGTGTGTGCCGTCCAATGGCTGGTCGAACTCCGCAATGGACCCGGCAAAGGCGGCGACTGCTGACCCAGTTGCTGCATCTTCGCGTGGCAGGCCGTTTTCCAGATAGACCATGCGGGCGTGGAATGCGCTGTCTACATGGATGGTCTGGCGGCAGTATGCAAAGGTGTTGTTGTGGGCGATGGTGCCGAACGCTTCTTCCCAGTATTTATGAACTGGCTGGATGCGGTTGATGGCGTCCATATCTGCGACTGGAACAAATGCAAATGGCAGGCCGGCTTCCCAAGCTTTGGGCTTGTGGTTTTCGAATGTGATTTCATTTGGTTCCAGAGACAGAGCTGCAGCAATCACATCTTTTTCGCCAAGCTCCTGAGCTGGCTTCGGCAATCTTGGTACATCAAACTCAGCGGAGGTGGCCTTGTCTTTTTGCAGGGCGACAGCACAGCGCACCAACCCGACTTTTTCTTCCAACAGCACCAATGCATCCATATCGTTATCCGGTGCGCCGAAACGATTTTCGGCCATCAAAACGGCGGTGCCCACGGTTGGATGACCTGCAAATGGCAGTTCCATGGACGGGGTGAAGATGCGGATGGAGGCGTTATGAGCGATATTGTCTGGTGGCAGAACGAAGACGGTCTCGGAGAGGTTAAATTCGCAGGCAATCTGCTGCATCTGAGCGTCTGACAATCCCTTTGCATCCAGCACAACTGCAAGCGGATTACCTGCCAGCGCTTTATCAGTGAAAACGTCTAGCAGGGCATAAGGTCTGGCCATTTTAAAAGTCCAATTATCTCAGTTTGGTGTTGAACTCGTGGTCTTGCATCACGGGCTCAACTTACGAAAAAGATTTGCTTGAGCGCCACTCAAGATTGTTTTGGCGCCAAATACAAGTCTGCAAATGAAGATAGCTCGTTAATTTAACAGATGTGCGGTGAGCGCCAAGGCATATGGGGGGACGCTGTAGTCCTTAAGATCCTCACGGGATTTTACGATAACTGCTTCTTCCAACTCAGGTTTTTTCTGGTTTGCGTTGAAATGTGCAATTTTTGAAAGGATTTCGTCTGAGGTGAGTTGCAATGTTAAAATACGCGCAATTGCGAGACGTGGCCCATCTTCGATTGCGAAGACGTCCCCCAACTCTCCCTGATCCAATGTGAGGCCTGTTTCTTCTTCCAGCTCGCGGGCGATGGAGCCGAAGATTTCCACCTTCCCGGCGGGCGTGATATCGTTGAGATCAAGATTGCCACCGGGTGGGTAAACCTGACCTGCTGTTGCGGTGTTTCCCGCCATTTTACCAAATACGAGATGGCCCTGGCTGGAACGGAGGACTGCGCAGCCAAACAGGTTTTTGGCGCTTCTGTCAGGAAAGCCCCAGTCGCGCCATGCGAGGAATTCGGAGTAGTTGATTTCTACCAGATCACCGGAAAATTGCTTCTGGTCCAAGGAGTATTGGTACAATGACAGAACCTTACCATCCCAAAGATCCGGGTTATCGGAAATCAATGTCCGCCAGTTTTCCTTGATAGCCTCACTGTTATTGGTGGCGAAATCCCAGCAATCGGAAGTGTTAAGGTTCAAACTGACATCTGCGATCTCATGGATTTGCGGGGTGAGATCTTTTTGCATGTGCTCGATCGGGCCAGCCCCTTTGAAAGCACTCGGTCTGTTGCTTGTGCTGTGATAGCCGTGGTGCTGATAAAAGGGAGCTGCGTTTGCATCTGATTCAAGGCGCATGCGGGTGCATTGCATGCGTTTGGCTGCTTCTTCAGCACCTTCCAGCAACCAGGCTCCATGGCCTTTGCCGTGTGCTTCGGGCAACACAAACAGACAATCCAGCAAAGCGGTTTCTGCATTTTCCCTGGTGATGCGCGCAAAACCAAGTGGTCGTTCGTGATCGGTGATGACAAGGATTGGATCTGCCTCGATCATTTCCGGGGTGATTTTCCAATGGTCCCGAAACTCCTGCATGTCCTGCGGATCATATCCCCAGTGACCTTTGGCAGCGTGCATAATATCTGTAAGGGCAATGGCTTGGCTTTTTGCGGCGAGCCGCATCTGGCAATGCATTCTTCTTAATTCTCCAAATTCAACCAGCACCGTTTGTGCTTAAGCCCGAGGAAGTTGAGGCCAAAGATTTGCCAGTCTTCTTTTCGGTCTAGTTGAAACAACCAGCCAATAGTGGCCCAAAAGAGGAAATGGTTTCAAGTGACCAATGTGATTTGAAGGATATCCAACCCGAAAAGATTAGAGATTAACTATTTGCATGAGGTTCGTAGGCTGACAAGAGCTTTCCGGGCAAGCATGACGTGTTTGCCCTCTCGCATGGCGCTCTTTCTGACCCGTGACAATCACAGTTGAGAAGGTACTCATGCGCTTTTTTTTGCCACTCCTTTGCTTGCTTGCAGTTGCCAATGGCCTGCCCGCTCATGCCGTGAGTTGGCAAGCAAGTGGGAGTGAAAAGGAACTCCTGCTGTCCAAGGGTGTTGGCGGGCTGACGCTTCTTCATAACCGGGCAGGGAAGATCCATCGTTCCACGCGGGCGGAGATATCCAAGAGTGCGGTGATTACCTCCCTGAATGCAGAAGCGCTTGCTGGTAATGCTGAGGCCGTCTTTGGGCTGGCCGTGGCGCATGAGATGGGGCACGGCGTGCCGCGAGATCTGCCCGTTGCCATGGAGCTTTATGAAAAAGCTGGCGAGATGGGGCTTGCGGCTGCCTACAACAATCTGGGTGAAATCTACCGGCAGGGCAAGCATGGTGCGCCTGATGCGGAGAAAGCACGTGAGCTTTATCAGATTGCTGCAGACTGGGGGGATGCCTGGGCGCAGAACAATCTTGGCCTTCTCTATCTGCATGGCATCGGTGTGGCGCGGAATCCGAAACTGGCCTTTTATTGGGTGAAAGGTGCTGCCATGGCGGGGTTGATGCAGGGCATTGAAAACCTTGCTGGCCTGTATCGTGATGGTGTTGGTGTTGAGCGGGATACCTCGCGTTCTCGTGTGCTTTATCGCAAAGCTATTTCCCTGGGCTCCATAGACGCACATGTGCCACTTGGTGAGCTGCTGGAGAATGGAGATGGCGGCGAGGCGGACCTTGCTGCTGCAATTCGGCATTACCGTGTTGCAGCTGGTGAGGGACATTTGCTGGGCAACCATTATCTTGGCACGCTTTATGAAGACGGGGTCGGGGTCAAACGAGACCTTGAACTGGCTTTCTTTCATTATGAGCGGGCCGCGCGGCGCGGGTTGGCGCGATCGCAGTTTGCACTGGGGCGGTTTTATCTGCTTGGGCAAGGAACGGAACCAAACCTGGAAAAGGCGATCCGGCTTTACAAAGCGGCGGCTAAACAGGGCAATGCACAGGCTTTGAATGATCTGGGCGTGCTTTATGAGAACGGGCGCGGTGTCCCACAGTCCTATGAGTTGGCGCTGGAGTTTTATACGGCGTCTTCAGCGCGCTTTCCGTTTGCTTTGACCAATGCCGGGCTGCTTTACCTGAACGGACGCGGTGTGCGGCAGGATGTGGACTTGGCGAAAAAGCTGTTTCAGCAGGCCTCTAAAAGAGGAGAGCCTGTGGGAGACGTGTTGCTGGGCAAAGTCTATTTGCAGGGCTTCAATGAAGAGCCGAACCCAGGTGAGGCGGCACGGATGTTTCTGCTTGCCGCGTCCAAAGGCGTGCCGGAAGCGTTTTATCTGCTTGGATACTGTCATGAAAGCGGGCGGTGTCTGGGCCGCAATCTTGTGAAGGCTCGGGACTTTTACAAGATGGCTGCTGATCAAGGATATCGTGAAGCCGAGAGGGCACTGCGCCAGCTTGAATGGCGCTTGAGAACTCAGAGCAATAATTAGAGCATGTTGCGCTCATATGCATTCACGCACCAAGCTCTAACTCTTTAATTTTGCGCGTATTCTTATCCGAAAACCGGAACCACTTTTCGGGAACACGCTCTAGATACAAAAAGAGCCGGTGTTGAGCCGGCTCTTTCATGCATTCATGCATGCCTGTTATTTGCTTGGTGTACTCTGGTTGGCCTTTTCCAGCGGCACGGGGCGCACGATGTTGAACCAGAAATCAAAGCTGTCCAGCATTGCCAGCAGATCGGTCAGTTTGGAGGCTTCTCCATCCACTGTGATCATGCCGGATTTGATGGCCTCATCAAAGGTTTCCATGCCCAGCATGATGTTGTCGAGTGTGCTTCTGTCCAGTGTCACTGTGGCGTCTGCATTCTCCAGCTGGTATCCTTCAATATGGCTGAGCGCTGCGTTTTGCAGTTCCATTGCATATTTCTGGTCGGTGTCTGGGAAAATCCAGTTCAACTTGATTTGCTGATCGCCCGCCTTTGTGTTGTTCAAACGCATGGCCGCGTAATCAAAGAGCAAATCCACATCCATAGAGCGAATGATATCCGGGCTGGCCGTATCAACGGCAGGCAGTTCCTGAATGCCGGACCGAAGTTCTTTAGCGCCGGAGAGGTAGAAGTTGCGCCATGGACCGGATTCTGCCTGATAGCCGAGCTGTTCTAACGCGTCTGCCTGTAGTTGCGCGGCATCTTCATTGTCTGGCTCTGCGAAGACCAAATGGTTGAGCACTTCTGCTACCCAGCGGTAATCACCCTTGTCAAAGGACTCCTGCGCTTTTTGGAGCAAGATCACCGAACCGCCCATGAACTCGACGTATTTGGGGCCAGACAGGCGTTCTGGATACTCATGCAGTGTGGCGGGATTGCCGTTGAACCAGCCCAGATACCTTACGTAAGTGGATTTTACGTTATGGTTGAACGAGCCGTAGTATCCGCGGGTACTCCAGTCGTTTTGTAATGTTTCCGGCACTTCCAACATTTCGGCAATCTCAGTCATGCGGAAGCCATGGTTGGCCAGTCGCAATGGCTGATCGTTGATGTAACGGTACAGATCGCGCTGGTTGCGCAGGTGTTTCACGATGGTGTCATTGCCAGACAGATGCCAGTGGTGCGGAGCGAAGAGGACTTCAACGTCCTTACCGTACTTGTAGATGGCCTCGTTGATGTACTTGGACCAACCCAATGGATCTCTGAGTTTCGCGCCACGCAATGAGTATGTGTTGTGCATTGTGTGGGTGGCATCTTCTGCGGTGCAGAGAGCTTTGAACTCCTGAATGTAGAAGAAGAACTCTGAAGGAGCCTCTGAATCCTGAGCCATCCAGAAATCGAAGGTGAGGCCATCGATCTTATGGGTTTCGCCATTGTCCCTGATGATATTGGTTGGCGGAATGAGCGTGACCGTGCCGCTTGATGTGGTTGGGCCGAGGCCTGCGCCGACCTGTCCCTCCGGAGAGTGTGGTAGCAGGTTGCCATACATGTAAGAGGCACGTCTGCTCATGGCATTGCCGGCCATTACGTTTTCTGAGACGGCATGTTCCATGAAGCCTTCGGGGGCATAGATTTTGACTTTGCCGCTGGCGACATCGGCTTCATCCACCACGCCGCGGACACCGCCGAAGTGGTCTACATGGCTGTGGGTGTAGATGATGGCTTTGACCGGCTTCTTGCCGCGCTGGGCATAATAGAGCTCCAGTGCATAGCGAGCGGTTTCCTCGGAGATCAGCGGATCTACGATGATGATGCCTTCGTCGCCCTCAATGAAGGTGATGTTGGAAAGGTCTGCCGCGCGCACCTGGAAGATGCGTTCTGACACCTGAAAGAAGCCACTCAGCAAAATGAGCTGGGACTGACGCCAGAGGCTTGGGTTGACAGTCTCCGGGGCAATGGAGCCCTGCATGATGAAGTCAAACTTGGAGAGATCGTAGACAATATCGCCCTTGGCGTTTTTGACCACACCGCCGTCTGGCAGTGGAGCGAGATAACCTGCCTGCGCGTCCTTGAAGTCTTGCTCATCGGAGAAATGCAGCTGCTTCAGGATGTTTTCATAAAGATCTCCGGTGAAGCGTGTCGCCGGTTTGGTGATGGTCTCTGCGGTGGTCGCAGTGAGCGAGAGAGACCATGCAATGCTTACGGTGGCAGTTGCGCACAAGATTTGGCGGGCAAGGGATTTCTTGGTTTTATTGAGCGTCATTCCCGACCTCCAGAGTAGAGTTGCCCTTCTCCTTATAGGTGTGCGGTTAAGGCCTCAGCTCAACCGCTGTTTGAAATGAGGTTTTTGGTTGCTGAAGGCCTAATGAAGCGCTGCAACCACGGGTTAATGCGTTGAGGATATGTGTTTGTTGAAGCGCACCATGAGGCGTTCTGAAGGATCCACTTGGACAAAGCCGTATTGGCTGTACAGGTCGTGAGCATCGGGGGTTGCAAGGCCGATACTTTGAACCTCTTTGACGTCTGGATGTGAAAGAACTTCCTCCAGCAGGTGTTTGGATAGTCCTTTGCCGCGATGTTCTTCAAAAACGAATAAGTCACACAGATAGGCAAACGTGAGTTTATCTGTGATCACGCGAGCAAAGGCGACCTGTTCTCCACTGGGTAAGTAAGCGCCAAAACAGATGGAATTGCTCAGAACGGTATCGAGTGCTTGTGGTGGTAATCCTTCCAAACGACCGGACACCTCAGAAAGGAACAGGTAGACACGTTCCTTTTCAATTTTCGAGATATCGGTGCTGAACGTGATCATTGGTTCGCCTCTGCTTCAGTGTGAACACACCTCGCTTGATTGAGGGAAGGTGCTTTCTTGCACAGTTTATTTCTTGGCGGTTAAGTGATCTCTTAAACATGCAAGGCGCTGGGTTTGTTGGTTAGCGCCTTGCGCATATCATATGAACAAATTGTAGGAGGAGTGTGTTGTGGTCTGCCCTCCTAAGCTTTCTGATAGGCCGTCTTGTTGTGCCGTTCCATCATGCGGTCCGGGGCTGCAAGTGGCGTGAAGCCGAATTGTTTGTAGAGGTCGTGCGCATCTGCTGTTGCCAGCAGGACGCGGCGGAGGCCTTGCAATTCGGAGTGGGCGTCGATTGCTTTCATGAGCTGTTTGGAGAGGCCTTTGCCGCGATGCTCGGGGGAGACAAAGACGTCGCCCAGATAAGCAAAGGTGGCTTTGTCTGTGATGACGCGAGCGAACGCAACTTGCTCTCCGTTTGGCAGATACAGCCCGAAGCACAGTGAGTTTTCTATCGATCTGTCAAAGACATCCCGTGGCAAGCCTTTGCTCCAATAGGCGTCTTCTGAGAGGAACTGATAGATCTTGTCGCGCTGAAGTTTGTCTTTGTCGGTTGAGATTTCGATTTCCAGAGTTTGGGTCATTTTGAGCTGCTTAGGTCTGTCGTTTAGGAGGTTTGGAGGCTGGTTTCAGGCTTTGGAGCCCGGACGACCAGCAAAATTGCGGCGGAGAGCAGAGTGAGTAGAGCGGAAAACTGGATGGTGTTTCCGAATGTGGTGATGCTTGCCACTGTGCCGGTCATCATGTTGCCAACCAAGGCGCCAGCAAAAATGGCGTTTGTGTAGGACGCCGTGGCGATCCCCGGTCGATGCGGTGCGTATGCCTGTATGAATGTGAGGCCAAGCCCGACGTTGATGCCGTAGTACAGACCTTCCAGTGCGCAGAGCAGGTAGATTTGTGAGGGCTCTGTTACCCGTACAATCAGGAGGAAGAAGAGTGTTCCAAGCAGAGCTGAGAACAGCATAGCGTTCTTCTGGCCCAGCTTTTGAGCAGGTTTAACGATAACAAAGATGACTAAGACTTCGACGAAGCATTTGACTGAGAAGGCGAGGCCCGGGGTTGCTGTTGGGAAGCCCATTTCCTCAATGAAGAAGACGGGACCTGCGGATACAAAAATGACGTTGGCCGAGGTGAGCGCAAATATGGGCAGGCAGGCGAGGATGAGGGCGAACGGAACTGGCTCAATCCTGCCATTCTCACTGGTCTTGATCGGATGGTGGGTGGTGAAGCTTTTGGGAACGATCCAAATGCCCATCGCCAGCCAGCAGATGCTGATGACACCGGCTGTCGGGAAAATGGAGCTGACGCCGAACATGCCGTAGAGCGTGAAGGCCAGCGGTGTGCCGACCATCCAGCCCAACGACATAGCAATGCGCAGGTGTGAGTTGAACTTGGCAGGTTCCCGATTGGTTTGCTCTGCGAACAGGCGTCCAAAAGAGAACATGGTGGAGAGCACGCCACCTGAGACACCCATGAGCGGCACACCCATCAATAGCATCCAGTAGGCCGGTACTGTTGATTGAAGGCCCATGTTGAGCATGTAAAGCGTGGAGCAGAATATCAAGATAGGCTTCAGCCGTGCTCCAGCATCAATACGTGCGCCGAAATAGCGGTTTGAAAACAAAGTGATGGCTGTTGAGCCGACGATGTAGACCGCGAGTTTCCATGCTGGCTCGCCGAGCTCTGTGACAACATAAGAGCTGTAGAGTGGGATGAGGCAAGCAATCGCCAGAGAGCCAATGAGCATGTAGACGTGAATCAGTATTGGGAAACGATCCAGCATTGCCAGAGCCGCAGGAATAGAGCGCATGGGGAATCCAAAGGTGATGGGGAAAGACTTATGGAGTCTTGCGGGAATGTACGTATTGATACATCTCCTTGAACGAAATGCAAGCAGGAGATGTTATCGCGCTTTTATGTGCGCTGATCCGGCCAGCGCAAAGGCTCAGGATGTTTGTGCGAGCTGCTGGTGTTGGGGGGGCTTGATGACCAACAGGATCAAGGTGGCCAGAGCTGCGAGGACGATGCTGCTCAGGATTGTGTTTTGGAAGGTGGTGTAGGATGCGACAAGCCCAGTGAGGACATTGCCTGCCAGACCGCCAACGAAGATGGCATTGACGAAGTAAGAGGTCGCGATGCCGGGTTTGTGGCGGGCATAGTTCTGAATGAACGTGATGCCCACACTGGCACAGATGCCATAGTACATGCCCTCAATGATGCAGAGCATGAGCACTTGCTCAACGGAATTGGCGCTTGTGATTGTTGCAAAGAAGAGCATGGCACCCAGACCGGAGAGCAACATCATATTCCGTTCGCCAATCCGCTGTGTTGGCTTGATTGCAAAATAGATGATGATGACTTCGAAGAGGCTTTTGGTTGCAAAAGCCCAGCCGGGGACGGAGACCGAGAGGCCCATCTCCTTAATGAAGTAAACGGGGCCTGCTGAAAAGAATACGCTGTTTGCAGCAGACAAGGCGAACACGGGAACACATGCGATCAGCAACATCATGGGAACTGTGTCTGCAGTGCTGCTTTCCTGAGCGTGCTTCTTGATGTGAGTTTTCAGCGTTGCGGGGATGAACAGCAGGCAAAGGGTGAGCCAGATAAAGGCTGAAATGGCTGCTGCAAGATGGATTTCCTGAAACCCATAGGTGCCATAAAGCAGGAAGGCCGCAGGTGGACCGAAGACCCACCCAAGCGACAGGCAAATGCGCATGTGAAGGTTGAAGGTGCCCGGTTCGCGTCCGGTCTGCTCTGCAATCAACCGACCCGTGGAATACATGGTGGACAGAGCACCAGCGCTGATGCCAATCAACGGAATGCCGAAAATGATGAGAGACAGGTAGGAGGGAGCAGTCAATTGGATGAGAGCATGAACAGTGAAGGCGCAAATGTTGATGAGAAGCAATGGTTTGACGCGGTTTCCACCATCAATGAGACCACCAAAAATGCGGTTGGTGGCAAGAGACACGACTGAAAATCCGCCGATGACGAGCGCAAGATTAAACGCTGGTTCCTGCAATTCCTCAATGATGTAGGTGCTCAATAATGGGATTACGAAGGCAATCGAAAATGCGCCGAAAAACATCACTGCGAAGAATAAAATTGGGAACTTATCAAGTCTTTGTAATGGACTGCTAATAGGATTCAAGAAAAACTCCACGCCCTAACCTTGCAAAAGATGGTTTCGGGCCAATCGCTCTAATACTACGTAAATTACCTGATGAGGGTGTCGTGTAAAGTGAGCAATTTTAAGCACAGAAAAACACAGTGAAGGCCCGGGTTTTTCTGGATGTCATGTATCTCTAAGCCTTTGGAAGATTATTGATTATTGTTGATCGGATAAAGGTGAGCTGGATTTATTCTGTTTGAGCATCGCTGCTTTGCTTCTCGAATATTGACGGTTGGTTTTTTTGAATTGGCTGGGATATTTTTGGAGTGGTTGGTGGGAGGTCTGCATGCTCTTTGCCTTTATTCTTGCTCTTACGGGCATTTTATTTGGTGGCCTTATCGCCATCTTGTCAGTCTATGCGCTGATTAAAGAAAAGCGATTTGTTGACAATGAGGGGCGTGTTGTTGAGCTTGAACTTCCATTTTTTGGCAAGCTGAAAACAAACGCGGCACCGATTGCTGTGACGTTCATTGGTGGAGGATTGATTGTCTTTTGCCTGCAGCAATTTGGCAATGCTCCCAACCTGACTGAGTTGGTCGCTACGGTCAGAATTGAACAACCGCATTCCGTCAACATGGTTGCGCTGGCCGTTGTTAGCGATGAATGGGATTCCGTGGAGAGTTGGGGGAGCGAGGAAGAGCTTGAGATCAAGTTGACCGTTCCCAGCAACTGGAAGTCTTACAATGGATATCTGGTCCCGCTGGGTGATCCGGATGTTGCTCCCCGATTTTTTAATGCAGGCGAGAAGTTTAAACCGACCGTTGTTTTGAGCAAAAACCGCTAAGGAGGAGCGTAGATGATGATCCGGCATTTCGCTCGTTTTGTGATGTTTTGCGCCTTGATTTTGGTCAATGTGCCAGCGTTCTCAATGGGGGGATGCGAGGGGAGTGATGCCGGAACGGGTGCACCAACAGCCTCCGTGTGCGGGCAAGCTGTCGATGATCAAAATGAGCCCATCGCAAATGCACCATTGCTGCTGAAAAACAAAAACAGCGAGAAGGCGATTACTGTGTTCACGGATTATCAGGGCTTTTTCAGAGCGTACAATCTGGATAGCGGTGAATACTCAGTTGAGCTGCCAGAGGGGCTAGCAAAAGAGTTTTCTGTCGCTCCCTCTGATGAAGCTTTGCCTGCCAGCAGTGTTGCAAGCAGACGAGACAAGAAAACCATAGAGATTAAAGAAAAGAGCTTCTTTCAGAACATGCTCAGTTTGCAGCCTGAGGCCGTTGATGCTGGAAAAATTCAGCTTGAGGTTGAGCCGAACCGGCAGAGATAAAACTGGGTGATCAGGTCTTCAGTGCATTGATCTTTATAAAAACAATCAGAGCGGCAGTTGAGGTTCAGTTCAACTGCCGCTCTGATTTTGTTTTATGCGTATCCTGCGATGAGGATCAGATTAGTTCTTCGCTTTGTCGACCAGCTGGCCAGCGGAGATCCAAGGCATCATTTCGCGGAGCTTTGCGCCAACTTCTTCAATTGGGTGCTCGTCGTTCAGGCGGCGTGTTGCTTTGAACTTAGCGCCACCAGCCTTGTATTCCTGGATCCACTCAGAGGTGAAGGTGCCGTTCTGGATTTCTTCCAGTACGCGCTTCATTTCTGCTTTGGTCTCAGAAGTCACGATGCGTGGGCCAGTCTGGTACTCACCCCACTCAGCAGTGTTGGAGATGGAGTAGTTCATGTTCGCGATGCCACCTTCGTAGATCAGGTCTACGATGAGCTTCACTTCATGCAGACACTCGAAGTATGCCATTTCTGGTGCGTAACCAGCTTCGGTCAGGGTTTCAAAGCCTGCACGGATCAGCTCAACCAGACCACCGCAGAGAACTGCCTGCTCACCGAACAGATCGGTTTCACACTCTTCGCGGAAGGAGGTTTCGATGATGCCGGAACGACCGCCGCCAACGCCGGATGCGTATGCCAGACCGAGGTCTTTTGCGTTGCCTGTTGCGTCCTGATGAACAGCGATCAGACAAGGTACACCGCCGCCTTTCTGGTATTCGCCGCGTACGGTGTGGCCTGGGCCTTTTGGTGCAACCATGAGAACGTCGATGGTGGACTTAGGCTCGATTAGACCGAAGTGAACGTTCAGGCCGTGTGCGAAAGCGATTGCTGCGCCATCACGGATGTTGCCTGCGATATCTTCTTTCCAGATGTCTGCCTGCAGCTCATCAGGAGTTGCCATCATCATCAGATCTGCGTCTTTTGCTGCTTCTGCAACAGTCTTACAAGTGAAGCCGTCTGCTTCAGCTTTCAGGCGTGTTGTGGAACCTTCGCGCAGAGCGATGGTGATGCCTGCAACGCCGCTGTCTTTGAGGTTCATTGCATGTGCACGGCCCTGAGAACCGTAGCCAATGATGGTGATGTTCTTGCCCTTGAGCAGGTTCAAATCGCAATCGCGGTCGTAATATACGCGCATGGTACTACCCTTTGTTTCGCCCGTGCCTTTCCCAAAGCACGTATGGTCTAGTTTTTGGTTTGCGTTTCCCTGAAAATCTGTTTCCACTTTCCAGAGAGGCGCTTTAATTCTGTGCTCCGTAGAGCTGTATGAACTGTTTGACTGCTGTTTGGGCAGCCAGTTCCAAGTCTTTTGCCGATGCCTGCGCGGTGCCGCCCAGAAGCATGCGGATGTGCTGATCGCGAACGACCAGCCCGTAAAGTGTGCTGTAGGCTTCCTGCGGGTCTTCGCAGTGCAGGTAGCCAAGTGTGCATCCTTTTTCCAGCAATGCTGTGGTCTGTCTGCCAATGCGGGCGCGGCCACTCTTTTCGAGGATGGCGCCAAGACCGGTTTCAGATTTGCTGGCTTGCCCGATGGCAAGTCTGTTCAGGGCCAGAGAAACGTCGCCGGAGATGGTCTCCAGCAGGTTTCTGGCAAATTCTTCCAATGCGGCGCGCAGGCCGTCTTCGCTCATGTTTGCGGCTGGATCAGCACCCGGAATAACCTTAGAGGCCTGACGGGTAACGATTGCAGCAAGCAATCCATCGCGATCCCCAAACCACTTGTAGAGGCTCTCTTTCGAGCACCCCGCAGCGCGAGCGATGGCGGCTGTTGTCAGCGCTTTTTCGCCGCCTTCCACCAGCAGCTCCAGCGCTTTGTCCAGTACCGCGCGCTGGCGGTCTGTAAAGTCTGGTTGTTCTGGCTCAGTGGACATATGCGGTTCTAATTCCAGCGGTTTGGCTTGTTTGTTTTTCTGTACCGTACGGTACGGTTCGGTTATGCCGTAGAATCGAAATGGATGCAACAGGAAAGTGAGGGAAAATACAGCGTGGGCGCAATAAAATTAGGTGTCTTAAGGTGAGTTTGATTTGATCCTTTCTCATTCACGCAAAAAAATGCCCCGAAGGTCTGTGCTCCTCCGGGGCATTACTGATCTGAACCAAAGTCAGTTCAGTTGGGGGCTCTTAAATTATGCATGTGCCGTATTTGAATTGACGGATGCTTCCTTGTTCTGATCCATGCCGCGATCCACCTTCCATGGGCGATACATTTCCAGTGCGATCATAACGACGACGAGGGCTGCTGCGGTGATAAGTCCGAGCATCCAGAAGGGTAGGGGTGGGAAAAGATCCGCGTAGGTGATCTTGCCGAAGCTGCCCATGTCCAGCACGCCGTCGATGAGGGATTTGTTGTAGCCATAAAATGCTGCGCCCATGATGCCACCGATGACAGTGAGCCATGCATCTTTGTAGCCGCGGCCAATCTGGGCAAAGACTGTGCCCGGGCACGCACCTGCGATGGCGATGCCTGCGCCGAGGATGGTGCCGCCGACGATGATGTTGCCAACAACAAAGCTTTTCGGGTGCAGCTCTGCAAGGCCGAGTGCAGTCAGGCCAGAGAGGACGACCAGACCAGTTGCTGTTGCTGCGAGGAACATTTTAAGCATGGTGTAGTCTTTGAAGAGGAACTGACCGATGAGCACGCCAGGTTCCATGACACGAGACTTTTCCAGTGCGACACCGAAGATGATGCCCATGGTGAGGCCGAGGATAACAAGCCAGAAAATTTCCATATGACCTCTCCTTAGGATGCGCGTTTGTAAAGAAGGTTGGCGGTGACGATGCCACCTGCGAACATGGCCGCAACAGCGATGCTGGAGCCAACGCTGAGCTGTGCAAGGCCGGAGATGCCGTGGCCTGATGTGCAGCCGCCTGCGATGCGGGCGCCAACCAGCAAAACGAAGCCACCGATGAAGCCTTGCAGGAGACGAACAACCGGGGCTGAACTTGCACCGATGGTCTTCCAGCTGGCAGAGGAGAAGCTGGCTTTACGGCCACTTGCTTTGTAGGAAATCAGAGCGCCCAGAGCGATACCGATCACCAATGCGCTTTGCCAGAAGTATTTGTCCTTGGACATGTACTTGGCGAAGTACTTGATCTCCGTGATGCTGGAATCAAACAGCGAGAAGATGAAGCCGGTGCCGGTGACGAAAGAGGATGAAGCCCCCAGCGCAGTATCAACCAGCAGAAATGCCGGGATTTGCAGGAGCCCAATAATCATGCCCGCCAGGTAGGGGGACCAAACGTTTTGCCTGAGAAGATCCAATTGATTGCCCTCCGATCTCTCCTTAATTTAGTATATTAATATATGCTAATAAACTAATATACAAGAGGGATTTGTAAGGGAAGCGTGATTTAGATGAGCTGAATGAATTTGTTCTTCCAGCAAGATCATCCAGATATAACGCAATAGTTTCATCAGCGTTGGTTAGGTTATCTGTTGTTTGCTGGATGAACATCCATCTGCATTTCAAATATATGAAATATGGAATTCATAGTCCTACTATTGGTTATTGTGAGACCAGCGTTTTCCTTCAGGATGTAGTTGCTTTGCATTCGGGAGGGATGATGTCTTTATTTGAGTATAAAGGGAATGACGCGCGACAGCTCATGTCTGATGCTTTGGACTTGATGCTTTATAGTTATCACGGGCTGGATGATGCGCTTGGGAGTGCGTATCAAGCCAACGGGTTCTCGCTGGGAACACTGGTCGGAACTCTTTGGGGAACTGAAGATCAAGCCGGATTGTTGAGCGGGGAGAGTGAACAAGCGGCACGTGACAGGATTGAGGAGAAGGGATGGACGGTCCTTTCTGCTGCTGATCTTGGCTATGATGGTGCAATCATTGATCACAACGGGACGTTTCAGGGGGAGACGTTCAAGTTCAAAGATGCTCAGGCAGACGTGTTGGCCAAGTATGATGAAAAAGGCAACATCACGCAGGTTGCGCTGGCGTTTCGTGGAACGACGGGGACATTGGACAACATTGTTACCGACACGATTGGGGATGTGATCGACTATCTTGAGTTCTTCAAGGATGAACCGCATTACGTTGAAGAAGCGTTCGGCGGGCTGCTTGCTGCGCTGAAGGATTTCATGGTTGGGCATGGACTGGATGGCAGCGATCTGGTTGTGACAGGCCATTCGCTGGGTGGCGGTGCTGTTGCCAACATGGCAGAGCGCAGCAATGACTGGCTGGATTGCTTCTTTGTGGATGCCAATTACATGGCGTTTGCCAGCCATTATACGCCGGAGGATGGTGCGGCTGTTCTAGACAGCGGGGCTGAGCTTTTCAGCTTTGATCTGGAAAACGATCCGGTGCCCTCGACGATCTCGTCTGATGGTCTGGATTTGACGGGTAACGATACGGACTACGGCTACGACACCAGCAATATCGTCATTTTCAATGATTGGTATGATACACCGCTGTTTTGGGATGGGGGCGGATTGCTCAACCTGCCGAGCTGGTCGGCGCATCTGCCTTTCAACTACAGCACGGCATTCAATGCCATCAACGCCTCGGCGTTCTATAGCGAGATGAACCGGGACAGCGTGGTGATTATCTCCGGGCTTTCTGATCAGAAACGTGATGATACGTGGGTTGAGGATATTCCAGTTCTGCTGGACCCAACCGGCCACCATGGACAGGATGCCTACATCCTCGGATCAACCTCCAATGACCTGCTGCGCGGGAATGATGGTGATGATGCGTTGGAAGGGTTTGCTGGTGATGATCATCTGCGCGGGGAAGATGGCAATGACCGGCTGCTTGGTGGTGCAGGAGATGACATTCTGGAAGGTGGTGACGGCAACGACGTATTGCGGGATGGTGCGGGCCGTGACTTCCTTGTTGGGGGAGATGGTGCCGACACGTTTTGCTTTGTGGATGATGGTGTGAAGGATGTGATTGATGACTTCGATGCTGGCGAGGACACCATTGATCTTTCCGCAGCTGGTGTGAGCTCCTTTTCAGAGCTGGATATCGATGAGACAGTTTTGGGAGGATGGATCACCATATCCTACGGTAATGATGTGCTGGAGGTGGATACGGGATGGTTGTTCACTCATAGCCTGAGCGCTGAAGACTTTGTCTTTGCATAGCAGTTGATTGGCTTCTCTCGCTGAAAAAGGTGAGGGGAGCCTAATTTGCGTTTTCTATGGCACGTGTTTGTGCCCGATAGGCGCGTTCGTTCTTCAGCAACTGAGGAGCATTGAGAGTGCTGATCGGGACGGATTTGTCCTTTGGGATATCCTCTGTCACCTGTAACGAGAGATAGCGGAGGCAACATACACGCAGGAAGCTGGTGAAGTTGCCCAGGTCATGTCCTGCTTCGATGGGTTCATTGTGCAGACGTGTCAGAAGCTGGCCAACGGACATGTCGTCACGCTTAGCGATCTCTTCAAGGATGGTCCAGAAGTAAGTTTCCAACCGCACGCTGGTGACCATACGGTCAATGCGAAGGGAGCGTGTTGTACTCTCCCACAGGTCAGTATCTGCTTTGATGAAAAGCTCACACATGGTCCCCTCCGCAATTGTCTAGTGCTGCTTCTTAAGCATAAGCAGGCTGGTTCAGCAGAGCAAGGAACTGCTTGAGCCATGCTGGATGAGCAGGCCATGCTGGTGCTGTTATAAGGTTGCCATCAGTGACTGCGTCAGCCACGTCGATGTCAGCGAATTTGCCGCCGGACATGGTGACCTCTGGTGCGCAGGCCGGATAGGCAGAGCAGGTTCTGCCCTCTAACACGCCAGCAGCAGAGAGAAGCTGAGCACCGTGGCAGATGGCTGCGACCGGTTTGTTCTCTTTGAAGAAGTGACGCACCATCTCCAGAACGGCTGGGTTCAGGCGCAGATATTCTGGTGCACGGCCACCGGGAATGACGAGTGCGTCATAATCGGCCGGGTTGATGGCGTCAAAACTGGCGTTGAGTGTGAAGTTGTGACCGCGTTTTTCGGTGTAGGTCTGGTCACCTTCAAAGTCATGGATGGATGTTGCGACGGTATCGCCTGCTTTTTTATCCGGGCAAACGGCGTGAACATCATGACCAACGGCGCCTAAGGTCTGAAACGGCACCATGGTTTCGTAATCCTCGGTGAAGTCACCGGTGATCATAAGCACTTTTTTGGCAGACATGTTTCCCTCCCAGATGTGACTGCGAGGGAAACCTAGCAAGGGAAGAGGCTGAGCGGGTAATAGCGTATTACTACATAGCCCAGCCTTATCTCGAAGGCTTAGTCGACTTCGTTGGTTGAGAGGGAAATCCAACGTTTCAGCTGTGGCAGATCAGAGCCTGCTGCTGTGCGGTCGTTTTCCTGTAGTGTTGTGGTGCCGAACTGGAAGAATGCGCCAAAACGGAACTCATGAATGACCGGTTCGTCGGATTCATCACCTTTGATCTGGAAGTCATGGCCGCTGTAGGAAGCACTGAGACCAACTGGCAGAGCGGTGAAGCTTTGCTTGAACTCGGCACCCCAGCTGAAGATGTTAACTTCACCATCACGCGCATCACCCGGGTTTGGACGATTGTAGCGATCACCACTGACGTAAGACAGAGAGCCGGTCAACTTGGTGTTTGGTGTGAAGTAGTAGCTTGCGCCACCACGGGCAAACAGGCCGTTGTCGATGGTCTCGTTCTGGTCGTCATCACCATCAAGGAAGCCAGCCTGACTGAACAGGGTGATGTCCTGAAGGTAATACTGGCCTTCAACACCAATGAACTGGAAGGTCTTTGTGGAGGTGTCGTCTCCGCCGTCAACGGTTACACCGCCGCCACCGAAGACACCGAACAAGCCTTGCTGTGGGTCTTTGTAAGCAAAGTGGACTGCTCCCAGACCGTCGCGGAGGGTGTTGTCACCGTCCTTGGTGTCGAACTGGTAGTATTCGAGATCTCCATCTACCTGCAGGCTGAACTGCTGGAAGAGTGGCAGAGCGTAAGATCCATAGAAGCCAAGGGTGTTTGGTTCCTGATCTTTCGTGTCGATCTGATCAGCCTCAAAGAAAGAGCGACCAACGTTGACGCCGACAAAACCGCCTGCGTTAAGCTCTCGTGGAGCTTCTGTTTGGTGGTTGGCTTCTTGTGCACTTAGGGGATGTGCGGCAAGAGCCATGGGGATAGCTAGGAGGTATAAAGAGCGCATGTTTCTATTATTCTTGATGGGGTGTCCTTAGGGAATGTCCAACCTAGCAGAAATCCGTATCCTTACAATTTTCTCGCAATAAACTATTAGTTATCTCTACGAGTGTTGCTGATCTGCACGGTGGGTATGGGGGCACTTATTTCCATCATTTCATAGGCTTGATGTGGTTTTTGTCGATAATTCCAGCCGATGCACCTGTGTACCAATTACACTGCTTAGGTAGTCTTGAGGATTTACTTGCAACTTATGCAGATGCGAGATTTAGTTTAAAGGTCGCCAAATTCTTCCATGTTTTGCAATCAGCGTTGACTTTAAGGTGCTTTGTACATCTTGGAGTGGATCAGGCATGACGACATTTTGGGAACAGCAAACCGCCTCAAAGGAAGGGCTGGCCAAGCAAATCGCGCAGTTGAGGCAGCGGGGCGTACATTCGGTTATCACGCAGGTGCCAGATATGAACGGGCTTTTGCGGTGCCGGCTTCAGCCTCTGGATGGGTTGGAGAAGGGGTGTTCCACCAACTCCTCGCTCTATCTTATTCCTCACGGAGACGGGCAGCCTGCTGGTGAGCAGATCTACGAATCTCCGCACGTCTGGTATCACACCGGCTTTGGCAATTTGCACAGTCTGGCAGATGGCAACACGCTGTTTCAGCTGGGGTGGCGACCTGAGATTTCAGAGGTTCTGCTGAATTGTTATGAGCGGAATGGTGCGCGTTTTTCATTGGATTTGCGGCGTCCGCTGGAGATGCTGGAAGAAAAACTTGCCGAGCTGAAACTCACCATGAAGATTGGAATGGAGTTTGAGCTAGGGATCTTTCATTTTGACCGGGCATTAGTTGAAGCGGGACACCACCATAAGCTCAAGCCGTTTGGTCATTCCTTGCAATATGACTCAGTCAACCGTGATCCGGACTACATGGACCTGATGGAAGCGTTTCGTGCGCGTATGGACTCGCTTGGCATTGGGGTTTCCTCAATGGAGAGTGAGATTGGTTGGGGCATGTATGAGATTGCCTTGTCGCCGACTTCACCACTGCAAGCTGCTGACAATGCAGTACGAGCACGTCATCACCTGAAAGAGCTGTGCCGGGAGCATGATCTGATTGCGACCTTCATGGCCCGTTATCAGCCAATGGGTCAGGATTCTGCGTGCGGAACCCACGTGCACATCAGCCTCTATGACGAGATGGGGCACAATGTATTTTATGATCGGGAGGCGGTGCTGAGTGAGCGGGGGAGGTTCTTTGTGGCCGGGCTTCTGGAGCAGATGCAAGCGTCTCATCTGGCGTTTCGGCCAACGATCAACTCGTATCGCAGGCTTTCCCGATTTACTGGTTGTCCTGAAGAAGTGTGTTGGGGAGATGAGCACCGCGTGAGTGCGGTGCGCGTGATTTCCAGTCCTGACCCGCAAGCGGTCCGCTTGGAGCATCGGTGTCCGGGGGCTGACACCCATCCGTATATCATCGTGCCTTTGATTGCTGCCGCTGGGCTGGAGGGGCTTCGTAAAGGGGAGGAGCCACCGGCAATGCTGATTGGTGATCCGGGTAAGGATGAAACCTTGGAGAAGTTGCCGCGATCATTAGAAGCGTCACTGGAGCTCTTCCGGGAGAGTGAATTTGTGAAGGAGGCCTTGGGGGCGTCGCTGGCGGATCAGTATGCACGTAGCCGGGAGAATGAGCTGAAGGCGTTCAAAGCATGGATTGAGAAGGACATCACCAGTTTTGAGTTTCTGCGGTATTTTGAAGGGGTTTGAATTCAGCAGCCATATACAAAAAAGCCTGCTATAACGGATCACAGCAGGCTCTTCTTTGAAACAAGTTAATTCTTAGAGTTCTGTCGGCTCACCAAGGGCGTGGCGGAAACGGCGAACGCTTTGGGTGAAGCCGTGTTC
The DNA here is from genome assembly GCF_001623095.1 of Pseudovibrio sp. Ad5. Lineage (NCBI taxonomy): Bacteria > Pseudomonadati > Pseudomonadota > Alphaproteobacteria > Hyphomicrobiales > Stappiaceae > Pseudovibrio > Pseudovibrio sp. Ad5. The sequence continues at coordinate 6,974 of NZ_LMCH01000065.1, read as the reverse complement.
CAGAGCGTCGGCAGTGAAACCGTGGCCAATAGAGACCTCTGAGATGTATGGCACGCGCTCAATCAGAGCTGGCAGGTTCTCAACGGTGAGGTCGTGTCCTGCATTGACCAGCAGACCCGCTGTTCTTGCCGCTTCTGCGGTAGCAACGACTTTCTCCAGCTCGACCTTTTCGGCTTCCTTGTCAGAGTGACAGGCTCCATAAGGGCCGGTGTAAATCTCGATACGCTCAGCGCCTGCTTCAGCTGCAAGAGCTGGCTGGCTTGGTTCCGGATCCACGAAGAGTGATGTGCGCACGCCCCAGGACTTCGCAGTGCTGATGGCTTCTTTCAGGAGATCCATGTTTTGGGAGAAATCCCAGCCGTGGTCTGAGGTTTGCTGGGACGGGTCGTCTGGTACAAACAGAACCTGCGTCGGGCGGGTTTGCTCCACCAACTCCATGAAGCGCTCATCCGGATAGCCTTCGAGGCACAGCTCTTTGCCATGCAGCTCCTCACGTAGCATTTTGGAAATGTCTTCAACATCTGTGCGGCGAATATGGCGCTCATCCGGGCGTGGGTGCACGGTGATGCCTTTGGCGCCTGCATTGAGGGCGAGGGCTGCCAGATGCGTCACGCTTGGCCACGGAACGTCGCGACGATTTCGCAGAACTGCTACAGCGTTTACGTTGACGGATAAGCGGCTAGGCGTCTTCATGGGGCATACTCTTTTTTGAGTCAGGGCATGTCGCCTTTATACGCCATGCTCTGACTTTTTATTCTTCACGTACCCTTATCCGAGAACCGGTTCCCACCTGTCGGGGATACGCTCTAGATTATCAAAATAAAACGGCGTCTTCACAGACTTGCAAAAGACGCCGCTCAATATCAATAGGACAAAATTGTCCTCTAACTGTTAAATTTCATCCTGCAAGTCTTTAAGACCTTGGGACCCACGTGAAAGTGCGGCAACGCCCGTACGTGAAACCTCAACAAGACCCAGTGGTGTCAGGATTTCGATGAACTGATCGATTTTATTGGTGCGGCCTGTGATCTCGAAAACGAAGTGATCAATGGTTGCATCAATGACAGTTGCCCTGAAAGCTTCTGACAGACGCAGGGCCTCCAGACGTTTGTCTCCTTCACCACGCACCTTGATCAGTGCCAGCTCTCGCTCAAGCGGCTTTTCCTGATTGGAGTTGCGTGCTGCAACGGTCAGATCCCGGACGATATGCACCGGTACAAGGCGATCCAGCTGGTGGCGGATCTGCTCGATGATCTGAGGAGTACCTGTGGTCACAATCGTGATACGGGAAACGTGCTTCTCGTGCTCCGTTTCAGAAACACTGAGACTGTCAATGTTGTAGCCACGGCCAGAGTACAGGCCAATCACGCGGGCAAGAACACCCGGTTCATTGTCTACAATGATAGATAGGGTATGTGTTTCGAGGACATCGCTGGTTTCGGCTAGGAAATAGGCCGATAGAGCGTCTGTTTTCTGTGCGTTCATAATGGTTCTCCCAGCTTACCTATACCAATGACTTGCCAGCGGTGTCGATGGCGTTTGCAACGGCTTCATCAGTTGCTTCATCTGGCAACAACATTTCGTTGTGGGCTTTGCCTGATGGGATCATTGGAAAGCAGTTGGTCAGCTGAGCGACGCAGCAATCAAACAGAACCGGGCCAGGTGTTTCAATCATTTCCTGAATGGCGTCATCCAGTTCACCCGGTTTGGTGACACGAATGCCTTTGCCACCGTAAGCTTCTGCCAGTTTCACGAAGTCAGGCAGGCTGTCCGTGTAGGAGTGGGAGAGGCGGTTGCCGTGCAGCAGCTGCTGCCACTGGCGAACCATACCCATATAGGAGTTGTTCAAAATGAACGTTTTCGGGGCCAGACCATGCTGAACGGCTGTCGACATTTCCTGAATGTTCATCAGGATGGAAGCATCGCCTGCAACGTTGATACACAGCCCGTCTGGATGAGCAACCTGTGCGCCAATAGCTGCTGGCAGGCCATACCCCATTGTGCCAAAGCCACCTGAAGTCAGCCAGTGATTTGGCGATTCAAAGCCAAGGTACTGCGCCGCCCACATCTGGTGCTGTCCAACCTCGGTGGAGATGTAAACATCCTTGCGGCCTTTGATGGCTGCGTTCAGACGCTGCAATGCGTACTGAGGCATGATGACATCATCGCTGTGGCGGTAAGACAAGCAATCGCGTGCGCGCCACTTGGCGATCTGTGTCTGCCATTCCTTTAGCTCTGGTTGAGAGCGGAAGCTGGAGGCGCGCCAGATGCGAACCATGTCTTCCAGAACGTGAGCCACATCGCCAACAATCGGCAGGTCAACATGAACGATCTTGTTGATGGAGGATGGATCGATGTCCACGTGAATCTTGGTGGAGTTCGGTGAGAATGCGTCCAGACGGCCTGTGATGCGGTCGTCAAAGCGTGCACCGATACAGATCATCAGATCACAATCGTGCATAGCCATATTGGCTTCATAGGTGCCGTGCATGCCCAGCATACCGAGCCACTGCTCACCGGATGCAGGATAAGCGCCCAGACCCATCAGGGTGGATGTAATCGGGAAGCCTGTCTGATCCACCAGTTCACGCAGCAGCTGGCTTGCAGCTGCGCCGGAGTTGATGACGCCGCCGCCTGTATAGAACACAGGGCGTTTGGCTTTTGACATCAGCTCAACAGCTGCGCGAATGGCAGTCATGTCGCCTTTCAGCTGCGGGCGATAGCTTTTGTGGTTGCTCGGGTTTGCCTGCGGGCCTTCATAGGTGCCGGTGGCAAACTGCACATCCTTTGGAATATCGACAACAACAGGGCCTGGACGACCAGATTGTGCAACATAAAATGCTTCATGGAGAATGCGAGGCAGATCATCAACGTCCTTCACCAGCCAGTTGTGCTTGGTGCACGGGCGGGTGATGCCAACGGTGTCACATTCCTGGAACGCATCTGACCCAACAAGGTTGGTTGGGACCTGACCAGTGATGCAGACCATAGGGATGGAATCGAGCATGGCGTCTGTCAGGGCAGTCACCATGTTGGTTGCGCCCGGACCAGAGGTCACCAGAGCAATGCCGGCTTTTCCGGTAGAGCGTGCATAGCCTTCAGCAGCATGGCCTGCGCCTTGCTCGTGACGGACAAGGATGTGCTGGATCGCATCCTGCTGGATCAGCTCATCATAAATGGGTAGAACTGCACCACCAGGGTATCCAAATACATGTTCCACCCCGTTGTCCTTCAGCGCCTGGAGAACCATTTCAGCGCCTGTCATCTCCCGTTGCATCATCAAGTCCTTGTTGCCTGTATCTGCTCGTTTTGCCTGATTGAAGGGTGTGCAATCAATCCGACTGTTTGTTTTGCAGGGGTGCTCTTTTAAACATCGCTGCGAATTAGCCATAAAAAAAGGAGCCGTTTGGCTCCTTGTGCGCGTCTAACCGTTCCGAGTGAGCTAGCTCACTCCGGCGACGCGCGTCCCACCACGATAAGAAGAATTGAAGTTTGCATTCTGGTATTGGGAGCCTCAGGGCTCCACTCTCCCTTAACATAATTCCAACCGTGTAAGAGATTACCGCGCTTCACCATTGAATCGCTCAGGTAAACTCTGAAATTCGGGGTGAGATTAGGCTTAGATACGTAAAAGCGTCAAGTGGCTTCTTCTTAATGTTGCGCCGCAAAGACCTCTCGTTTCCTTGAGTTATCTGCAATAGTCAGCGTGCTTTGCAGAAGTTGCGTGGCGGAAAGTCCTACTCGCTCTGTTTGTATTGGCTTTTCCAGGCGCAACTGTTGCACTTGAGCGAACCCGCAGAAATACAGGATTTTGCAGTGCGATGCTGGCGGGGCCACTTTAGCTGCAGTGCACGCCTCTGACTGATAAGGAGAGCTGGGGTGGCCCGTAGTTGGTTGTTTGATGAAAAATTTGCGTTGGACTAATTGATAAGAGGTCAGTCTTGTGAAATTTGCGGTGTTTTTTCGCGTTTCGCACTTCTGAATTGTGTTTGTGCTGCGAAAATTCGTAGATTTGCATAGGTTAGTCTGGGATAAGTTTACTTTACACAAGACATTTTTGAAAAGTTGCACCTAGGGCCTTGCGCTCTTGCTAAAGGCTTTATATACACCCGCCATCGCTTCGGCGGGAAACGTTTTGGGTGTATAGCTCAGTTGGTAGAGCAGCTGACTCTTAATCAGCCGGTCTAGGGTTCGAATCCCTATGCACCCACCAACAAACGTCTCGTGTTTAGTGAGCCCGTAGCTCAGCTGGTAGAGCAACTGACTTTTAATCAGTAGGTCCACGGTTCGAACCCGTGCGGGCTCACCATTTAACCTCATGGTATATAAAGAGGTTTAGCAAAGCTCCCTTCCGGGAGCTTTTTGCTTTTGTGCCTTGTGTCAGCACTATGTAAGCAAATGAGAGCGTTTGAAAGCAATGCTTGTCCTTCCAAATCCTCCAATTACTCCTTTTAAATTATTGGCGTTGACGCTGTTGTGAGTGTCGCATTTGATGGTGATATTTTCACCGACTTGCAGTTCACCCAACAAACAATATCAACTATGAGAAGTGAAATATAAAATATCAACCAAAAATTGCAGTTTAAATATCATTAGTTTTTTTAATGTTTGAAGAATAATAATGCATAGTAAATGCATATTTTATTCAAATTTCAGAGCATCAGCATCTAGATCTCCCTGATATTTGAATGAGTGCAATTGGATCGGAGTTATATGCTGCTCCGGATGAATTAAAAATTTCCACCAAGGTTCAATGTTTTATTGAATCTTATTCAAAATCAATTAGATAGCCTCATAAGTGCGCTCAGGAAATAGATATATTGATAGGTTCTTTTGATAACGGAAAAACCTGTTGAAGTGAGTGTGTATGGCCCCGTTCAACTCTGGGTTTCTAAAGGAGTGAAGCGCTTTCATCGATGGGGTCTTCTGAAGTCACTTTGAGTAAATTGAGAATTAAATCCAATTTGATATCGGATTTTCTACATGAAAGCGTCTCGGAGAATTTATTGATTTCTTTGAGGTTAGCATGTCTGATTCTGTTTCTGCGGCACCGTCCAACAACGCACCTGAATTTGGTCCAGTTGAGGTAATTTCCTCTTCAGAGCTTTTGCTTGATGCAAATGGTTCATTTTTAGACGGACTTGGCTCTGCTATCGCTGTGAATGCCTTAGGCACTGTAGTTTTTGGTGCTCCAAATGAGCTTGGCCCTAACGATGGCGCTTTGTTGGTTCGTCAGCCAGATGGGCAAGGTGGTTATGTTGAAACGAAGCTGACGCTTCCGGTAGATACTGCCCCAGGTAAATTTGAAATATCTATTGCAATCAATGATTCCGGTGCCGTGGTCGTGGGGGAAAAAGTTGATGGTCTAGGCGGTGCGTTGTATGTTTATTTACCTGATGAAAATGGTACCTATGGAGAAGCCATAAAGCTTGCTGATGAAAGTAGTGTCGCAAGCGCTTTTGGCAGCGCCGTTGCGATAAGAAACGATGGAGTAATCATTACTGGGGCGCCTTTGGCCATTGATAGCGGAATGGAGCCATCTGGTGTTGTTCAAATCTTTACACCAAATGCTGACGGCGAATATGTTCTACAACAGTTAGAAGCGCCTGAGGCAGTTGCAGAGGCGTCTTTTGGACAGTCTCTCGATATTAATGGTGCTGGGCTTCTGGTGGTCGGAGCTCCCGCAGATAATGGTAATAACGTTAACAGCGGTGCTATTTATGTTTATCAGGAAAATGCTGATGGCCTCTATGACGCACCAGTAAAGCTGATGTTACCAGAGGGGGCAACAGACGACCAGTTTGGCAACTCAATAAGCGTAAATGAACAAGGTGTGATTGTAGTTGGCGCAAAAGGCGCTGATGCCGATCTGTATGATTCAGGCTCCGCCTACGTTTACATTCCCGCTGAAGATGGAACATATGGTGAAGCTGTTGAACTGCCAATAGAGGGTGCTTCATTACTAGACAGAGTCGGAACCGCGATTGCGATCGGAAATGACGGCGTCATTGTTGTTGGTGCTGAACCTGGTTTGAACACCGAAGGCTTTGCTTATGTGTTTAGCCCTGATGGGGTAGGTGGATATATTTCTACCAAGCTAGTGGCACCTGATGGAGACTCTGAAGGTACTTTTGGGAAATACATCAATATTGGCAGTGATGGAACAGTTTACATTGGTGCGCCTGACAATGATCTCACAGCATTAAAGGCGGGCGCAGTTTATGCCTTCAAACGCGATGTTGTTGGCAATTATGTACACCTTTCCAATGAACTTGCCCTCGAAGAAAGCACTGATAATTCTATAATTTCAGACAGTTTGGAGTTGGCCTTTTCTGATGCCGATATAGCGGATGCAGACCATAGTGCTAATGTATCATCAGTGAGTTTTACGGGTGTCGCATCCGGCCTTTCTACTCTAAGCAATTCTGAACTAACTGCTCTGCTTAAAGTGACAGATGTTACTTCTTCTGAAGGTAGTGTCGACGGGCGCATTAATCTTACCTTCTCTGCGGCGTCTACAGTATTTGACTACCTGGCAACAGATGAGCAGGTTAAGCTCACCTTTACTGTTGAGCTAAGTGATGGAGTTGGCGGAACAGCTACACACCCTGTGATTGTGACGATTGTCGGAACCAATGACGCTCCGGTCGTTTCTGATATTGAAGTTGCGACTTCAGAAGATAGCATCTTGGAGATTACACCAGAGTTTGTAGATCCTGATCACTCAGATACGCATACGATCACGTTTGATGCTGCAGACACAGCTGGTGAAGTGTCTCTTATCGATGGCAAGTTTCACTATAATCCAAATGGTCAGTTTGATGATTTAGGAGCAGGCGAGACCGCAACCGACACGTTCACCTACACGATCGATGATGGCAATGGCGGTGTGATCACCAAGACAGTGACGGTGACGATCAACGGCACCAATGATGTGCCAGTTGTGAACGACATCGACATCACAGTTGTGCAGA